>NZ_JAAZQI010000016.1:0-153531 GCF_012275345.1 Rhizobium sp. SG570 | reverse complement strand
CTGATCGAAGGTAAGGTCGTCGATCCCGACAACAGCCGCATCATGATCGGCGATCAGGACGTCACGCTGAAGCAATCGGTCACCGCCTACAAGCCCGGTGACACGGTATCGCTGGCTTTGCGCCCGGAGGCAGGCTCACTGGCCGAATCGGCCAAGGGCGACACGGCCCTGACGGGCGAAGTTTCCTCGGCGCACTTCCTGGGTTCGGTCATCCGCACCCGCATGAACGTCGCCGGCAACACGATTTCCTTCGATATGTTCAACAGCCCCGGCATGCTGCCCCCGAGCGTCGGCGAAAAGGTCACGCTGCGTTTTGCATCATCCGATCTGCTGGTCATTCAGGATTGAGAATCTGCCCTGTGCCACAGGGCAATTTTGGAAAATTATTCGCAAACGCCGGGTCGAAAGCCCGGCGTTTTTCTTTGATTTCCTTGCTGAAATGCATTTATAGTCCATCCGTTCTCAGGGCGGGGTGCAATTCCCCACCGGCGGTATGGGGGGTTCCCCCGAGCCCGCGAGCGCCTTCCGGTCCCCCGGAAGGGTCAGCAGATCCGGTGAGAGGCCGGAGCCGACGGTATAGTCCGGATGGAAGAGAGCAAGCAGATCGCACCCTCCTCGGCGAGAGGAGTGTCGCGTTCATGCGTGTTCGCCCAAGGGATATTTGATACCAACCCTTGAAAGGCAGAATTCATGACCATTTCTATCTCCTCCCAACCGAGCCGCATCGCGATCATTCGGGCTCGCTGGCATGCCGATATCGTCGATCGCTCGGTTGATTCCTTCATTGCTGAATGGCAGACGACAGAAGGAGCATCGCCCATCGACATATTCGACGTGCCGGGCGCACTCGAAATTCCGCTCCATGCGCAGACGCTTGCCCGTAACGGCCGCTATTCCGCAATCGTCGCCACCGCTTTCGTTGTCGACGGCGGCATTTATCGCCATGAATTCGTTGCCAATACCGTTCTCGATGCAATGATGCGCGTGCAGCTCGACACTGGCGTGCCGGTCCTCTCGGCCGTTCTGACACCCCATCACTTTCAGGAATCGGAAGCCCATATCCAATTCTTCAAGGAGCATTTCATCATCAAGGGCCGCGAAGTGGCGAGCGCCTGCCGGCATATATTGACCGAGCGCGCCAAACTCCTGCCGTCGGTAACGGTCTGAGCGGGAGTATCCTGGAGGCGCGGCGCAAGCCCGCCTCCATTTCTCAAGGGAGGAAGTCAGTGACCGTTCTACGCATCATCCCTAACCTGCCCGCCGCCGATCCCGCCAGCGCTCGTCTGTTCTACAGTGAGTTGCTCGGCCTTGACATCGTCATGGATCACGGCTGGATTCTCACCTTCGCCTCCAAAGCCGCAACGGTCCCGCAGATCAGCGTTGCCAGCGAAGGCGGTTCGGGAACGATTGTCCCCGACCTCTCGATCGAAGTTGATGATGTCGACGAGCTTTATCGGCGAGCCACGTCAATGGGCTTCGGCATCCTGTACGACCTGACGGACGAGCCCTGGGGCGTTCGTCGTTTCTACGTCCGCGACCCGTTCGGCAAGGTCGTCAACATCCTCTCGCATCGCTAACCCAGCTACCGCAATTCGACATTGAAAGTGATGCGCTCCGCCGGCCAAATCGATTCCGCGTAGGCTATAGGCACGCCATCGGTATCGACATCCACCTTGCGGGTCACGAGCAGCGGCGCTGATTTGGGCTGTCGCAACAGTCGCGCTTCCTCTGCCGTCGGCATGCGCGCCTCGATCTCGGTCGACAACCGTTCATAGTCGGAGATGCCATAGCTGGCGAGTGCCGCCGTGATCGTCGGATATTGCAGCCGGACCTTGTCGAAGTCGGGAAAGCGCTCCGCTGGATAATAGGTGTCACCCAGTTCGACGGGAACGCCATCGGCCGTCATCACGCCGCGGCGATGGATGACAGGCACGCCCGCCACAAGTTTCAATTGCACGGCAACACGTTCCGTCGCCGGCACGACTTCATGAACCAGCAGTTCGCCGCCTGGCTCGAAGCCCTGCTCGATCAAGTTCTTGGAAAAGCGCGTTCGCTTCGAGAGCGTGTAGTCGAGCACACCCTTGTGTACGAAGGTCCCCCGTCCCTGCTCAGCGCGAACCAGCCCGCGCTGCTCCAAATGCCCAAGCGCCTGGCGAACGGTGAAACGGCTGACGCCGAAACGCTCCATCAGTTCAGGCTCGGTCGGCAATCTCGCCCCGGGGGCAAAGGTCCCGGCAGTGATATCAGCCGCCAGGATCTCGCCGATCTGATGCCAGAGGGTGCTGCCTCCGTTGCGATCGATCATCTCCATATCATCAGCGCTTTTCGAGCCGGAACAGCAGCTTGTATTCGGCCGGATAGCTCAGCGCATCGAGAATGCTCGGATAATATTTCCGATCCTTCGCCGCCCGCACGAAACCGTCATAACCGAAGCGCCTGACGGAAACATCGAAGCCGGCCGCCGCGAAGGCGTCGATATAATCCTGCGGCGAGCGATCCTGCACCGGCGCATTGCTGTTGCCGCCGATCAGCTCGCGCCATTTTGGCCAGAGCGGCATTTCATTGTGGCATCCGGTAACGGCATAGTAGACGCCGCCATTGCGCATGACCTGGAACATCTGTTCGGCATGCTGTCGCAGCTCCGGCAGCAGGTAGACGACCTCATAGCTGAAAGCCACATCGAAGCTATCAACAAAGGGCGACAGGTCGGTCGTGACGTGAAACTGCAGCGGCATGTTGCCCACCGCAGCGACAGCTGCAGCCACCGATTCCGAGGCAATGTCGATGCCGACACCGCGACGAAACGGCCGCAGGGCATGAAGCAGTCGCAGGAAGCCACCGCGATTGCAGCCGAAATCCAGCACTGTCTTCGATGAAAAATCCCGCTCCGGGACCGTTTCGATGAAATGCCGCCAGTAAGGACTATGCGATTCCGCCATCGCGATATCGCCCTGCGGCTCTGTATGCCAGGTTGCATAAATGGATGCTGCGTTTGTCATGATGCGCTCGCTACTGGAGTGGACTGAGCCCGTGATAGCCCAGCTTCATGACAGTGGAGTGAATTCATCCGGACGACCGGACTATTTCATTCAAACCCGTACTATTCGAGATCACGATCGCACGCAGTCCACCATCCATTGAACGCCAAACCGATCCGTGAGCTTGCCGTAGTAGCTGCCCCATGGCTGGATGGCGAGCGGCGTCGTCACCGTGCCGCCTTCGGCCAGCAGAGAAAAAATCCTGTCGGTGCTGTCGCGGTCATCCATGACAAGCATATGGGCGGAGCCGCGCATCGGCTCGGCATCGTGATTGTCGGATGCGAAGAACAGCACGCCTGGCCCCTCGAAACGCGCGTGCATCACCCTGCCCCGCATCGCATCCGCAGCAAGCGGTATCCCATCGGCACCATGATGGATCAATAGCGTAACGCGGCCAAGCCCGCAGGCGGCATAGAAGGCAAGCGCCTCCTCGCAATGCGTTGTGAAGAACAGATAATTGGCCAGTTGCATGTCCTGTTTTCCTCTTGCGTCGGACCACGATGGCTCGGCACACGCCGGTCCGACACCCCTACGAACTCTGCCGATTCAGGCGGTATTGAGCCGAGGGTTACCTAGGACCCTGCGGCATTTTGAATAGCGCCGACCAAATCGGCATTGCTGTAGCTATGCCCTGCAATGCCCCAGGCTCCTTCCGGCGCGTAGACTATGTTCGACCAGATGTGCTCGCGCTTGATCCGCCCTCCGGCGGCCTGTTCGACGATATCGGTCGCCTTCTCGATGAAAGCCCGTTTGGCTTCCGGCGTCGCAAGCGCGATCTCGGGCAGCTTGAGCTCGATGAAGGCCGCCGCAACGGGCTTTCCCGCCGCCAATACATGTTCGGCCGGAAGCACGTTAATCGTGCCGATGACATTGGCCGTCATGAAGGCATTTCCGGTCAAGCCGGCAACATCGAGAACCGCTTCGGTCAAGCGGGCAAAAGCCTGCGCTTGCGCTTCAGGCGAAAGCAAACGTTCGGGGAGTGTAAGCGTAATAGGCATGTGACATCTCCTTGTTGGACCTGCGACGGCAATTAATATATACCGATCACTCTTTATCAATACACACAGATCGCTCTCTATGCAATCAATAAAGAGAGATCACTCTTAATGGGGGCACCAATGCGCTATAGCGCCGAACACAAGCAGGAGACCCGGGCGCGGGTGATCGCGGCCGCCGGGCAAGTATTTCGAAAGGAGGGTTATGGCGGGGCGGGCATCGATGCCCTGACGAAAGCCGCCGGCGTCACCAACGGCGCCTTCTACGGGCACTTCAAGTCCAAGGGCGAGGCATTTCGCACGGCTGTCGTGGAAGGGCTGGAAGAGCTCCGTCAAGGGATCGCGGCACTCAAGGAAAGCCAGCCGAAGAACTGGCTGAAGGCCTTCGCCAGCTACTATCTCGGCTACAAACGCACCTGCGATCTCGGCGATAGCTGCGCCCTGCCAAGTCTTTCACCCGATGTCATGCGTGCTGACGATGAAACGCGCAACATCTATACGGTGGAATTGAAAAAACTCATTGCGGCCGTGGCCACCGGCCTGCCGGAGAACAAGGGAGCGAACCTAACCAAAACGGCGGCCGAGGATCAGGCGATCCTTCTGCTCGCTATGCTCAGCGGCGGTGTCACGATTGCGCGGGCCGTTTCCGATCCCGCGCTTTCCGAGCGTATCGCAGAGGTCATCGAGAAGGCCGCGCTGACAATAGGCAGCCCCTCGAACCCCTGAGGCGAATGATCGACCACCACGCTCCCTGGGCAAGGGACGTCCGAAACGAAACACCCTGCTTCGCCTCGAGTGCAGCAGATTACGTGCGGATCGCTTTGTCGTTTGCATCGAAGCGATGCATGTGGGTCGCATCCGGCGTCGCATAAACCATTTCGTCCGGCTCGTATTGATGCTCGCCGAAAAGACGAACGGTCAAAAGACCGGTGACATCGGATTCGAGATAGATAATCGTGTCGGCACCGAGGTGTTCGACATGGATGACCTTGGCCGACCAGGTGCCCTGATCACGCGACAGAGTAATGTGCTCCGGCCGAATACCAACGGTTTTTGCGCCGCTTTGCCCCAGTTTCTCGGCCGGAACGAAATTCATCTGTGGCGAACCGATGAAGCCGGCGACGAAGACATTGGCCGGACGGTTATAGAGCTCCATCGGCGAGCCGATCTGCTCGATCGCGCCGGCATTGAGCACGACGATCTTGTCGGCAAGGGTCATCGCCTCGACCTGGTCGTGGGTGACGTAGATCATCGTCGCCTTGAGGCTGCGGTGCAGACGAGCGATCTCCAGGCGCGTCTGTACGCGCAAGGCCGCATCGAGGTTCGACAGCGGTTCGTCGAAGAGAAAGAGCTCCGGCTCACGCACGATGGCGCGGCCGATGGCGACGCGCTGGCGCTGGCCGCCGGAAAGTTCGGCCGGCCGACGCGCGAGATAAGGCTCGAGCGACAGCATGCCAGAGGCCTTCCCGACGCGGCTTTCGATCTCGTCCTTCGCCGTGCCGGCCTGCTTCAGGCCCAGTCCCATATTGTCCTTCACCGTCAGGTGCGGATAGAGCGCATAGGACTGGAAGACCATGGCGATGCCACGCTTGGCAGGCGGCGTTACCGTCACATCCTGGCCGTTGATCAGGACAGTACCAGCAGTCACGTCTTCGAGGCCGGCGATGCTGCGCAGAAGGGTCGACTTGCCACAGCCAGAAGGGCCTACGAAGATGACGAACTCGCCGTCCTTCACCTCGAGATCGATGCCCTTCAGCACATCATGCGTGCCGTAGGCCTTGCGGATGGATTTCAGTTGAAGCGATCCCACAGTCTCTTATCCTTACAAATAAACGGGCTTGCCGGTGCGCACGCTCTCGTCGGCGGCGAGGCAGATGCGCAGCGATTGGACGGCGTCTGCCATGTGGCGGTCGAGGTCTATGTCTTCGCGGATGGCCTTCAGCATGAAGGCCTGTTCAAGATCGCAGAGCTCCTGATGGCCTGGCTCCCCGTCCATATGCAGATCCTGATCTGGTCGGATGAACTGGCCATTTGGCCCGGTTTCGGCATTATGCAATCGGATGACGGAGGTCTTGGTGTGCGTGTCGATGTCGTCGGACTTGGCGTTCGGATCCATGACGATCGACACCGCGCCGTTTGGCGACATCACATCCTTCACGAAGAAGGCGGTCTCGGAAATCATCGGTCCCCAGCCGGCCTCATACCAGCCGACAGAACCATCCTCGAAGATCACCTGCAGATGGCCGTAATTATACATATCCGGCTTGATCTCGCTCGACAGGCGAAGGCCCATGCCGCGCACCTCGACAGGTTTGGCATCGGTGATCTGGCACATGACGTCGACATAGTGCACGCCGCAATCGACGATGGGCGATGTCGTGCGCATCAGCGCCTTGTGCGTCTCCCAGGTCGGGCCGCTCGACTGCTGATTGAGGTTCATGCGGAAGACATAGGGACCGCCAAGCTTGCGGGCCTCGGCAATCAAACGTTGCCATGATGGATGTTGACGCAGGATGTAGCCGATGACCAGCTTCTTGCCCGCCTTCTTCGCCGCTGTAACGACGCGCTCGGCATCGCCGACCGTCGTTGCCAATGGCTTCTCGACGAAAACATGGCAACCCGCCTCGAAGGCCCTTACTGCGTAATCGGCATGGCTGTCGGAATAGGTATTGATGGAGCACAGATCCGGCTTCAATTCCTTCAAAGCCGTTTCGAAATCCGGGTGGATCGCGTAGCCGCGCAACTCTTCCGCCAACTCCGGCTTGGAGCGATTGACGAGGCCGACAATCTCGAACCCAGGATTGTTATGATAGGCGAGCGCATGGCTGCGGCCCATGTTGCCAAGGCCGGCGACGAGAACGCGGATCGGCTTTTCGGATACGCTCACTTGACTGCTCCGGAGGTGATGCCACGAATGAGTTGGCGCGAAAAGATGACGTAGAGGATAAGGATCGGCAGGATGGCAAGCGTCAGCGCCGCCAGCACGGCGTTCCAGTTTGTGACGAACTGACCGATGAAGATCTGCGACCCGAGCGTCACGGTTTTCGTCGCCTCGCTCGGTGCCAGGATCAGCGGGAACCAGAGGTCGTTCCAGATCGGTATCATCGTGAAAACGGCGACCGTCGCCATGGCCGGGCGAACCAGCGGCAAGACAAGGCGAAAGAAGATGGCATATTCGCTGAGGCCATCGATACGACCGGCATTTTTCAGGTCATCGGAAACGGTCCGCATGAACTCTGAGAGAATGAAGATCGCCAGAGGCAGGCCTTGAGCGGTATAAACGAGGATCAGCGCCGTCAACGTGTTGACGAGGCCGGCGGCAACCATCCCCTGCAGGATGGCGACCGTGCCGAGGCGGATCGGGATCATGATACCGATCGCCATATACAGACCCAGCATCATATTGCCACGGAAACGGTACTCCGACAGGGCGAAAGCGGACATCGCGCCGAACAGCAGCGTAAGGATGATCGAGACGATCGTCACCACGAAGCTGTTCTGGAAATAGGTCAGGAAATCGCCCTGCCTGAGGACGGTATCATAACCTATCATGCTGAATGAGGATGGCGTTGGAAGGCTTAACGGCGCACGGAAGATCGATGCGCGATCCTTGAACGAATTGATGATGGTCAGGAACACCGGGAAAAGGGCGACAAGCGTATACGCGATCAGCGCCAGATGCACGAAGCCGGTGCGGACAAGGGAAGTGCGGGCCTTGGACATGGTCGCCTCTCCTCAGAACTGGTAGCGGCGAATGCGCCGCTGGACGATGAAAAGATAGAACGAGACACCGGTCAGGATGATCAGGAACATGACAGTCGCGATCGTCGCCCCCATGGAACGGTCTCCGAGCTGAAGCTGGAAGCCGAAGAAGACGCGATAGAGAAGTGTGCCGAGAATATCGGTCGAGCCATCCGGCCCGGCCAGTGCACCCTGCACGGTGTAAACCAGATCGAACGCGTTGAAATTGCCGACGAATGTCAGGATCGAGATGATACCGATTGCGGGCAGCACCAGAGGCAGCTTGATCTTCCAGAACTGGCTCCAACCGGTAATACCGTCGCATTCGGCCGCTTCGATGACCTCTTCGGGAATGTTGAGCAAGGCTGCATAGATCAGCATCATCGGAATGCCGACATATTGCCAGACGGAAATGAGCGCGACGGTGATCAGCGCCGTGCTCGGCCTGCCGAGCCAAGGCGCGAAGAACGACTTGAGGCCGATCATGCTCAGCAATTCGGGCGCAACACCCCAGAGAGGGGACAGGATCAGCTTCCAGATGAAGCCGACGACGACAAAGGAAAGCAGCGTCGGCAGGAAAATAGCGGTACGATAGAAGGCAACAAAACGCAGCTTCGGCAGAGACAGGAGCGCTGCGAGTGCGACGCCGATCGGATTCTGCACGCACATATGGATGGCAAAGAAGATCAGATTGTTGCGTAGCGCATTCCAGAAATCATGCGCCCAACGTTCGTCGCCGAACAATACCTTGAAATTGTTCAAACCGACGAAAACCGGTTGATTGTCGACGACGTTGTAAAGCGACAGCCGCAGCGTCTCGATCAGAGGCAGGATCATGACCGCCGTATAGACGACAAAGGCCGGGAAAAGGAAAACGAGGATGTGCCAGCGTCTGGAGCGCCTGATCGGCGCAACCTCAAGGGCGTCTGATATCTCGGCGTCGCTCATGGCTTTCTGCCTGTTTTTGTTGGCTGCCCGGCGAAGCGGCAGCTCTGAGGTTCAAATTCACCCGCCATTCCGGCTCTAAACGACGTCGGGCGTGTCGCAATGCAATGGCGAGGCGATCGCCAATCCAATTATCCATGATCAAGAAAAAGGGAGAGGAGCCCGAAGGCCCCTCGCCCGTTTTATGCAATGATTACTTGCCAGGCTTGTACCAGCTGTCGAGGCCCTTCTGCAGCTTTGCAGCAGCCTGTTCCGGCGTATCCGTAGCATTGATCACGTTTGCGGATTCCGTCCAGGTTTCGTTTTCCAGGTTCGGCGTGCCGCGCGACAGGATCTGATACGTGGAGCGAACGGTCGACTTGTGATCCTTACGCCAGGAGACGAACTCCTGAGCAAGCGGATCGCTCATCTTCACCGGATGCGAATTCAGGCTGAAGAAGCCCGGCAGCGAATTGGCGTAGATGGTGGCGAACTCGTCGGAAGCGACCCAGCTCAGGAACTTCTTGGCTTCTTCCTGGTGCGTGCTCTTCGTATTCAGGCCGACGCCGATATCCGGATGGTCCGAGATATAGGCGGTG
The DNA here is from genome assembly GCF_012275345.1 of Rhizobium sp. SG570. Classification (NCBI taxonomy): domain Bacteria; kingdom Pseudomonadati; phylum Pseudomonadota; class Alphaproteobacteria; order Hyphomicrobiales; family Rhizobiaceae; genus Rhizobium; species Rhizobium sp. SG570. The sequence goes on along the minus strand of NZ_JAAZQI010000016.1, from coordinate 144,234 downwards.
TCACCAGCCTTGGCGACGGGCGGCGGGAAGGCGCCCATCTTGAACTGCGCCTGGGTGTTGAAAAGAGCGATTTCCCAGGAGCCGGCCGGATAGATCGCAGCCTTGCCGAGCGTGAAGAGGTTCTGGCTGTCAGCGTAGCCCTGAGCCTCGAAACCGTCACCGAGATAGGGCTTCCACTTGGCAAGTTCCTTGTAGGGATCGACCCACGGAGCGTCGGTCAGCTTTTCCTTGCCGGCAATAAGAGCCTCGCGGCCGTCCTCACCCTTCCAGTAGTTCGGGCCGATGTTCTGATAGCCCATGGTTGCGGCCTCCCACAGGTCCTTGGTGCCCATGGCCATCGGAATATAAGTGCCGTCAGCCTTGATCTTGTCGAGAAGAGCAAAGAACTCGTCGCGGGTCGCCGGCACCTTCAGGCCGAGCTTGTCGAAGGCGTCTTTGTTGTAGATGAAGCCATGGATGACCGAGGCCATCGGCACGCAGAAGGTCGACTTGCCGTCATCGGTCGACCATGCGGCCTTGGCGACTGCCGAAAAGTTCTCCATGCCCTTCAAGCTCGTCAGATCAGCGAGATGCTTCTTGTTGAAGAGGTCGAGCGAGGCATCGAAAGGACGGCAGGTGATGATGTCACCCGCAGAGCCGGCGTCGAGCTTGGCGTTCAGCGATGCGTTGTATTCGGTGGGAGCTGTCGGCGAAAAAACGATTTTGATGCCGGGGTTCTTCGCTTCGAAAGCCGGGATGATCTTGTCCTGCCAAATCTGCAGGTCATCGTTACGCCAGCTTTCGACCGTCAGCGTTACATCAGCCGCATGCGCGAAGCTGACCGAGGTCAGCAGGCTGGATGCAAGAAGCAAGCCTTTCAGAACATTATTTTTCATTTCCCTCTCCTGTTTTCGACGCCCGTAGCGAGGCGCTGTTTTCGATCTGAAAATCCGCTGGCCTGTCTGAAGAAACGGTCAGCGCTCCATAGGGACCGCCAATGCTGCCGGCCCCCAATACAAAGGGCTTCAGAGGCACTTCGCCTGATCGGCCCGTTCAATCGCCGTCTGCCGCCAACAGGGCAGAGACGCTGTAAACACCATGCGGGAAATTCATGACAAACGCCGAAGGACGGACCCTCCGGATCCAAACGGCTTGGGACAACGATGGAGGTTCAGCCTTCTGCTTAGCCCGCCGGCTGTTATTGTTCTGCCGGTTCCGCCGATGTCTGTTTGTATTGTTCCCTTGACAAGAATTAAGGCCAAAAAAATACCAATTGTCCAGCCGAATTTAACCTTTGGACACAAAAAGAGCGCGCAAAAGAAATTTTGCAATATATTTCAATAGGATATTGATGCACAAAAATGGACACGTTGCCTATTGGTAAATGGTATTTTTTTGGTATTGTATAGGAAAATGGGGAACAGGTGGCATCCGGAGGCATGATGGGGCAGTTTGCAATAGGCATCGACGGCGGAGGAACGAGCTGCCGCGCTGCCGTGATAAACGGAACGGGCCAAGTTCTCGGCACGGGCAAAGCCGGCGCTGCAAACATTCTCTCCGACCTGGAAAACTCGCTGATCAATATCGTCGCTGCGGCCCGACATGCACTGACAAGCGCAGGGCTCGATCCCGAACAGGTTTACAAGTTGCCTGCGGTTATCGGCACGGCCGGCGCCAATGTCGGCAGCTATGGAAAACGGGTGGAAGGCGCCCTTCCCTTCGCGAGCTCTCGCGTGGTCACCGATGCGACGATCGCACTTCAGGGTGCGCTCGGTGATGCCGATGGAATCATCGGCGCTTTTGGCACCGGCTCCGTCTACAATGCCCGCCGTGACGGTGTGAGCTGGGGCATCGGCGGCTGGGGGTTTGTCATCGGCGATCAGGCCAGCGGCGCCCGCCTCGGCCGCGATCTCCTCGAACGCGCCCTTCTGGCGCATGACCGGGTGGCGGCAACATCACCGCTGACGAATGCGATCATGGCCGAATATGGCAACGATCCGGAGCGGGTCGTCGAATTTGCCCATGCGTCCAAGCCAAAGGATTTCGGGCGCTATGCACCAATCGTGTTCGACTATGCCGGGATGAATGACCCCGTCGCCATCGATATCGTCAAGACGGCTGCGAAGGCCATAACCGAAAGCCTGGATGCCCTGCTTTGGCCCGAATGCCCGTCGATCTGCCTCCTCGGCGGCCTTGCCCAGGCTTATCGCCCCTGGCTCGACGCACGTCACAAAGCACTCCTGGCCGAGCCCAAGGGCGACGTGCTGCGCGGAGCGGTGGAATTGGCGGCAAAATTGCTACGGGATGGGAAGGGAAGCTGGGCATGACCGAGGATTTGAGTGCCATCTTCTCGCCAGAACGCCTGTCAGGAGGCGGACCCGGCCCGCTCTATGTCAAGCTGCGACGCACACTCGAAGAAGCCGTAAAGATCGGAAGGTTGAAGCAGGGCGATGCGCTTCCACCCGAGCGCGATATTGCCGAATTTGCCGCCGTCAGCCGCGTCACCGTGCGCAAGGCGATCGACGACCTTGTCGCCGAAGGTATTCTCGTGCGCCGCCACGGGTCCGGCACCTTTGTCACAAAGCCCGTATCCAAGGTGGAACAACGGCTATCTCAGCTCACCTCCTTCACCGAGGACATGGCCCGACGCGGCATGACCGCACGTTCCGAATGGCTGCACAAAGGCATCCATACGCCGTCTCCCGATGAAATGATGATCCTCGGCCTTGCCGCCGGCACTAAGGTTTCCCGGCTCAGCCGCTTGCGCATCGCCGACGATCAGCCACTGGCGATCGAGCATGCCAGTGTCTCCGGCGAATTCCTGCCGGATCCAGCAGTCGTGACGACATCGCTTTATGCGGAACTCGAAAAGCGACAGGTCCGCCCCGTGCGCGCCGTACAGCGCATATCGGCAACCAACATGAAAGAGTCCGATGCGGGGTTGCTTGGCGTTCCCGTCGGAGCCGCCGGCCTTTCGATCGAACGCATTTCCTATCTCGGCTCGGGCCGGGCCGTGGAATTCACCAGGTCGCTTTATCGGGGAGATGCCTACGATTTCGTCGCGGAGCTAACGATCGGCGCAACTTAGGTTCATCCGGTAGCGATCGAAGATTTATATTATTAATCAAATAGATATCGCCGCAAGATGAATCAAATTGCGGCGATGGCGGCGTGCGGAATCTGCCTATGAGCAAAACGCCCCAAGGCGTTGAAACGACTCATGATCAGGCTGCGTCGTCGACCGCTGCTTCGGCCTTCGCCGGCACATAGTTCAGCACCGGACCCAACCAACGCTCCACCTCCGCAACGGGCATATCCTTGCGGGTCGCATAGTCCTCAACCTGATCGCGCTCGACTTTGGCGACGCCGAAATAATAAGCGTCGGGATGCGCGATATAAATGCCCGAGACTGAGGAACCGGGCCACATTGCATAGCTTTCCGTGAGCTTGACACCCGCTGCCGCTTCGGCATCGAGCAGCCGGAACAGCGTTTCCTTTTCGGTATGGTCAGGTTGTGCCGGATAGCCGGGCGCCGGACGAATACCGGCGTAAGCTTCAGAAAGAAGCTCGTCGCTGGAAAGATGCTCATCTGTGGCGTAGCCCCAGAACTCGCGTCGCACCTGCTCATGCATCCGTTCGGCAAAGGCTTCGGCAAAACGGTCGGCAAGCGCCTTCACTAGGATTGACGAGTAATCGTCATTCGCACGTTCGAAGCGCTCGGCAATAGCGATTTCCTCGATACCGGCAGTGACGACGAAGCCGCCGACATAGTCGGCCACACCGCTTGAAACCGGCGCAACGAAGTCCGAGAGGGCGACATTCGGACGGCCATCACGCTTCGACAGCTGCTGGCGCAAGGTGTAGAAGGTCGCAAGCTCGCGATCACGGCCTTCATCCGTGAACAGCCTGATATCGTCGCCAACGGCGCCCGCCGGCCAGAAGCCGATGACGGCGCGAGGGCGGAACCAGTTTTCCGCGATGATCTTTTCCAACATCGATTGAGCATCGGCGTAAAGCTGCCGTGCCGCCTCACCCTGCTTTTCATCTTCGAGGATCGCCGGGAAACGGCCCTTCAGCTCCCAGGTCTGGAAGAACGGCGTCCAGTCGATGTACCTGGCAAGCTCGGCCAGATCGTAGTTCTCGAACACCTTTGTCCCGAAGAACTGCGGCTTCACAGGCTTATAGCTCGCCCAATCGACCTTCTGGGCGTTCTCGCGAGCTCTCGCAATCGGCAGGCGCACTTTCTCAGCCTCACTACGGGCGTGAGCGGCCGCGACCTTGGCATATTCTGCCCTGATGGTGTCGACATAGCCCTGCTTGGCATCCGGCGACAGCAGCGCCGAAACGACGCCGACGGCGCGGCTGGCGTCGGTGACGTAGACCGTCTGCCCCTTCTCGTAGCGCGGATGGATCTTCACCGCAGTATGCACACGGCTGGTGGTCGCACCGCCGATCAACAGCGGAATATCAAAACCCTGCCGCTCCATTTCCGAGGCAACATGCACCATTTCGTCCAGGGAAGGCGTGATCAGACCGGAAAGACCGATTATATCCACCTTCTGGGCGATGGCCGTTTCGAGAATCTTCGTCGCCGGCACCATGACGCCGAGATCGATGATTTCGTAGTTGTTGCAGGCAAGCACGACGCCGACGATGTTCTTGCCGATATCATGCACATCGCCCTTGACGGTCGCCATCAACACCTTGCCGGCAGCCTGACGCTCGCCGCTGCCGCCATTGGCCAGCTTCTCCGCCTCCATGTAAGGCAGCAGCACGGCAACGGCCTGTTTCATGACGCGAGCGGACTTCACCACCTGCGGCAGGAACATCTTGCCCGCACCGAAGAGATCGCCGACAACGTTCATGCCCGCCATCAGCGGACCTTCGATGACGTGCAGTGGCCGTTCGACGGTCTGACGCGCCTCCTCGGTATCCGCCTCGATATAGTCGGTGATGCCGTTGACCAGCGCATGCTCCAGCCGCTTTGCCACGGGCCACTCGCGCCAGGAAAGATCCTGCGCCTTGGCCTCCCTGCCGCCGGTTCCACGAAAGCGCTCTGCAACCTCGAGCAACCGTTCCGTGCCATCCGATCGACGATTGAGAACGACATCCTCGCAGGCCTCCCGCAATTCGGGATCGATATTGTCATAGACCGCGAGCTGACCCGCATTGACGATGCCCATGTCCATACCCGCCTGAATGGCGTGATAGAGGAAGACGGCATGCATGGCCTCGCGGACCGGTTCGTTGCCGCGGAAGGAGAAAGACAGGTTCGACACGCCACCGGAGATATGAACCAGCGGCATGGTCTGTCGGATCGTCCGCGTCGCTTCGATGAAGTCGACACCGTAATTGTTGTGCTCTTCGATGCCGGTCGCAACAGCGAAGATATTAGGATCGAAGATGATATCTTCCGGCTGCAAACCTGCCGTTTCCGTCAGCAGCTTGTAGGCGCGCGAGCAGATCTCGACCTTGCGTTCATAGCTGTCTGCCTGGCCCTGTTCATCGAAGGCCATCACGACGACGGCGGCGCCGTACATGCGCATCAATCGAGCTTGCTTGAGAAAATTCTCCTCGCCTTCCTTGAGCGAGATCGAATTGACGATCGGCTTGCCCTGCACGCATTTCAGGCCGGCTTCGATGATCGAGAATTTCGAGCTGTCGATCATCACCGGAACGCGGGCAATATCCGGCTCGGCGGCGATCAGATTCAGGAACTCGACCATTGCCCTTTCAGAATCGATCAGGCCCTCATCCATGTTGATGTCGATGACCTGCGCGCCGTTCTCGACCTGATCGCGGGCAACGGCAAGTGCCGCCGTATAATCGGCATTGGTGATCAGCTTGCGGAATTTCGCGGAGCCAGTGACGTTGGTCCGCTCGCCGACGTTGACGAAGGGAATGTCTCTGGTCAGCTCAAACGGCTCGAGACCGGAAAGCGACATGAAAGGACGGTGCTCGGCAAGCTGGCGCGGCGGATATTTCGACACCGCCTCAGCGATCGCGGCAATGTGCTCTGGCGTGGAGCCGCAGCAGCCGCCGACGATGTTGACGAGACCCTCGCGTGCAAACTCCTCGACTTGAGCCGCCATCATATCAGGCGTTTCGTCATATTGGCCGAATTCGTTCGGCAGCCCGGCATTGGGATAAGCGCAAATGAAGGTATCCGCAGCAGCCGAAAGCTCCTGCAGGTGCGGACGCATCGCGTTCGCGCCGAGGGCACAGTTAAGGCCGATGGTGAAGGGGCTCGCATGGCGCACTGAATTCCAGAAAGCCGATGGCGTCTGCCCTGAAAGCGTGCGACCGGAAAGGTCTGTGATCGTGCCGGATATCATGACAGGCAGGCGTATGCCCTTGGCCTCGAAACGCTCCTCGCAGGCGAAGATGGCAGCCTTCGCGTTAAGCGTATCGAAAATCGTCTCGATCAGAATAATGTCGGCGCCCCCGTCGATGAGGCCATCTATCTGCTCGCCGTAAGCCAGACGCAGATCATCGAAGCTGACGGCGCGATAGCCAGGATTATTGACATCGGGGGAAATCGACGCTGTGCGGTTGGTCGGACCGATGGCACCGGCAACGAAACGGCGCTTGCCATCTTCCCGCTGCGCGCGGATCGCCGCACGGCGGACGATCTCGGCGCCTTCCTTATTGAGATCATAGACGGCACCTTCCATCTGATAATCCGCCTGCGCAATGCGGGTGGACGAGAAGGTGTTGGTCTCCAGGATATCGGCGCCTGCCTTGGCATAGCGATAATGAATCTCTTCGATCGCGTCGGGCTGAGTCAGAATGAGAAGGTCGTTATTGCCTTTTTGATGACAGGCACAGCCTATGAAACGGTGACCGCGAAACTGATCCTCGTCGAAACCGAGGCCCTGGATCTGCGTGCCCATCGCGCCATCAAGCACGAGAATTCGCTCGCTCGCCGCCTTTCGCAAGGCGTCGAATATCTCGCTACCATCGCGTTTCGCTGTTTCGGAACCAAAAAGATTGTCAAACATAAGCGAATTCCTCTGGCCTGATTGCGACTCGACAATCAGATCACATAAAGATATCTTTATGTCAACATATCTATGCTCTGGTTGAGCGCAGCACAAGCATGCCGCTTCTATGGTTTGCTTCCTTTCCGAAAAATACAAACAAGACGAATTGCCGTGCCGGCCATGGACAAGGCGGAGCTGACGACACAGTTTCATCCCATTACGCCATGACAGCGCTTTTGGGCGGCGCTATAGGGCTTGTAGAAAGAATCCAAGGAGGATGGCATGAACATACAGGTTGAACCGGCAGCGCTCGGAAACTGGAGCACGCGCGCCTATCATCGGCATTGGCTGCTCGAACAGGCAAGCGCACTTTTTGACTTCTTCCAGTATCGCGCCGTCAATCCCAATGGCGGCTTTTACGACATGGATGATGTCGGCAAGCCGCTGGACGCGATCAATCCCACGCGCGGTATTCATTCGACGGCCCGCATGGTGCATTGCTTCTCGATCGGATCGCTACTCGGCCGCCCCGGCGCGAATGAGATTGTCGACCACGGAATGAACTACCTCTGGAGCCACCATCGCGACACGAAGCATGGTGGTTATGTCTGGTCACTGAACAATGATGGTCCGGTCGATTCAAGCAAGCAGGGCTATGGCCACGCATTCGTACTGCTCGCCGCCTCCTCCGCCAAGACGATCGGCCATCCGCTGGCCGACGGCATGCTCGCCGACGTTACCGAAATTCTGAATACGAAGTTCTGGGAGGAAAAGCACGGCGCTATTGCCGAGGAATTCAACCAGGATTGGTCGCCGATCGACGGCGGCAGCTATCGCGGCCAGAACTCCAACATGCATCTGACGGAAGCGCTGATGGCTGCTTTCGAGGTCACCGGCGACAAGAGCTATCTTGAAAAGGCGGAAAGCATTGCCGATCTCGTCATTCGTCGCTCGGCCGGTTCGGTTGGCTGGCGAGTCGCGGAACACTTCAATGCCGATTGGGTACTCGACAAGAATTATCGCGGCAATGAGATGTTCCGCCCATCGGGCACGACGCCCGGGCATTGGCTGGAATGGGCGCGGCTCATCCTGCAGCTCTGGTCGCTGGGAGAAAAGCGGCACGACTGGATGCCGGAAGCAGCCAAGGGCCTCTTCTCCCAATCCATGTCATTGGGCTGGGATAACGAAAAGAGCGGCTTTTTCTATACCCTCGACTGGGAAGACGTTCCCGCCAAACGCAACAAGCTCTGGTGGCCCGCATGCGAGGGCGCCGGCGCCGCCCATTATCTGAACGAGCATGTTCCGAGCGATTTTCACGAGGAGAGCTACCGCAAGATTTGGAGCGTCATCGGCCGCTCGTTTATAGACCACGCCAATGGCGGCTGGCATGAGGAATTAACGGAAGATCTCGTTCCGGCCCACACACTGTTCCCAGGTAAGGGCGATATCTATCACGCATTGCAAGCCAGCCTGATTCCGCTCTTCCCGGCGACCGGCAGCTTGACCAAGGTCATCGCCGAAGCTGGCGGCAAAATCTGAGATTGCCGGCGGCGCCCCGCTTTGGGCTTGGCGCCGCCATAACCCTCTACGAGAGGCTGAGATTGTGAAGTTCGTGGCCGAGCGTCAGCGCGAGAGCCTCGACCACGAGATTGTGGTCTTCACGCTGCGGAAGGCCTGAAACCGTGACGGCGCCGATGCAGCCCGTGCCGTTGACGAAAATAGGGAAGCTGCCGCCGGATGCGGCGTAATCGGCGCCCGAAAGCCCGTTATCCTCGATCGTCTTCCCCTGCTGCTGGAGCCGCAAGGTACTGGCATAGCTGCTGCGAAAATACCGCAGCACCATATTGCGCTTGCGGCGTATCCAGTTGGAATTGTCGGGCGTCGATCCGGGCAAGGCAATGTAGAAAACCGGCATCGAATGCAGCGTGATATCGATGGCAACGCCCAGATTGCGCTCGCTGGCAAGGTCATGCAGCAGCTTGCCGAGCACCCAGGCGGTCGAGAGGTCGAAGGCGTCGAAACGCAGAGTCTCCTCCTGCAGCCCGATACGAGTGAGGTCCTGGTCGATCGTCATGGAAAACCTTCCCTAAAAATGGATCGGCTTATGAAACGCGCAAAGAGTGATTTGTCCACCTATCTCTTCGGTATTTCGAAACCAAGCTGCCACTTCTGGCCGAGCAGGAGATCATGCTCTTCCGGCTCGAACGCTTCAAAGCCTCCGCCCGGATAAAACGTCAATTCTCCCACACGAACCCACTCCGCAGACGCATAGAGATCGACGCGAACAAAATCGATGTCGCGAGCGACCGTTTCCGCGACATGGATCATCTCATCGAGCCGCGGCGGCCGTGCCACATGGCCCGGATAAAGGCCAAGATAATCTCGGTCGTAGAACGGTAGCTTCTGCCAATCGGGCGTGTAATTGCAGGAATAGCCCTGGCCATTCTCGCGAATGTCGATCTCGATATGCGACACCTTGCCATTGAACGTGAAAAGCCTGTAGTCCCAAGGAACGCGCCCTTCGACGAGCAACATGCTTTCGATGAGAATACGGCGTTCGACCTGCCGATAGGCCCACTCCCTGTTGTAGAAGGCATGATCGATCGCCAGCCACTCGGCGGAGGGATTGTTCGTGAGGAGCCGATCCACATCGGCCTCTCCGTAAAGAAATCGCCCCACGCCACTCGCATGAGTCGGTTTGACAACGGCGGGCAAGGGAATTTCGGCCCAATCGACGGTAGCCAAATCCGTGCCGACCCAGAGCGTCGGAATGACGTATTGGCTGCCAATCCTCTCCGCGATCAGCACTTTGGCATCGGCCTTGTCGACGAAGCGCGGGAAGAGCGGATTGCGATCGTATAGTTTCCGGGCCTGAATCTTGTCCGTGAAGGTCTGAGGCGACCTCAAATCGGGAAATTTGCCACGAATGACGCGATATTTTAGTGCGCAGTAAGACCTATCTGGCAGCGGCGACATAAGCCTCCATAGAAGATTATGCGCCCGCTCGCGCAAGCCCCTCTGCAGATATCCCGGAATGAGAAATCCATCTTGGTCGGCGGCTCTATCTGTCATGGCGGCCATCTCGAATTTCAACTAGAACGCAAGTGAAAATTATCAGCCTGCCTTTAACACAAGGTTATGCGACAGCCTTCTAGGAGGATTGCCATGAGTGCGACTACGTCCAATCTTCTTAGAAGCTCGCTGATCAGTCTGGCCGCGACGTCGATTTCGCTGGTTGCTGGCTTTGCGAGCAGCATCATAGCTGCGCGCCTGCTCGGCCCGGCAGGGTCCGGCAAAGTCGCTTACGCGTTGTGGGTTGCAACCTCCGCAGCAGCATTGGCGGATATGGGCCTGCCGCAAATGTTGCTGCGCAATGCCGGCAGCCTCTCTGGCGGTGGGGAAAGCTGGAAAGCGCTGGTGCGCACGGCGCTACGCAGTTTCATGATTTCAGTCAGCATGGTAAGTGCGGCCATACTGGTGTTTGCCGCAATTACCTACGTTCAACGCGACGCGCGATACGCCGGGTTCTGGATCGTCACCGGGCTGTTGTTCTTGAGCTACGCATTTCACGTCTTCTCCACAGCAATCGCTCGCGGAAGAAATCGTTTCGGCCAAACGGCGCGTAGCACCGTTCTTGGCGGAATACTGCAGGTCCCACTCGTTTTTATCGGAGCGTGGCTGCTTGGTCCAACCGGCGTTCTGATCGGATACATCGCGCGCTACCTGCCGCAGGCGCTGAAATTGCGCGGCTACATCGATCGCGATATCAGGCCTTCTCGTGAAGCACTGACGCCGGAAATGCATCGCTATGGTCGCTATATATGGTTGAGCGACCTTATCGAAATTCTAGTCCTATCGCGCATTGAGTTCCTGTTTCTCGGCCTCGTCCTCTCTCCCACCAGCATTGGCTATTTTGCGGCAGGTCTCGGTCTGGCCGGTCTCATCGAACAGGTCATGCTCCAGATATCGCCTGCCTTGATCGTCAGCTTTACCGATGCCCAGGCCAAAGATGATCGCCAGATGCTTCAAGCCGCATATAGTCGCGTCATTCGCATAGTCGCTCTGATCATGCTGCCGATCAGCTTTGGCGGCGCAACCATCATGCCCGATCTTTTGCCGCTGATCTTTGGCGATGCCTTCAAGCCCGCGATTCCAGCAGCGGCAACACTGCTCGCTTTTGTTTGGCCTGCCGGCCTGTCTGTCATCCCCTGGGGTATGATCGGCGCGTCCGGGCGCAGCGCTCTTTTGCTGCGCGTGCAGATCGTAAGCGGCATATTGACGATAATGCTCTTGACCGTTCTCGTACCACTGATGGGGCTGGAGGGAGCCGCGCTTGCTCGCGCGACGATCGTGACATTGACTTTTGCACTACTCGGCCGGACTGCTTGGAAATATGTCCGAGTTGCCGTACCCATTGCTGCGTTGACAAAAACGATACTGGCTGCCCTTCTTTGCGCGGCCGCCGCAGGGCTCGGCATTTACAATTTCGACGGAGCAGCGGCCGTTGCGACGGCTATTCCCGCAGGGGCCATCGCCTACGTGCTGGCAATCCGATTTCTGCGCTTGATTACGCCCGAAGACGTACGAATCCTGATGGATACTGCCGGCGGAAAATTGCCCCGAGCATCACGCCCGCTCGTCAACAGTCTGTTGAACCTCGTCGCACCGGGCTAAGCCCGATCATGGCGTTTCAAAAGCGGCAGCCAATGTCTGCTGGGCAACCTCGTCCCAGGTCATTATCCCATCGCGAAAAGTCGGCGAACGCCGCATCGCCAGCGCCGCGTCGACCTTCTCTCGCCAAGCGGTTTCGCCGTCAAGGCGATAGGCAATACCGTTCGCACGGGTAAAGGGAACGAGATCAGGCAGCAGGATCGGTAGACCGCAGTAGCTGTACTGCGCGAGTTTCAAGCTCGATTCCGCCAGGTAAATCTCATCTGCCGTCAGGCGATAGGGAGCGATGCCAAAATCGGCGTGCTGCAAGTATGGTACGATGCTCTCGAAATCCCTCTCACCGTAGATGGCGATGTTCGGCAGCGCCCAACCACTCCATTGCGCACCAAAGACATGGAAATTCACATCCGGAGCGGCCGCAGCCATGGCGGCGACAGATGGCTGGTCAAAGAGCATGTTACCGATCGAAACAGCATTGCGGCTACCAGCTTGATACGGCGACGGCTGGTCGCGATCGAACACGGCGGCATCGACACCCTGAGGAATGACCCGTACACGCCCACCCTGGGGAAGCAGCGCCCCGAGCCTTTCCGAAGGAACGCAAATTGCGTCGAAGCGACTAACCGCGGCAGCTTGAATATCTTGCAGCACAGGTGCTGCGCGTATGCTTCTCAGCAGGTCGCGACAAAAATACAGAGTTCGCGCCTTCGGATTGAGCCGCTTGATCCGGTCAAAGAAAGCAAGTGCTGAGCCGCTTTCGATCAGCACCAGATCGGCAGCGGCTATGACATGACGGGCAAAGCGCGGCAGGTAGCTGCCATAAAGCCGAAAGAGCATCGCATTTGCCGCATTCAGAAAGCGGTTGTTCGAACTGAATGCATGGAGTGGCGGGAGATACGCGCCCGCCCTCAGATTGACGCCGATAGTCTGAAATCGATTCGCTTGGCTTCCCGACAAGGCTCGGAAGCGCGGGCGATCCTTGAGCAGAGTCAGCCAACTATGGCCAATGGTGAGAAAATGGACGTCGTGTCCCTGCTCGGCCCAGCGGGATGCAACGAAGTGGATCGACGCCTTGCGATAGCCGCGTAAAAACGCATGCGACGTCAGAATGACGATTTTTCGTCGTGGCTCGGTCGCGTCCCCGGCCACCCCTGCTTCTCCGTTTGCCACGGGCGATCCCCAACAGCGATCTTCAGTCGGTTTCTCTCATGCCCGACATCAAAACGTCGATTAGGTTGCGGCGACGAACCGTCATGTCCGGGGCGCTGATAACCGCAACCAAAGCCCAGTTTGCGGCGATATGAACCGCAAAGCGTCTAACAGGCAGTTAAAGTTGGACAATCGGCCTATACATTGCAAATAATAAATGCAGAGAACGCCTCTGGATCTGCCGTGGTCGCTATCAACGCATCGTGAAACCGCATTGCGCTCGCTTGCCCGCACGAAGCGAACAGGTCATTGATAACGCTCCATGAATATCTCGCCAGAGGAATATCCCAGCATGAATGCAAAATACGCGCTGCCCGCTATCCTGGCATGCACTTGCACATGCGCCGTGACACCGGCCTTGGCCGACGACCCGGCTCAATTGGTGCTACGCGATGGCTTCGACGGCAGCGAGTTCGCACCATCCGGTCATCTTTATTATCGCGACAACTCCGAGCAGAAAGCAGGCTCAGTCGAGTTTCAATCGGAAGTCAAACGCTCGGGCACCGGGGCGTTGAAGCTCAGCGTCAAACCATTGTGCCCGCCGGGCAAGGCGAACTGCAGCGAGAGAGCGGAAATCTGGGAGCGTACCAAATATCGCGTTCCATACAATAAGGGCGTCTGGTACGGCTTTGCCGTCAAGTTCGCCGATCCCATTCCCTCAGGCGATCATCGCTATCTCATAGCGCAGTGGAAGCGAGAGATCGGCCCAAAAGCACAAGGTGATTTCAGTCCCTTCCTGGCGCTCCGGCTCAACAACGGCAAGCTCTTCGCGACTGTCGAAACGAACTATGTCGCCCCAACTGCCAAGAAGGACGAGCTCGAGAGCACCGGCAAAGCTTGCAGCGATAACGAGACACCGGTCTGGTTTCGTCCGAACACCAATCAAATGCGTGCGCTGGTCGCCACAGATGGCAACTGGAGCAATGAAGACGGCACTGAGTTTACCGGTTGCACCAACGCTATTAAAGTAATCGATCGTGGTAACAAACTACCGACACCAGATTCCGGCTGGATAGACTTCGCCATTTACAGTAAGCCCGGCCCAGATGGCTCAGGGCATATCGAAATATTCGCCAATGATAAATGGATTGTCACGGTCACGGGACACATTGGACATGCAGACCAAGGGCTTGGAAAGAACCAATATTTCAAATTTGGCCCCTATCGCGCCGCAGATACAACGGTATGGACCCTCTACTATGATGATTTTCGTCGGTCGCCTCGCTGTGCCGATGTATTGTCGGATCCCAAGCTTTGCCCGATGAAATGACAGGCAGGCGGATGCGTTTCGATGTCGACAAACATTGCAAGGGGAATGCTACGAGGATCTTGCGAGTTTTTTAATGAACTCGCCTGAACCTTTTTGCTTCTTGTTGGTTATGTCCTCTTAAAGAGGAGGCCACCGAAATGCTTACCACCCATCGCGATTGCAAGCATCATGTAAAGAGAAATGCAATTCCATCTCTAGGTGAGATAGAGGGCCGTGTTGCCGTTCTTGAAATCGTTGCTCAATCCGCCCTGACGCATGTCTTCGATGAAGGCGAGGTTGATATCGACGCCGTGCTTTTGTCACAAATTCGCAGAGCCATGCATCGCAAATGCACGGAATTGAAGTTGGACGGTGAAGACGTGGCATCTGCGCTTTCTTACGCAGAGGAGTTGATTGAGGCCGCGGTCAGGGCGTCGCATCCAACCCATCAATGATGCCTTCAGGGCCGAGATTAGTTTTGTCCATCATGGTGGCGCTAGCACTTACGCTTGGCGCCTTCCTTCTTGTCGCGCGCCATGATTCAAGAAGCAAACTTGCCGTGCACCCGGACCCGGCTCAGTCTGGATCGCATCAAACCCCGCAATAATGGGCCGCAAGGACGCTATGTCGCGTTAAGAGACAGGGCACGTGTATCATATCAGGCTGACGTTAACGTCGACCGACGAAGGCGATTGCAAATCTCAGAAATCAAAGCAGTGTGCGTTACATCCATCCGGTTCGAGCTTTCAACAATGGTGTAGCGAATGTCTATGATGGTCAGTGCGCCACTTTATGCCGACGACATCGATGTCCTTGCAAACGCGCTTTTTGCTTGGTGCGCCGAACGCAGCATCAAGTTACAAAGCCAAGAGGGCCTGTCCGCGGCCAACGTGGCTATAAATCTTTACGACGCCGGCTATCAAACGCAGGACCGGCTTCTTGGCGCGCTGCATGACCATGAGTTTCATTGAGACCGACGTCATGCAATGTGGGCCGCATTGGAAACGGTCGACATAGTTCGCAAAAACAGACGCGTCAGACCGCTCCCAAACGACGGGATTTTAGTTCCGATAAACACGTCTTTATGCTGCTGTGACCTTTTGCAGGACACCTGCAATGCAATCGCGTTCTTCGAGAATCCCAGTCCATTCATCTTCATGGTATTGCGAATCATAGATCAGCGTGAAAGGGCCTCGGTAACCGGCAGCGTCGGAAAGTTCGACGCAACGTGCGTAGTCCTCCGCGTCAAGACCTGCCGCTGAATAACGACCCTTGGCATGGCACAATTCGGCACGCCCCATGATCTTCGCTAGATCTTCATATTTGCCAGCGCGCTCCCAATTGCCGAAATCCCCGTTGAGACCGACTTTGCCATTCAAGGCATCAAGAACGCGATTGAGTTCCGCCGGGCCGGGCAGCAGATCAAACCAGTTTTCTATAACGAGACGTACACCCGCGTCGGCAGCCTCCTCAGCCAATTGGCGAAGATGTATTTCTGCCCGATGTAAAGCTGCATCGCTTGGCTGAGCCTTGCCGGCAATCACGCGCATATTCTCGGCCCCGAGAGCCACTGCGGTATCGATCCAACCGGCCATCCATTTGGCGTCGCGTCGAGCCGTCTCGGGATCACTGAGATCACCATCCTCAATCAACAGTGTTTGCACCTTAACATCCGCTTCTTCGGCGGCGCTCCGCAAGTCGGCAACGTAGCTCGACAGACGGCTTGGCAAATGGAAAGAGCAAATCTCGAGCCGAAAGATATCGTGCTCAGCGCATTGCCGCGGCAAATCAATCAATTCGACGATCCCCTCCCCATAAGCAGGCTGGCGGGTCGGTGTTTCGACACCATCGGGCCTATATGGATAAATGCCGCCGAGCGCACGGTGCAGGGACCACGTGGATACGGCAAAACGATCTGCAAGGTCGATCGCGAAGCTCATTTCATTCCCCTCCTTGATTCCTCAAACTCTCGTGAGATCAGGTAAGAAGTAGATTGAACGGACCGGATATCAATCGAAATCCGGAGATCGATCACATTGCCTTCGCGGACAACCCGATCCCACGCAGAAGGAGCATTCGAAATATCAGGCACGGGTCACGGTACCCCACGACCGCCTTTCACCCATCGGGAAATGGCATCGAAGATCAAGTCGGCAATCCACATGGCGCATACGCCGACGACAAAAGCCGTCGCATTCATGGCTGCGACATCCTTTTGCGGCAGAGGCCAATTGATGGCACGCAGGTAAAAGAGCACCGGCTCCGTTAGATATGCTGCCGCCAGCGCTCCGCAGATCGGCGATGCAACAATCTCCCGCATTGTGTATCGACGCCTGGAAAGACCACGCAAGATGCCGCCGGAAAGGCCAGCAATGACGACCCCGGCTTTGATGCCCAACGCATCCAGAAATTCGTGCATCGTCATTGTTTTCTCTACTGGAAATCTGACGCCCTCGTTCGTCGAGGCGTGCTGCGGGAAAAGCCTTATTTGCCGACAGGCGGCTGAGGTTTTATCAACCCCGAGACCCCATCACGCATGATATTGACCGCGATCTTGAGAGCGCTCAGAGCGGCAACTGCAGCAGCGGTGTAGCTGGGGCCGACAAAGGACTGTGAACACTCCAACGTGCCATCAGCAAGCTGAGCACAACCTGTTGCCAACAGAATGGCAACGATCAGTGCCGACAGGGTGATGGATACATTGAGAAGATTATGCAAAGCATTGGTGTTGAACATCTTTTTCCTTTTTTCACATGGAGGGATGGGCGCGATCCGCGGACAATGTTCACTAGGGTCGTTCATATGATATCGCCTGGCTTCATTGGCCGATTGGTCTGCCGATGAGAGTTTTTTGATTGAAGGGGCAATTGAACCTTGCCGAAGGTGATTGGCCATCCTTTGGGTTGGTCGCAACGGAACTTAAGCCGGGCGTTTCGCTTTGATTCGTGAGTACCCTATGAATTCGTCAGCAAATTTCGGCCCATATTGGTCGCGACCCCCTGGCGGATGGCAGCGCCATCTGGGATCCAACCTGCGGCAAGACTATCGTGCGGCCTCGAGTGCTGCGGCAAATTTTTTGGCGTGACCGGCGATATCGACCGCGCGATCCGAACCATTGATGATTCTTCGCGCACCAATCCAATCGGTCGCAGTGGCCGTGAAGAAGTCCGACAATTTCTTACCGGTGAACCGGCCGTTGGTCATCCCGTCAAATAGGATTTCAATGGCCTTGATGGGATCAAGCGCCTTATCCGGATCATCGGCAATCCCGTATTTTGTATAATTGTCACGCCCGGTTATCTGTACCAGACCACGACCACGATAACGCCAGCCGTCGCCGCTGGCTTCGTCCCGGTTGCCCATCCGGTTTGCATAGGCGCGGTTCGCGATCCGCTGTGGCCGCCGGGCATAGGCGCCGGCCTCCCCCACCGTGAAATATTTCGGGAAGGTCGCAAGCAGACCGGCGGCCGAGTAGTTTAGATTCTCCGAGATGGCACACATAGTCTTGTCCGTCTCATGATACGTCGTCGCGAGTATGTAAGCCAGCCATCGGCTATCCAACGGTCTGGCCTCCAACTCAGACACGATTGCCTCGATACCATTGACCTGATTTGTCGACAGTCGCCCGCCAAACAGCGACAAGCGCAACCCCGCAAGAAACTTTGCATGCTCCATGTCATTTTCCTTTATTGTCAAAAGTCCGGCGCGCATTCGCGGCGCCTTTGATTACGACCGGATTTTTTCAAGCTAGGCTTCAGCCAGCGGCGGTAAACGCCATCGATGCGAACAAGCTCGCCCCCAGTGTATTGTTCGCATCACGTGAGCCGTTTCCCGGTCACCAGGTTCTGCCTCTCCCCCAGTGCGGCGGAGCCGCATCTCTTGCAGAGCAGCCGTGCTGAGCCACATGCCGTGAAGAGTCTTGGATAACCCGCAAGCTCAGATCGTTGCTTAAGCGTTCTTTTGAAAATACACTTAAGCTGCAGTGTTTGCCGGCCACGCGAAGGCGTCGATTTCCGCCGTCGTAGTGATCGTGCCGGCGATGATCTGCTTGTCAACTTCGCCTTCGGCGGCAAAGCTCGCCTGGACGTGAGCGCCGACCGTATTGGCAATCGCCGTCATCTGTGCCGCCGTCAGCTCGACAAAGCCGGCGGCCGTCTTGAACTTCACCGTTACCTCCGGGTTCGCCTGCACATAGTTGTAGGCTCCAGTGATCAGCGATTGGCTCTGCCGATCGGTCATGACACGCATGGTGTCGATGACGATGCCGCCCGTTTCGACGGCATAGCGCTTGGTCGCGGCATAAGCGTAGAGATCGACAGGGACCGGTTCCGGAGACCAGCCGGCAACAACGGCTTGAAGGCTCGACGGCATTTCCGGCCAATCGCCGGCCGCGCTGACCAGGGCGGCTTCCTTGTTGCTCAGTTGATCGAGGATAGCGTTCTTATCGGCGGCATCCAGTCCGGATGTGATCTTGGCGGCAAGTGCGAGCCAGTAATCCGGCACGTTATAAATCTGCTGTCGGCCGAGCCAGAAGGCGGCGCACGCCATCCAGCGATCGGCCCGGCTTTCCGAGCGAGCCGAAAGCAGCGCCTCGACCATCGGTTCATACATGCTGTCAATGCGGTACATGGCAGTCCTTTCCTGTGTTTAAGCTTGGGCATAAGCGCGGACGTCCTGCCAATCGATGTCGGCGGCGGCGCGGATTTCGGGAGCGGAGTTGGCGGCGGCAAGAACGGCGTTTGCCGATCGGCGGACGGCTTCGATCATCTGCGATCCGACTGCCCAATGCTGATCTCGCGTCAGGATCTCGACGGCCTCTTCGAATCGGCTAACGTCGTGTTCGGAGGCTTCCGCCGTGATATGCGGCGTCTCGCTCTCGGGCACATTCGCGCCCTGTTGCCGATCGGCGACAATCAGCAGCGCCTCGCGGCGCTTCAGCGCATAGACGGCCTCCTGACCGGGAATGACGGTGATGAACATCATGCGCGCCATCCTGACCTGACGATCGATGTTGGTCTGCGCCTGAATCCTCTCCAGAGTGAGATCGGCGAGGATGTTAAACAGCATGGATAGTCACCTCGAAATGATAGAAACCCGCAGGGGCGATAAAGGAAAAACGGTGGTCGCCAAGAACGTCGGTCGTAAACTCGAAGACGTTATCCTCGATGGCGACGATCTCGCCGGCATGAAGGACCGAGGTGCCAGCCGGCAACGCAAGGCGCACCGTGTCAAAGCCATCTGCCCAGACGGTGTATTCGGTGACATCGAGCGCAGCGCTTTTGGAGGTGATGACGCCGTCCAGCACATAGCAGTGCGCGTCGATGTCTCGGCGATATTGGTCGGCCGGTACTTCAATTGCCTTGAAGCCCTCGCCGTAGATGCCGGCATAATGCGGCAACAGGCTCAAAGCGCAATCGCCGCTCTGGCGGATTGCGCCGTCTGGGCCATGGACGATGTAGTGGATTGTTCTGTCTTCTAACGCTGTCATGGAGTTACCTCTTGAAAGCTGTGGCGGTGATGTTGCTTTCGTTCCAGCCGATGGTGTTGCTGGGGCAATAGAGCTGCAGGATGTAGGTGTGATTGCCGGGACCGGGGGCGTCGTAGAGGCCAGAGACGGCGACGAGGCCTGCCGTATAGGTGGTTTGTGTCGTCGTGCCGTTGCTGCCTCCTGTTCCAGAGACAACGGTTTGGACCACGCCAAGATAATAGGTCTGGCTGAAGATCGCCGTTCCGTCGCGGAAGATGTTGCAGCCGATCGGCTGTGAGTTCTGACTGCCGCCGTTCTGGTTGAACTGACCGAGCGTCATGGCATCGATCACCACGCGGCCATCGCCGGCAACATTGACGACGCAGCTTACAAGATTGACCGTGCCGTTTGCGCCGATGGTCTGCGTGCCGGCGACACGCCCAGCGCCCACTCCCGTAACGGCGCCACCCTGAATATTGGACGTGCCGACCTGCAGCGAGCCGATGACGGCCGAGCTGATATTGACCGCGCCGAGATTGGCGGTGATGGCGTCGAGGCTGTTGACCGAAATCTTGTTAGCGGTCACGGCACCGTCAACGATCAGCTCGGCCGAGACGGCCCGGCGCATGACCGGCTTCGACCAGTAGCAGGAAGTTCCAGTGCCTGCTGTCTTCAAGCAAGCCAAGTCCATGGCGAGCTTGGTCATCCCACTGGGGACGGTGTATCTGACTTGCAGCCTTACCCAGGTATTCTTCGTCCCTGTGGTGATCAACTGCACCGGTATGCCCGCGCCCGTGGGCGATAAACCGATCGCGTAGATAGCAGCCAAGTTGCTATCGGTATTGTAGACCCAGACGTCGAAGGCATAGGTCTCGCCGGCCGTGACAGCGATGTAATTCGAGATCGCACAGTTTCGGCCGAGCGACTGCAAGACATAGCCGGCGACGTCTCCGCTAATGGTGTCGTTGTAAAAGGCCTGCAAGTTCTCGGTAACCCAGCCGTCGAGGCTGCCGGTCTGCCAGCCGTTGTCGGCGATATTGCTGAAATCGGTGAGCACAAGTTGCTTGGCCGTGATCGCATCGGCGGCGATCTGTCCCGCGCCGATCGTGTTGGCCGCCAGCTTGTCACCCGTGATCGTGCCGCCCGCGATCGTCGTCGCAGTAACCGCGCCGGCCGCGATCGTGCCGGCCGTGACCGCATTGGCTCCAATCTTGCCAGCCGTGACGGCGTTCGCGGCGATCTTGTCGGCCGAGATAGCATTGGCGACAATGCCGCCATTGGTGATCATGACCACCCCGCCATCGCTCCAGGGCGTCGGCTCGGTGGCACCGGCCGGGATACGGCACAGCATCGGTTTGTTGATGAAGGCGTAGCTATCGGTAGCGTTGGGCTGAGAGTCGCCTTTGCGAATATGGATCGATGCGGCGACCGCGTTCGCCGGAGCTGCTCCCGCCACCCTCAAGCGCGGCCAATTGTCCGGGTTGTTCCCATCGGACTGATTGGCGTTGTTGATGGCTGCAGCGGTGTAACCAATCCAGTTGCCGTCCGCTCCCTCCCACTCGATACGCAATTCGACTTGGCAACGATGCGCGGACACGTAAGCCGTTGCCTCAAACCATTCGCCCGGTGCGCAGGGAAAGGCGAATTTGAGCTGTCCAGCAAATCTATCGCTGTCGGGCCGCATCCAGCGGATGTCGGCGAAATAGCCGGCCGAGGTTGGGCCACTGCCCTGATACAGCATCAGCGTTGGGTTGTTCGGGCCAGCCCACGACTCAGTTGCCGACCGGATCGCCATTGTAAGCCCCGGTATCGGGCCGCTGGCCCAATAGGTCCAGCAATCCATGCCCATCGTGAAGCTGGCGTTCTGCAATAGATTCTTGCCCGAACCGACTGCCAGGGCGTTCGTGGTGATCGAGCTGGAGGCAAGCTTGTCGGCCGTGATGGCACCGGCTGCGATCTGGGCGGCAGATACTGCGCCAGCGGCGATCGTGCCGACCGAGACCGCGTTAGCGGCAATGGTTCCAACCGTGACCGCACTGGCGGCGATCGTGCCTGCAGTCACGGCGTTCGCTGAGAGCTTGCCTGCGATGATTGCCCCGTCAACGATCAGATTGGCTGAAGCTTTTCGCAGGCAGCTGAGGCCGCCGATCGAGAGGTTGCCGTCTGTATAATCTCGCTGGATATACATTTGAACATGAGCGCCAAAGGCACCTGTCGGAGGGGTGATTGTGTTCGAGTAGGTCTGCACCTCATTCAAGGGCGGCGTTACGCCGTTGACGCCGACAATGTCGCCCCATTGATCCGGGTTCAGCAGCGCGCCGTTTGAATCCAGCCAGTGAACGCGAATCCAGAAGCCAGCTTCGGTGCCCGAGGTGCGGGCGACCTGCACCGAAGCCAAATACTGCTGTCCGGGAACGATCGCGAAGGCTGGACCTATGACGATATGCTGGTAGCCCGCGCCAGCGGCATAGATGTAATCGAGCGAACCTTTGGACGCGAACGGCAGCGTGGCGGCAGGCTTGATGACGCAGGCCGACAAGCGCGGCCACCCGGCCGACGATTGCATCTGATTGTCAGGAATGAGGTTTTCCCAATCCTGCAGAACGAGGCTTTTCGCCGTGATTGCGCTCGCGGCGATCTTGTCGGCCGTGATCGCGCCATCAACGATCAGCTCTGCACCAGCCGCTCGGCGCATGTTCGGCTTCGCCCAGTAGCAAATCTTGCCGTTGGCCGCCGCCTTGTCCACGCCAAGCACCGGCTGGATATAGTAGACGCCGGCAGGGATGGTGAAGTTGCCCTGCACTCGCGTCCAGACCTTGCTCGCACTAGACGCGACCGAGATGAAGTTCGGCGCAACATTGTTGCCGGACTGATCTTTCTGATAGAAGCCGATGAAGGCATTTGCGTTCGGATCTTGGTTGTTGAACCAGACCGAAAAATTATAGCTCTCCCCCGGCGAAACCTTGATCAGAGGGCTTGCAATAAGCGCGTGCTCGCGCCCATCGGCCGCCAGCAGCCACGTATTCTGAACCGGGCTCACTGCGGTTTCGAGGTAGTAGTAGGCGGTTGCACCGGGCGTGATCCAGGCGGAGAGATTGCCGGTGGAGAAACCGAGATCGATCATATTGTCGAAGCTGCCGACAAGGAGCTTATCGACGGTGATGGCTTTCGCGGCGATCTGTTGCGCACCGATCGCGCCGGCAGCGATCTGACCGGCTGTGATGCTATTGGCGGCGATTTTGTCGGCCGTGACCACTCCGGCCGCAAGCTTCGGCGTCGAAATCGCACCATCGGAAATCTGCGTTCCGACGATCTGCCCGGCGATATCGCCAGCCGCCGTCGCCGCCGTCCAGGCGCTGCCGGTGTAGCGATAGAGCTTGTCGTCGGTCGTCAGATAGACCGTGCGACCCTCGACATTACCGGTGGTCGGCAGGCTCGCAACAATCTCCACCGGCCGAATGCCGGAAGCGAATTTCGTCGCATCGACGGCATTGGCGGCAAGCTTGTCGATGGTGACGGCGTTGTCGGCGATCTGCGCGCTGTTCAAGGTGCCATTGACGTCGATCGCGGCGACGGCGGCCGTCCACGCGCCGTTGTGAAACCGATAAAGCTTACCATCCGTCGTCAGGAAAACCTGCCGGCCTTCGACATTGCCTGAGGTGGGAAGATCAGAGACGACTTCGACGGCCTTGATGCTGCTCGCAAGGCTGGTCGCGTCCACCGCACCCTGAGCGAGCTTGGCGGCCGTCACCGCGCCATCGGCGAGTTTGGTGGAAATGACGGCGCTGCTGGCCAGCACGTCGGCCGTGACCGCCGCCACTTCAAGCTTTGCGGTCGAAACGGCCTGGTCGGCGAGCTTCAGGTTGGTGACGGCCTCGTCCATGATCTTTGCGGCCGTAACGGCCGCGTCGGCGATCTTCGAGGCGATGATAGCGCCGTCGAGGACGTCGCCGGCCTGGATGAGGACGTTTGGCGTCTTGACGGTCAGCCATGCCGACCAATCGGTTGCGCGGTTCGATCTTGGGAGGTACCGGCCCCGCGCCTCATAGTCGGTATTGGAGATCATCCATTGTCCGGAAATGATCCAGGAATAGGGAGAGGCATAGGGATTGCTGTCGCTGTCGAACACGACATCGCCGGTCGCCTTGAGGCGAACCTGCACCCACACGCCCGTAACGTCATCGAGATCCTGCGCACAACTGATCTTGATTGCCGGACGGCGATCGATGCCACCGGCATCCTTCACCGTTGCCGGCTCGACGGTCCAGCCGATCATCGGCTGCGATGGCGGCGTGATAGGGCCGAGCCAGCCGGTGGCGGTGGGCAGCTGCAGGCCAGGATGCCAGTCATAATCGGCAGGGTCGACTTCTTTCAGGGTAACGACGATCAGGAAACTGGATTGCGGCTCGACCTTGACGACGAGGAATTTCTTCTCGTCATAGCCGTTGCGCGCGGAAGACCAGGAAACGACATCGTTCGGCTCCAGCGGATAGGCATCCGGCGGCAGCGATACCTGATGCACACGAAAACGCCGATAATCCTGGATCATCGCCAGGCCGACACGCTGCACCTGATTGGCGAACGGAACGGTGAGCAGCTGGATCTGCGCCGGCAGGCGGCGATTGCCGTCCTGAACTTCCAAATCGGCATTGTAACGGCCCGGAGCATCCTTCGTCGCCCATTTTTCCGCAGGCTCGGGATAGGTCGCTTCAATGGCGTTATAAGTTGCTGAAAGCGACGGGAATGGCTGGAAATCCTGCTCCTCTGTGACGATGATATCGTCATCCGTGAAAGAATAGACCGCCGCACCCGGCGTTCCCACCAGCATCTTGAAGATGCCACCGACTTCAGCGATGCGGCCGTTGCAGCCCTTCAGCAACTCAGAAATGGCATCGAGCGGCTCCTGATCGCACTGGACATCGTAGCCGGCACGGAAAGCTGGTTCGCTGCCACCGCCGTCGAGCTGGACGGACGCGTCGCAGGCATTCGCCGCTGCCATCCAGTTCGCCACCGGCAGGCAGAAGGCGCCGATGTTCTGGCCGCCGTAGACCCATTCCGACCCGTAGTAGACACCACGGGCAAGGTTGTAGGTCATCACAGCCGGGTTGGTGCTAGGCTCCCACGTCGAAGGATCGGCCCAGCGATGCGCACCGTTGCCGCCGACCGAGGAATCCTTGCGGACGTCGTAGAGCGGCAGCGGGTGCGGCTCGAAAAGGCCGGCAGGGACGCCCCTGAAAAGATCGGTATTATAGCGCGAGGTGAGAATGACCACCTGGCAGCCACGGCCGATCATCGTCGGCTTCCACGGCCGCTCGGCATGGGTGCCGAATTTGGCCGTCAGAAAAGGATCGGGGCTTGTCTGCGTGCCGTCTAGGAACTTGATCCAGAGATAGTCCTTGTTCTTGACGCGATACTGCAGCACCGGGAAGCCACGCCCGTCTGGATGCGGCTGGTCCCAGAGAACGCCGACCTTCTGGTCATCGATCCAGACGCTGGTGAGGCCGCGCTCGCCGGCGCGGTTAGGAAGGCTGCCGATTTCGATGACATCGGTAAAATAGGCATTCGGCGTCTTGCCGTCGTCTCCCCAGGTGCCGGCATATTTGCGCTTGCCGGCGGTCGCGTAGCTGCCGATGATGAAGGACATCGCATGATCGTCCCCCATGCTGATCTCGAGCTTCGTTCCGGCTGGCTGAGGCTTATCCTTCTTCGCCAGCGCCTTTTCGACCAGCGAAAGGCCGATATTGATGGCAACTGTCAGTATTAGTTTGCCGATGCTGATCGAGGAGAAGAAACTCGCAATCGAGCTGATCGCCAGGCTGAGCGGGTCAGCATGCGCCGCATCCGCCACCAGCCAGAAACTTAGGACGTTCAGAAGCAGGATGAGATATTTCATGGATCGGACGACCTCGATTGGCGCGTGGGAAAGGGCCGTCGCAACCAACGCTGCGCCGACTTATCACCGGTCAGGGATAAAATTGATATCGAGAGGCCGGATTAACCGACCTTGAAGGCCCGCTTGGCGTCGAGCAGGTCGACCGTGCCGAGCCCGCTCTCGCGCAGCACGAAAATGCGCTCGCCATTGACGACGCCGAGCGCGTAGCCGAAGGGCCCCTCGTGCGGGATAGCCGCGATATCGCCGATGCCGGCTTCGCTTGGGTGGATCTCGGGCAACATGCTGGCAACGAGATCGGCAAGATTGTCGAAGCCCGCCACCTTCATCGTCTTCAGCGCGCCGGCGGCGGTCGAATATTCGCCGCGAAACTGGGCGGCGCAATCGACGCCGGTGATCGCCAGCACCAGATTGCCGGCAAGCCCCGGTCCGCAATCATGGCTGCCCCAGGCAAAGGGCGTGCGCTTCAGCCGATCGATTTCGGCGACGAAGCAGGCGCGCCAGTTCTTGACCCTGACGAGATCGCTGTTCATTTCTGCCCCCAGGGGATCTGCCAATTGGCGACGGTGCTGGAATAAAGGCCGAACTCATCGCCGCCGCGGCGCTTCTGGCCTTCATAGGAGGATTTGGCCGGATTGGTGCGCTCCAGCATGGCAATGGCGGCGGAGATGGCGGAGATTTCGATATCGCCATCCTGCCCGACAGCCGGTGTCTTCACCGGCGCGCCGTCGGCAATGCCGAGAAAAGCGATTTCCGGTGCGGCACTCGGCAGGCGCGTGCCGGTATCGAACGACATATCGTGGATTTCGATCGGCGCCAACCGCAGGTCATAGCCGCGCACGAGCTGCTGCACGGCGGGCGCGATCTGGCCGATGGTGATGGTCACGGTCTGGATCGTCAGATCCGCGGTGCGCGGGATCGGGCTCACCTGCAGATTGAGGCCACCGTAATAGGTCCGCGCCTCCGGTAGACCGGTGACGCCGGAGGTGACGGTGATGTTGATATCGTCATCGCCGGTCCAGAGGCCGATCGAAGCGGGCGCGCCGCTGGTGAGATCCTTGCCGGTGATCCATACGAAACGACGGGGCACGAGCCCCTTGTCGCGCGCGCCGGTCAGCGCCGCGAAGAAAGCGGAAGTGATGTTCTTCATCGTCTATTTCTTCTGGATGATCTTGAAGGTGGCGCCGGAGGTGATCGGGCCGCTCGCGGTGCCGGGATTGTGGCTGCCCGGCATGACCAGGCATTTGCAGGCCGGCAGCAGAAGCGTCACGCTAAGACCGGCGGCAAAACCCGCCGGCAGATGAGGGAAGACGCCGAAGACGGGCGTGATCCCCTGCCCGCTGGCAGCAACCGTTTCCGAGACTTCGAGAAAGGCGTAGCGGCCGCCATAGCCAATCTGCATCTTGTCGCCGACGGTCAGCTGATAACCGGCCGGCAGGCCCTTGAGGCTGAGCGAGGCATTGTCGGCCCCGAGTGCTGCAACACTGACCGCAGCGCTCCCGAGCTTCGTCCCGTCGGGATCGGCCTGCGGATATTTCGACAGCGGATCATAAAGAAAAAGCGCCTCCTGGGCGCCGTGTAGCTTGCGGATGCGGGCGGCAATCTGTTTCGCCTCCGCATTGTACATGTCGGCCAGCGTCACCGTGCCAGTCCAGAGCGGCGGCGCCAGCTCCGCCTGCCAGACCCGGCCATCGCCGGAGCCGGAAAGCTCGTCATTGCGCTGAATATCCCAGACGATGCTGGAGATCTTCAGAAGATCGGCAAAGGCCGGCAGGCTGTAGGGATAGGAAACGGACATCAGCGCCTCCGGGGATTGCGGTTGATCTGCGCGACGCGATCGGGAAGCTGCTGATTGAAATCATTCAGCCCCTGCCGCGTCGAACTCTGCGCTTCCGATTGCGCGACATTCTTCACATAGGCCTTCAGGTTGCCGTCCTCATCGACGGAAACGCCGACCGTGACATGCACGCCGGAAGCGGAGCCGGAGGCATCGTTCTGATTGTCGGCCCTGAGGCGACGGACGGGAACGGCAGCATCCGGCTGCGCCCGCACCAATTGCGGCCCGCTCTCGCCGACCACGCCGCCATCGGCATAGCCACGCCGGCCAAGCCGCATCGCCTCGACGATGCCGACGCCGCCAGCTCGGGCAATATCCTTCTGGCTCCAGACGACCTCGCCGGCATGAACGATGCCGGCCGGCTCATTCTTGCCGCCAGGGCCGGTATAGCCGCCATCGGCCCAAAGGCCGGGAATGCCGCTCGCGACCGCTGCCGCCGCCTGCGGCGATCGCGCCAGAATGCCGAGATCCAGCCCGCCGCCTCCGCCGAAGAGCCCGCCAAGGATACCGCCCCCACCGAACAGCCCGCCGCCTGCGGCGGCACTGTTGACCTGGAACAGGCTGTTGAGCACATCGTTCAGCAACCTGTCGGAAATCTTGGTGAGCACGGAAATCGCCGCCTTCCCCAGGGATTTCCAAAGGCCCTCGCCATTGCGCAAGCCGCTGACCAGCGTCGAGGCGAAATCGCCGGCAAGCTCGCGGGCATATTTCAGCTGTTCATTATAGCGAATGATATTGGCCGAGGCCGAATTCATATCGGCGGGCAGGCCATATTGCTTCTGTGTCGAAGCAACAGTCTGGTCGATGGTCGAGCGGCCCATTTGATCCTGCTGGAACTGGATATCGCCCGCCAATTTCTGCAGCGACTGCGCCTCAGCAACGCGCCGATAGGCATCAGCCTGATCGTTGGCCGCCTTGGTCAATTGCGGCATCTGCGCCAACTGCGCTGCACCGCTTTTCTGAAGATCGTCCTGACTTTGCTTCAGCGTGACAACCTTCGACTTCACATTGTCCGTCGCGGCAGCGGATTGAGTGGAGGTCTGTATTCCAACCATCGCTTGTTCCGTGTTGACCTTCGAGGATTTCGTAAGAGCGTCCATGGCTTGCTGAGTGCCGTGGAGTTCGTCCTTTTGGCTGTTTTGAACGCCAATACTGTTCGCGGTGGACTTCATTTCAATCGCAAGAGGACTGACGCGAGAGAAAGCAGAAATATTTGGAAGGAGCATATTCGCGCTGGCGCCGCCTTGGGGGAAAACGATTTGCTTTGCTGGATCGGCGGCGAGGCTTTGAGGCCTATTAGACAGTTCATGTTGCGCTTTCAAACCATTCGCGACAGTCAAGTCCTGTATGATTGATCCGAGAACGCCTTTGAAATTCTTGGAAAACTCAGCAAGTTCAGGATCATCGGGCATTTGCGCCGCCGTCTTGGACAACATTTTATCAAAGTTCTGCGCGTCCACTATTTGAGCGGTGCCCGCTTTAAGTTTATCATAGAAATCTAAATAGCTATTCCCCAGTTCGGAAAGCTGACTACCAGCCCTGCCTGCAGAGGCAGAAAGTAATACATCGAACTCACCCGCGACACTTTCGAACTTACCGAGAGCTTGACTAAATGTGCGGTCAGCGCTCTCACGAAATCCAACAGTTTGATTGAGAAGATCCTCTCTTGAGATTTTCTCAGCCGCAAATTTCTCAACTGCCGGATTGCTTTTCTGCCCCGGCAAAGATTGCACTTCCCTGGCAAGCTGAGCGTCAGACTTGATCTGTGCCGCAGATTTTTCACGCATTATCGCCGGGCTAAAGGACTCTATCCAATTACCTACCCACTCGCCAACTTCACCTACATAAGGAATTTTTTCATTAGCTATGCCTTTCACCGCGAAGCTCGTAGCGCTCAAAAGGATATCCGCTATGCCTTTACCTGTATCGTTCGCGAAATCCGCCCTATGTGCCAGAAAATAATCATAATCCTTGTCCCCGGTAGATGATACGTTTGCGGAAGCAGCGATGGTGTTCTGTGTCTCCGTAGCTGAAGCATAGGATAAGTGCGCACCGTTGTTTGGTCGAGCATCAAGGGCCATTAGCCCGCCCCTCAACTTATCCGCAGCGAGACCGTAGCTGGCTCCAAACTTTAGTACATTTGCGGCCGCCTTATCGACGGTTCCACCAGTCGTCTTCGCCTCGCCATTCATGGTCTTGAACGCGCGTGACGTTGCGCCAGAGCTACTTGTCACACGCCCCATCGCCGCAGCAAAACCATCTAAGTCACCAGTGGCCTTCCGCACATTCGAGCTATCAACAGAAATACCAAGAGTTGCAACATCAGCCACTAGCGTACCTTTCGAATAGATGGCAGAAATCACCCAGCGCATTCGGGGGATTTCATGAAGTTGTTTTCAAATATTGCGATCACGTCGTTTCTGTTGGCGCTGCTGAGCAGTTGCGGCGCCTTCGACCCGCCGATCGTGACGGCTTGTGAGGAAAATCTGAAACCGGCACTCGTGGTACCGTCAAGCTATGAGCGTAACAGCTTTATCCCCGGTGAGAGGCCCGCCACCAGAGCCGAACTTGACGAGGCATTTCGGCATCCCGATCTGAAAAAATTCTACCTGAAGGAGTTTGATAGGGGAGCGCTGAAGCCAGTAATTTATACCGGAATACTGAACTTCAGCGCATTGAACAGGAATGCTGATCACGTCACGACAACGGTTACTTGCCGATACTTCTCCACCGACGGCAGCACGTCCCAAATTGCGATTTGGTCGGTCGTCCCTTCGCCAGTGGATGCTTCCGCATTTTCCCAGATAATACGAGACATCGGCAACGATCCGCCTCCGACACCGGCAGAGGAGTTGCGATACTCAAAGCCAATCGCCCCTTATGCTGGTTGGATTCGCGACCAGCTTCGTCGTGTCTTCGGCTGAATGCTGCAAAGCTATTTCGCGGGAATTTTAATGAAATTGATTGTTAGCGTGATTGCAGTGCTTGCCGCGTTGCTGTTGATCTACAGCTTTGGCATCTTTGATCCGCCGATCGTGACCGCTTGCGAGGCCCGTCTCAAAGGGTATCTCGCGGCACCTTCCACCTATGAGCGCAACAGGTTCTTCTTTAACGAGAGGCCGGGTACCAGAGGTGACCTGGAAGAAGAGTACAAACAAAGCCCCGACATACGAAGCTTTTTTCTGGAGAGATTTGATGAAGGCTCGATAAAGCCTATGCTCTATACCGCAACCATAAACTTTAACGTGCTGAATACGAGAGCGGAAAAGGTTACCAGAGCAATTAATTGTCAATATCTTTCCATTGATGGCAGCATTTCCAAAGTATCAGCGGGCGGGGTTTCCATCTTTAAAACTGATTCCGCCAGTGATTCTGAGATACTTAGGGACTTTAGCTATGCCCCTTCCCGAACTGTGGAAGAATTGCGGAGAGAATTGAAACCAATTGCCCCTTATGCGGGATGGGTTCGCGATACATTCAGGTGGCTCTTTGGTTGATGCATTTGAAGTCGCTTCCTAAAACCTACCCCGCCTCCCGCGCCCTAATCGCCTCTGTCTCCTCCTCCACCGCTTGGCAATAGCGCGCGTCCATGGCCTTCAGCACGGCGATGTCCTCGCGGCGCAGGAGGTTGCCGGTCAGCTGCAGCCAGCCCAGCATTTCCTGGTGTGAGAGCGGCGCCGGGCCGGAAAAGCCGGGGGCCTGCGTCGAGCGCAGGTCCCAGAACCAGTCCCAGAGCGCATGGCCGGCCTCCGGCACCTCGGCCTCCGGGCTTAAAAGCTCGAAGGCCTCGTTGCGCTCGCGCCGGGTCTCGCCGTTTGTATCGCGCACGCAATCATAGCGCGCAACGACCCCTACGGCTTCTGAAAGCCCTTCGGCAAGCTCTTCATAAAATTTGCGCGGTCCTCCGAGGCGCCGGCCACCTGATCGTAGATCCAGCCGGCTTCCTCGACGACTTCGCGGGCCTTCTCGAAGGAGAGCGCGGGCTGCTCGCCCTTCCACTGCTGCTCGCCCCATTTCCAGGAGGCGATGGCGGCGGCTGCCTTATCGAGATATTCGGCCTCGACCTTGCTGGTGGTCAGCTTCTTCTTGCAACTGGCGAGGAAGCGGTCGCTATGCTGGCGAACGATCTTCTTCACCTCGTTGCTTTCGGCCGAGCGGATCATGAAGGAGATGCCGAGCGGCTCCTCGGTGGCCGGATGCAGGAGCTGCAGCTCGAAGAGATCTTCGGAATTGACGAGACTGGAGATATCCAAGGAAACACCCTATCGGTTGGGACATTTGAAAGTGGCCGCGCGCCGCGGAAGAGCGACGCGCGCAAGATTTCGTAAGATGGCGCTTACGGCGTGAATTACGGTGACAGTGCACTCAATAAGCTTTCAGATCTGACCAACGCAATCGATGGCCCGCCTCGCTCGTATCGTCATCCCTGATATCCCACATCATGTTACCCAACGCGGCAACGGGCGGGCACAAACCTTCTTTTGCGATGATGACTATGCGCTCTATCGCGATCTCCTCGCTCATCATTGTAGTGCCGCCGGCGTAGAAGTCTGGGGCTGGGTGTTGATGCCCAATCATGTTCACCTCATCCTTATTCCAGCGGATGCTGACGGTATTCGCCGCGCACTATCTCGCGTTCATCGCACCTATGCCGGCCATATCCATGCAAGGCTACGCCGGACCGGCCATTTCTGGCAGGGCCGCTTCGGTTGTGTCGCCATGGATGAAGAGCATCTGGCGGCAGCGCTCCGCTACGTCGCCCTCAATCCGGTGCGCGCTCGCCTTGTCGAGCGGGCTGCCGATTGGCGATGGTCGAGTGTCGCGGCCCAACTTGGACTGATTGAGGATGACGGCGTCACGACCACAGCACCGGTTCGCGCTCGCTTTCCCGATTTCGCCGCCCTCCTCATTGCCGGAGAAGAAGAGATGGCGTTTACCGCGCTTCGCCGAGCAGAAAGCATCGGCCGCCCCATCGGCAACACCGACTTTTTAGACCGGCTCGAAGACCTCACCGACGCCACCCTCAAGCCGGCTCCTCGCGGTCGCAAAGCCAAGGTCGTCGTTGGGAATTAGTGCACTGTCACCGTAATTCCGCCTTGCCACCTAACGTGCCAGTCGCGCGCGCCGCGGCCCCAATTTCCGACTCCACTTTGTTGGCCGCAACGGCAACACGATTCATCCCCGTGGCGACCTGATCGGCACCAACGATTGTGAATTTCACACCCAAAGTTGCAACATCTGTCACTAGCGTACCTTTTCAAAACATGCGAAATACAACCCTGCGCTTTGAACGGGGGATTTCGTGATTAGATTGTGGAGATTGGTCAGCGTGGCTTTTTTGCTGCCAGCCATTGGCGGCTGTAGCTCTTCTGAATCGAAATTGGTGACCGTGTGCGAAGAAGTTTTGAAATTGAGACTTTTAGCACCGGCAGGATACAAGCGGGTCGAAATCAAAGAATCCAACGAGCCTCTCAACCGCGCCGACTACCAACGCTATTTGGCGGGAGACGAATATGGACCACTCATCCAGGGAGCCAGGATGAAGGATTTTGACCAAGGCCGTGTAAAACCTCTGATGTTTGAGGTTCTTATAACTTACGATGCTCCTAACGCTTATGGCACACCAATTCGCGGCACCTCCAGATGTCAGTATCCAACCGACAATGAAGACACCTCCAGAGCGGACCGTCTCTACGTAATGGTTGACGGCAAAACGAACGCGGACTGGTTAGAAACACAGCGTTAATAAGAGCGGTAGCGACAATGAAGCCTCAACTACTTATGGCTGCATTCTTCGTATGCACAATCGCCACGCAAGTTTTAGCTGACGACGAGCACAAGCGTCTTCAGCTGACCGGTAAAGTCATCGATGGTGTGAACGTGAGTTTCGTGATTGCTTATCAATGCCGAGATGTGCTTGGCACGACATATTACAACGCAATTCGGACGTATGCCGAGAAGGCTTTTCAGCAAATCGGCTTGTCACCGGAAATGGCGGCACAACGAGTCAACAGACTTGAAAAGTTTATCGAGAGCGAAAAGAAACCTGGCCGGAAGGAGGATATCGAGGGATGCGTGTGGAATATTTCAACCGTAAACCACGACCTGCAGACCGCACAAAAGAACTATATCGATTTTACGCAGCCTAGAAATCCATAGATCTGCGGCTGAACACATTGGCTGCCTACTTCAAAGCGAGAATATATCGAGAGTTGCAGTATCTATCACTGGATCACATTTTGGATTTCATGCAAAAAATGCGACTGAGCTAGCTACGAGAGTTTAGATGAAGCTAATTTCAGGCGTGATTGCGGTGCTTGCCGCGTTGTTGTTACTCTACAGCTTTGGCGTCTTTGATCCGCCAATCGTAAAGGCTTGTGAGGCAAATCTGAAAAACTATCTCATAAGGCCATCGAGTTATAAGCGCGACGGCTACATTCTATCAGAAAAGCCGCTGACCAGATCTGAACTTGAGGATCGCTACGCGCGCACGTATTCTCGTCTTGATTATGACTTCAAAAATTTAAGTGCCGATAGACTTGCCAACATAAAGCAGGATATTAAGGGTTTTCAGCTTGAATCTCTTAAATCTTTCGACAATGGCTCCTTAAATCCGACGATCTATGGTGCAATTATAAAATTCAACGCGGCAGACGATGAAAATAAACCATTAAATACGTTAGTAGAATGCGAATATTACTCTAACGACGGAAAGACATCTGATATGGCGGCAGGAGACATATCTCTACTTAAGGCAGATTCCTCCGATTTATACCGCATCATTCAATCCGAAGCAGCTCTTTCTCCTGAGAAGAAGCAAATATCCCAGAGACCAATTGCACCTTATCAGGGTTGGTTTCGCGATATTTTCAGATGGCTCATCCATTGAATCACACTAAACTACGTGGAGAATTACGATTGACGTGCCCCCGTTAAATTAGGCCATTCAGACCTGGAATTTTCCACTTATTGAAGTGCTCCCCGAATTTGGGCCAGCGGGCGCTGGAATTTTCCGGGGTTAGGGCTCAAGTCGGCGGGGCTGCCGATTGGCGATGGTCGAGTGTCGCGGCCCAACTTGGACTGATTGAGGATGACGGCGTCACGACCACAGCACCGGTTCGCGCTCGCTTTCCCGATTTCGCCGCCCTCCTCACTGCCGGAGAAGAAGAGATGGCGTTTGCTGCGCTTCGCCGAGCAGAAAGCATCGGCCGCCCCATCGGCAACACCGACTTTTTAGACCGGCTCGAAGACCTCACCGATGCCACCCTCAAGCCGGCTCCTCGCGGCCGCAAAGCCAAGGTCGTCGTTGGGAATTAGTGCACTGTCACCGTAATTCCCTGCGCTCGTTTCGAGGCTCCGGACAGATTGTCAACTTCGACAATCGCTTGGGAAACGCTAGAAATAGCAACCACAAGACTTAACGTAGCAACGTCCGTCACAGGCTTTCCTTTTGTTTGAATTGTACGCTATCGTCTTATGGTTGATTCAACCGGGGGTATTTTATGCGCGTGTTTTTATTTATAGCGGCATTCATGGTCGCGAGTAGTGTCTATGCGGAGGACGCTGACCGAACAGCAGCAAGCAAAGCAGCTGAGGAGGTTGGTACGCAGGGCATAATTTACTTGGGTGTTGCGTATATTTGCCAAGACGCCATCGGCGCCTCTTTTTATGATCTTGCGCGGGAAAGAACAGTACAAGCATTTTCCTCTCTAGGCCCGATGGATAATCCCCAAGCTATTCGCAATTCACGAGATAGAGCGGCGAATATTGTCGACGAACAAATGAAGAATTTTCGTCGTGAGCAGAAGAAGCTTCCCGCAAGAGCGGCAGAGCGTTGCCTCCAAGAGTTGCAAGCGGCCCAAAGACAGTTAGATCTGTCAATATCAAAATTCCGAATAGCCGCTCGTCGTTAACTGACAGTTTGCGACCGGTTCGGTAATCAATATCGCAACATCTGCCACTGGTATCCCTTTCAAAACCATGCGAAATACAACCCTGCGCTTTGAATGGGGGATTTCGTGATTAGATTGTGGAGATTGGCCGGCGTGGCTCTTTTGCTATCGCTGTTGGCTAGCTGTGATCTCTTTGACGCCAAGATCGTCACAGTATGTGAAAGTGTCCTCAAGAATAGGCTTCGGTCACCGTCCGAATACAAACGGATCGAAATCACGCGGTCGGAGGAAGCCATTGGCCGCGCAGAGTACAAACACCTCTTCGGCAGCAAAGGTTCTCCTGCGCTCCAGGCAGTCACGATGGACGATTTTGACAGCGGTGCGGCAAAGCCTATGCGGTATGTTCTTCAGATAAGTTACGACGCACCAAACGCCTACGGTACACCAATTCGTGGCGTCTCCAGGTGCGAATACGCAAGTGCATTTGGGGGCGATTCGACGGTTAACGAGTTCGTCGTGAGTATCGATGGCGATACCGAGATGGAATGGCGGAACAAGCAGCGTTAATATGAGAATAAATCGAAAGTTGCAGCATGGGTCACTGGCATGCCTTTTGAGTAGATGGCAAAATCAACCGTTGGGGGTACTCGGGGGATTCCATGAAGCTAATTTCAAATGTTGTGGCCATGTCGTTTTTGCTGCCACTTTTAAGCGGCTGCGATTTCTTCGCAAAGTGAAGCCCGCGCAAATCAATATTTTCATCAAATATGACGCACCCAATAGCTTTGGGGTAGCAATCCGAAATTACGGTGACAGTGCACTCAATAGATTTCAGATCTGACCAAAGCAACCAATGGCCCGTCTCGCTCGCATCGTCGCCCCTGATATTCCACATCACGTCACCCAACGCGGCAACGGGCGGGCGCAAACCTTCTTTTGCGATGATGACTATGCGCCTCGTCGCCATTTCATGGCTCATCATTGTCGCGCCGCAGCGTCATCCCGACGCGGTCGACATTTTGTCAAAAAGCACCACCCAGCGGAATTATAATGCATCTTCACCGAACGAAGCCTATAGCGAGTACTATGTGCCTGGTGGCTAGCGCATTGTTCTTAAACAGCTGCGACTTGTTTGATTCGAAACTTGTCACGGCCTGCGAAACAGTTCTCAAAGAACGCCTACCCTCGTCGTCGGAATATAAACGCATAAAGGTTTCCGAACTCGACGAATTAGAATTAGATAGAAAATTGCTTGAAAGCTATCTCGTCACGAGACAACAGCGATCCAGAGCGTCGGGCTACCCGCTAGCTATAGACGATGCATGGATCCAAACCGAGCTGAAGGCGTTTGATAGTGGCATCTCAAGATCTTCTTTTTTCAGCGCATCGATAGTTTATGAGACGCTCAATGATCTTCAAGAGCCGGTGAGGCACGCCGCAAAATGCGTGTATGTCGGCAAGAGGAGCGATGCGCCTCTCAGTTGGGAAGTTAATACGTCGGTCGATGGGCTAAATGAACTTGAGTGGAGTTTCAGCAAAATAAAGCCAAACTAGATCCATTTATAATGGAGCAACTGCGCACCTCACCCCGCCTCCCGCGCCCTGATCGCCTCTGTCTCCTCCTCCACCGCTTGGCAATAGCGCCCGTCCATCGCCTTCAGCACGGCGATGTCCTCGCGGCGCAGGAGGTTGCCGGTCAGCTGCAGCCAGCCCAGCATTTCCTGGTGTGAGAGCGGCGCCGGGCCGGAAAATCCGGAAGCCTGCGTCGAGCGCAGGTCCCAGAACCAGTCCCAGAGCGCATGGCCGGCCTCCGGCACCTCGGCCTCCGGGCTTAAAAGCTCGAAGGCCTCGTTGCGCTCGCGCCGGGTCTCGCCGTTTGTATCGCGCACGCAATCATAGCGCGCAACGACCCCTACGGCTTCTGAAAGCCCTTCGGCAAGCTCTTCATAAAATTTGCGCGGTCCTCCGAGGCGGCGGCCACCTGATCGTAGATCCAGCCGGCTTCCTCGACCACTTCACGAGCCTTCTCGAAGGAGAGCGCCGGCTGCTCGCCCTTCCACTGCTGCTCGTCCCAACTCCAGGAAGCGATGGCGGCGGCGGCCTTGTCGAGATATTCGGCCTCGACCTTGCTGGTGGTCAGCTTCTTCTTGCGGCTGGCGAGGAAACGATCGCTATGCTGGCGAACGATCTTCTTCACCTCGTTGCTCTCGGCCGAGCGGATCATGAAGGAAATGCCGAGCGGCTCCTCGGTGGCCGGATGCAGGAGCTGCAGCTCGAAGAGATCTTCGGAATTGACGAGACTGGAGATATCCAAGGAAACACCTTATCGGTTGGGACATGTGAAGGTAGCCGCGCGCCGCAGGAGAGCGACGCGGGCAAGATTCCGTAAGATCGCGCTTACGGCGTGGAGACGGGATCGACGCGGATCGGCAGCTGGTTGAGGCCGACCTTGAACTTCTCCAGATCGAAATCATCGGAGCCGCCGCCGGGATAGAGCGGGCCGGAAACGACGCCGCGCGAATAGAACACCGTGTTGGTCTTGCCCTGCGGCGCGTCGTTGCGCTCGACCTTGATCGCCATGTTGTTGATGTTAAGCGGATCGCCGAAGACGCGCAGGATGTCCTGGCCGGGATCGTCGGCGATGGAGGCGACTTCGAGCTCCGGATCGCCGGCGTTGGAAACGCCCTTCTGCTTCTGCTGCACCGGCTCATCCAGCGTATTGTAGTTGTTGATGGTGGATTCCGAGCCGAAATCGCCGACCTTGCCGACCTTCCCCACCTGCACCCAGGTCAGCGCGGCATAGGCGCTGGCCGTCAGGTCGGTATTCTGGGGCGTCTCGCATACGTAGACTTTCGAGCCCTTCTTCGTGCTTTTGTTCGCCATGGATCATGTCTCCGGTTCAAAGGCGGTGTAGGGAATGGTGACCGGTATCTGCACCCGGTCATCCTCTTGGATCGGGCCTGCGGCCCACGGCTCGCCGCTGATCGTGATCTTCACGCCAGAGGCGAACAGCGTCTTGTTGTTGAAATGATCGATGACCTGGCCGGCGGCATCGAGTGGCTTGATCAGCCCGCCGCCGGCCTTCCAATAGACGGAAACCTGCAGAAGCCCGAGCTTCTGCTGCGGATCATCGCCGAGCGTCACCTGCCGGGGACGGTTGGGCAGGTAGCTGACGGCCAGATAGTTATCCGGCTTTTCTTGCCCCGCCGGGGGGAAGGCAATGCCCGGCTGCGCCACCGGCAATGGCGGCTGGAATTGGAGCGCCGCCAGATGATCCAGCAGCGCAGCCAGAATGAGAGCGTCCGTCCCCGTCGCCATGCGTCACCCATGTCTATGATGTTGAAATTTAGAGAGATCAGTCCGCCGAGTCGCGTGCGGCGCGCTCGACGATGTCAGGCCATTGGCGCGCCGCAAGCCGCACCATGCCCTGCCCCGCCTGCCCATCCTTGCCGTATTCGACGGCAGCGGCGTGCGGCGCGGTGAACCCCATATGGATCATCCCGCCTAATGGCACGCCGAGGCCGGCCAGATCGACCGGCTGGCCTTCATTGGATCCCTCCGCGTCCCTGCTTTGCCGTGGCGGGGCGGAGACCCGGAAGGAATTGACAAGTTCGCAGGAGGCCACAGGCGTTGCCTCGACGATCGCCCCGGCCAGCCGCTGCGCGGAGAGGTTCGCCACCTCTTCCATGCGCCTCTTGGTCCGCTCGGCCCAGGCGGCGATATCGGCGGAGAAATTGGAGGAAGCCATGTCGATTGCCCCTTGATAGCGTTATGGATCATCGGCGGCGTCGCCCGGTGAAGAGCCACGCCGCTCGAAATTCAAAAGGGTGAGATGACCGTAGCGGGCGCGAACCGCAGGTCTGGCGGTTTGGGATTCGGCCTTCGCTCCGCCACTCCTCTCAATTCCCGGCAACGGTGAAACCCGATTGAGCAGCAGGATCACTCGTGACAGCAGCCAAAGCGTCAGGATGGTCTTGAAACGCACGAGCGCCGTCATCGCCGCACCTGCATCTGCCAGAAGACGACCGTCCCACCCGGCGACAGCGGCTGGATATCGACGATCGCATGCTCGGCGCCGCCGATCAGCACCTTGTCGGCCAATATCGGCGTGATCGAAAGCCCCTCGGTCGAGAGATAGACCATGCGATCCCCGCGCTGGATCAGCGTGTCGGCGATATGCGCCTGGCTCTGGTCGAGATCGACGAAGGAACAGAGAAAGTCTTCGCTCGTCTGCACCGGATCGTAATCCGGACCGGCACTCCTGATACGCCGCACGCTGCCCTTCTGGCCGAATTTTGCGATCAAACGCTCGGCCGTCGCGCGTGCTCTGTCGTAATCGAAAGCGGCCATCACACCACCAGAATGCCGGGGAGTACCGGGCGCAGGAGTGGGTAGAGAAGCCCGTCAAGCATGGTCAGCACCGGCTTTGCGGCGGCGATCATGTCGTCGCTCGTATCGGCAACGGCATATTCCGTCTCAAGCGGCCCCACCTTCTCGCGCTTCACCGTGCGGGCCGCAACGATGACAGGCGTCAGGCTGCCGGGTTCCGAAAGCTCGAGCGCCGCCGCTTCATAGGCCGCATAAGTCACGGCCAGCGGCAATGCATCGTCAGCGATCACTTCACCATTCACCGTCGTCGCCTCGCTGCGAGGCCAGGACAAGGCTTGGTCATAGCCCCCGGTTCGCCGCCCGCTGAATTTGGGCTCGTAAAGGCTGTCGACCACCTGCGATCCGCGCACCAGCGCCGCCAGGCGATCGCCATCGCTGGCCAGCGCCCAGCCGGCATTGGCACGATCGGCGAAATAGGCATCGGCGGCAGCGAGCGTGCCGTAAAAGGATGCGGACATGAAAGCTCCGTATCGATCGTTGAGAAGACAGACGCCCTCTCCCCGCGCGAGGCGGAAAGAGGGCAATCAGCGTCAGGCCGCAGCCGTGATCTCGTCGCCATAGGCCATGGCGGCCGGCAGACGCACCTCGGTGCCGCCGGTGCGGGCGATGATGCCGGTTTCGAAGCTCATGATCGACTTCTGGCGCGGCTGCAGCACGCGGCGCGGCATCGGCAGATGGAAACGCAGTACCTCAGGATCACGGCGATA
The DNA here is from genome assembly GCF_012275345.1 of Rhizobium sp. SG570. Classification (NCBI taxonomy): domain Bacteria; kingdom Pseudomonadati; phylum Pseudomonadota; class Alphaproteobacteria; order Hyphomicrobiales; family Rhizobiaceae; genus Rhizobium; species Rhizobium sp. SG570. Next base: position 103,961 of record NZ_JAAZQI010000016.1, on the reverse strand, counting down.
GACCACCATGCGGCCGCCGCCATCCTGCGATGCTGTGGCCAACTCACGCAGCGGCTGGATGTCCAGCGGCTGCCCGGTCTCGGCGGTGTAAACATTGCCGCGCCGCAGGAACTCCAGCACGGTGATGTAGCCGTCGCCATCGGCAAGCCGTTTGGCGGCGATCAGGCGGAAGGCTTCGGGCGGCAGACGCAGGCTGTCGACCCACTCGACCTCGCCCGTTCTCTTCCGCACGCCGCCGATAAGATCGTTGACGTCGCGCAAGATCTGGTCGGCCGTCTTGGCAGACCAGTGCGTCGAGCCGCTTGTGCCATCGGCAGCGACATCGACACGCGAGACGTTCGGATCGTTGACGAAACCGGTCCAGCCCTTTTCCGTCGAGCCGATCATGGCGACGGAATTCAGCAGGCGCTCGATCTTATCGGCGGCGAAAATGGCGTGGGATGCGTTGAGATCGAGATTGTAGAGCGCGGCCTGGTTGACCTCCTCGAGATTCCATTCCCAGCCCGAGCCAAGCATCGCGAAGTCGTGGCTGGCGCTGTCGCGCGTTGACTGGTTGAACGGCATGTCCGTGCCGGCGGCGGAGAGGAACTTCGCCTCGCCGGCGCTGTCGACCGTAAAGAAGGTCGTGCCGGCAGCCCATTCGTTACCTTCAGTGACGACAGGAACATGGAGGCCATAGTTGAGGGTCGGATAGCGCCGCTGGTAGATACGGGTCTCGATATTGCGACCCTGCGCAATAACGAAGGAATAGGCCGCCTGGGCGTCCGCGAAATGCTGTCGAACGAATTGGTTCATGGATTAGGCGCTCCTGTGCTTGAGCGAGATTTCGACGATGTCGCCGTTGCTGCCGCTCGTGTCGAAGAAACAATCGGGGATGGGGCCGACGATGCCGGTGCCGGCTGCGTTGACATAGGCGTCGGCAGCGGAGCTGTAGTAGACAGCGTCACCATCGGCGACGGCGCCGCCTGCCCGCACGTACATCTGACCGGAGGTCAGGAATGCGCCCGTGACGAACTGCGCAAAGCCGCCGGCTGGTGCTACATCCGGCAGCACGGTCGGCGTCAGCACGGCAATGCCGAGGAATTTGCCGCCGGCGGCGTAAGGCGCCACACCGTGGTCGGCGAGGCCGCGCTGGACGGGCTGGCCGAACTTGATTCCGGCGGCATTCTCCACCGTACGGCTGATCTTGTTGGCCTGTTCCTCCGAAGCGATCTGCCCATGCAGGCCCTTCCGAGGAGCGTTTCCATAGGTGGTCTGATAAGTCGCCATTGAAGCGTCTCCTTTTCGTTGACCTGGTTAGGTGGGGTTGGCGGCCAGATGCGCGGACTGGAGGTCGCGAACCATGGCGGCATAGGCAGTGAAGGCTGAGGACATGGACGTCTGCGTCGAGTTGATGCCGCCCTTGACCGCATCGGCAAACAGATCCGGCTTTTCGCGCAGCCCCTCGGCCAGCATGTCGAAACGCGCGTCGATATAGGCATCCGATCGGCCCTGCACCGCGCCCTCGCCTGCCTTGGCGATAACGACAGCCTTGCGGATCGCCGCATCGGTGAGGCCGGATGTCTTGATATTGCCGGCAATCGTCTTGGCAAGGCCGATCAAGTCGGCGCGCGTCTCGGCCTTCCGATCGATTTCAGCATCGCTTGGAAGTGCGGATTTGAGCCCATCGAGTTCCGCATCGCGAACGGCGATGGCCTTCTGGTGCGCAACCTCCGCATCCGCAAGTCGTTGCTGCAATGTCGTGATGATCTCCGCGGCCTGATCGCTGACCTCGATGTCGATGCCGTCGATCGTCATTGTCTTCGTGGGCATCATTCCTTCCTTGCTCTGATGATGATCGGAAATCGAACGTGGGGCTGCGAGAGGAGAGCAGCCCCACGGTGCGGCTGCATCGCCGATGCGGACTTTCGAGCCCGCTCGGCCACGGCGCACAATGGCGATATGGTTGATGCGAATATTTCGCTGAATGGCGTCATACGCTTCGCCTGCAGGCGTTACGCCCGCGGTAAAGTCGACGTCGCAGACGTAGCCGGCCGAAAGCTCCTGCTTGCCGCTTTCGATGTCCTGAATGGCCGCTTCGTCGCTGACCATCAGCGGCACGCGGAGGAAGATGCCCTCGCCGGCGATCTCGTCACCGGTCTGGCCGACAGAGTATTTCTTCCAGTTCTCCGACGTGACCATTTCCGGCGGATGTTCGTTTGTCACCGGCCGGTGAGCGGCACTTTTCAGCGTATCGTCGGAAAAGACTTCCGTGCCCGGCCGATAGATCCGCACGGCGTGCATCTCGGGCCGGCCCATTTCAGCACCGCTATAGCTTTGAATGCCTGTGCGGGCGATCCGGGCGTCGGCAACAAGGTAGCCGTCTCCGGTCCGCCGCGTTCCCGCGACGGTGACAGTGTCTGTGAAATTCATGTTGGGATTTCTCCTGGTCGGAGCCTAATGGAGTTTAGAATAGGAGTTTCTGGCTATGACAAAGCCGGATGCATGGGCGGTTACATCGACAGGACGTTGCGTTCTTCGATCGGGTCAGAAGCCAGTTTGGGCTGGGCGGCATGTTCCGATTGGTCGGATGCCTTCATGGCCGCCTCCAATCCGGGCAGCGATCCATCCTCGACGAAAGCATTCACCAGCGCTTCGGAGAGCGCCTGTCGCGCGATAATCTCCCCGCCGGCAGTTGAGCCAAACAAGGCTCGCGCCGCTTCTGCCTTCGTCTTGAAGATATCGGCCCGCTCCTTCTCGCTCATCTGCTCCAAGGGCGCCCAGCTGGAATAGATCGCCGGATCGCGGGCACCGGTGGCAGAACGAATAAGGCATTCGTCGAGCCGCGCCATTGCGGGCGTATAGTCAAGCTCCTGGATTGCCTGGATCCGGTCGTGATAGTTCTTCATGTCGGCAGCGCCGGTGGCATTCAGGCCGGCGGGCGATTGGCCCAGCAAGCGTGTCACCGGAATATCAGCGGCACCAGCAACGATCTGCATGAAAGCCATCAGAATGTCGGTAAGACCGGAGAGCGGCGCACCCTTGCTGTCGTATTCCTCCTCAGCATCGAGGATCAGCGTTCCGTTGACACCCTTGATGGCATTGGCGAGCGTATAGCGGCGCAACACGGCGTCCTCATAGGCCTGATTGCCGATATTGGCAGAGAACTGCGGCACCCTGATGATATCGATCTTCGCTTCGAAGACGAGGCTGGCGATATTGGCCGCTGTGCTATCCGCATTCTTGATCGCGTCGAATGTCGCGGCCAGCACGCTTTCGCCCCAAGCATGATTGCCCATGCCGCCGAACTCTTCATTTGGCGTCATGACACCTCTGAAAATGACCAGTCGCGACGGATGGATAACCACCTGCGTCCCGTTGGCGCCGGTTAGCGTGTAGAATTTCGGTTTGCCGTACCACTCGGACGCCGGATCGCCATCCATGTCACCGGCTGCAAGCTGGTGGCGTGTCAGCACGGTCAGATGCTTGAGGCCGCCTTTTCCAACTGCCTCCATGTCGAGCGGCAGTGCCGGATCGGATTCATCGGTACCGATGAACAAGGCAGCGCCACCGAACAGACGCGCTTTCGTGGACGCTTCAAGCACCTTGCCGCGCAGATTGAGCCGGCGCTCCTCCGCTTCGATCAATCCGATCTGGTCGCCCGTGGCCTGCCAGTTTCGCCACTTCCGGCAGCTATCCAGTGCCGGGATGTCGATGATCTTTCGCGGCAGCCAGGAGCCACGATAGGCCGCGATAATCTGCTCGTCTGTCAGGATCGGCTGCGCATAGAAGACCGAAGCCGCCTTGTCTCTTTCGGTGCCCATGCGGGATGCAAGGCTCACCAATCCGTCACGAACCATCGAGAATATCTGCCCCATGGATTGTCCTTTGATATCAATGTGATGAAAGACCCGCGCCAGCGAGCCTAGAAATTCGTGAAGCTGAAGGAAGAGCTCAGCGCGAGCTCGTTCAGAGCGTCTGCAAAGGCATCGACCTGGTCATCAAACTGCCCGTTCGGAAAGGCGCAGATCTCGTCCAGAAATGCTTCGTTCCAGTCTCCACGCAACAGCTTGACGTTCCCCGCTTCCGCCTGAGCCGACGCCGGCTTGGCGCGCGTCGCTTTGTCACCGGTCGCGGACAAAACTCTGATCGGAAAGCCGGCCAGCAGCTTGATCTTCGTTTCCGCGTCCGCCTTGCCGGCCGCACCCGGATCTTGCGGCATGCGGATCATCACCGTCGGCCCATCCTGCGACGCCATGTTTTTCAGATTGCGTTCCACCTCGGCGGCCGACCATCGTCCGCGGGCGATAGTCTCGACGTAGAAGACGCCGTCAGCCCATGCCATGCGCAGACCGACGGTCCAGTCCGGCTGACGGCCGGGACGCTCCTTTGAGGCAGCGAAATCCCAGGCGCGGCAGCGTTTCGCGCCGGCAGGCACCGCCTCGACGATTTCGAAATCGCCGCGTTGAAACAACCCGCCTGAGCGCGGTGAAGGTCGCTGCTGAAACTGACCGGCAACCGCATAGGATCCGAGCGGTATCTTGTCACGTTCCACCACCGCACGCGGAAAGCGCTGCGGAAAGAGCAGTTCGCCCTCTTCCATCCTCGGATCGACAAACCCGATCGATGTGCGACAACAGCGCTCCGGCTCGAACTCCATGGGCAGCATCAGATGCTCGTAACCGAGCCCAAGCGCCAGAATGGTGCCGGACACATCCGCCTCATGCAATCGCTGCATCACCACGACGATGGCCGAACGCTGGGGGTCGTTGAGCCGCGTCGGCACGGACTCGCGAAATGTCCGAACCGTCGACAGACGCTCCGCTTCGGATTCCGCACCATCGACTGAATGAGGATCATCGATGATGACCCGATCACCGCGACCTCCGGTCAGCCTTGAAAACGGCACGCCCTGGCGCGATCCCGTGCGGGTATTGGCAAAGGCCATCTCGCCGGTTCTCGTCAGCTTGACCCGGTCCCCCCACAGCGCCTGATACCATTCCGAGGCAACCAGATCGCGCATGCGTCTGTTGTCACGCTTGGCGTAATGTTCCGAATAGGACGCGCCGAGATAGCGCAGTTGTGGTTTGTCTTTCGGTCCCCATTCCCATGCCGGCCAGAAGACGCCGCAGAGAAGCGACTTCATCGTGCCCGGCGGCACATTGATCAGCAGCCGCGTGATCTCGCCTGAAGTGACTGCTTCAAGATGCCGGCAGATCGCGTCAATGTGCCAGCCATGGACATAGTCCGCAGATGGCTCGACGACATGCCAGGCTTCTCGGACGAAGCCGGCCAGCGACTGGCAATTGGCGCGAATCCGCTCGGCATCCGCGGCGATCTGTCTCTTACGCCGAGCCCGCTCACGCTCAACTGTCCGCTTCGCTTTCTCCTCTTGGATCGCCGCCATCATCGTCACCGGATCCGGCAAGCGGACCGAAGAGGGATTCGAGTGTCGCAAGCTGCTCATCCGTGGCATTGGTTAAATCGATCGTGAAAGCCCGGTTTCCCTTGGCCCCAGCTCCTGGGCGCTCGCTTGGCTTCTGGTGAACATAGGATGCTGCGATCTTCGCCATTTCATCGCGTCGCTTCTGATCCGCCTCATTATCACGCATCACCTTCAACATATAATCGAGCGGCGTATCGCCGGCCGGAACGGCTTTGCGCCGGCGCGCGCGCGGCTTTCGCTGCACGACCGGCTTGTCGGCATTGGACATGCTTGAAATTCCGATGGAGCCTTGAAAGGAAACAAGCGGTTTAAAACATCGCTTGCGGTCAACAGTGCGTCGCTGCAACTGTTCTCATCATGTCAAAACCAATACCCCAATTCGGCGCTGTTGGCGACACCCTTGAAGGATAACGGCTCTGCAAGGATTGACGAATCTTGACGAAGACAATGGATAATTATTTGAAATCCCTTGAGAATATCCCGCTCCGCAGTCCGACGAATTGATCAATATTCTCGCCGGCGACTATCTGATGATAGTTCCCAAGAGGCGAAGCAAGAGGAAGCATTGAGCCACAACTTGGAAAGCGGCCCAGGCCTCGACGGGGCACGGCAGTTCATCACCACCAATCTTCCGATTCTGCCCGTTCCCGGCATTCCCGAGATTCGGCTGCACAAGGCAGGCCCGCATAGTGGTTTGCGACATCTCGCAGAGCGGGATCCGCAATTCGGCTCCCCCTATTGGGCACATTACTGGGGTGGAGGGTTGGTACTAGCACGCTATCTTCTGAATAGGCCAGAAACCGTCGCCGGTTGCCGCGTGCTCGACCTCGGTGCTGGCTCAGGAATTGTGGGCATTGCAGCCGCAAAGGCCGGAGCGGCAGACGTGTATGCCGCTGATATCGATCCCTATGCCATCGCAGCCATCGGGCTCAATGCGGCTCTGAATGACGTGGCTGTCCAGCCCGTCCTCGCAGATTTGACAAGAGGCGAACCTCCCGCCGTCGATGTCGTCTGTATCGGTGATCTCTTCTATGAAGCGGCCCTCGCAAAACGCGTCACCGCATTTCTGGATCGCTGTCTGGCAAAAGGCACAGTGGTTCTAATCGGCGACCCGTGGCGCGCTCACCTGCCGGCATCGCGACTTCGGATTCTGGCAGAATATGCCGTGCCGGATTTTGGCGAGAACGCCGCAAGCCCTCGGCTAAGCGGCGTCTTTGCATTCGAAAGCAGCATGTCACCATAAGGTGAAAAACGATCAAGGTCGACCACAGCGGCAAATACGGATTCGGACCGGAAATGCCGTCGCGATCTAGACCTTCATCTTGGCACGCCGGCGATTTCCGCGCTCAAGCCGCTTGGCAAGCTCTGCAAGTTCAGGGCTGGCCGCATCGAACACCGGCCGGGCGTCATCCGGCAACCAATGCGTTGCATGTTTGGTCATCGGCGGTTTAACCCGCTCGCAACCGCCGGCCGAATTCGGCATCATCGGCGATATGCGCGACCAGTCAGGCTCCTGCAATATCGGCGAAGTGGCGAGAAGTGCGCCGGCGACATTCTGAAATTCGCTCTGAATGCGCCGCTCCGCGGTGCGCCGCACACGCCCGGTTCGGGCGCAGAAATCCCGAAAAGATCCGGCGACGCGAGGTGCAGCAAGGCAAACGGACCAGCGCGAAAGCAGGATGCGGCGCTCCTCGTCCCGGACGTGGATCCGCAGCCAATCCTGCAACACCTCTTCGGCCCGACTGATGGCGGCAGCGCTCGGGCGATAACGGATGCGGAGATCGGCATGATCCATCGACTCGGGCAGGACATCCGGCCAGAGCGTGCGCATTCTGTCCGGGCGAACGCCGCGGACATCGAGGTGAACCATCGTATCGGCCGCCTCGATGAAGCGAGCACGAACGATCAGGCTCAAATCGGCGATCTCAGCCGCATGATGGGATAGATCGTCAAACTGCGAGGCGGGTCGGTGCATCAAGTCGTCTCTCCAATTCCCAATAGATTAGGGTTCGCAGCGTCGCGCGAACCGGCCAAGGCCGCCTCGCCACGGCATCCAAGCGCAGCGAAGCAAGTGCGATGTCGTCGAAGGCGTCAAGCAGGTCGCCCGGACGCTGCAGCGCCCAATCCTGACGCTGCATAAGAACATCGGAGACTGCTCCGATCGTATCCGACCAAAGCTCGTCGCGATTATTTCCGGTTTGACGGATGCAGCGCAGAACGAAGACCAGATGTCCGTCGCCATGTCGCCCCCGGATTTCCTGCCTGGTCCCGCGAGCATGGCTCTGGGCCGGTGCGCGGCGGCGATGGACCGGAACGAGCTTGATGCCGAGGCCATCGAGAAGAAGATCAAGCTTGCCCTTGGTCATCGATCCTGCGGCTCCTTTCGCAAGAAAATGTATGCTTGTTCCACCGCGGCATATCGGTCACGCCATGTTCCCGGCCGCAACGCCGATCGGCTTGGGCTTAAAGAAAGCTTCCGCCTTGGAAATTGCCTCCACTCTCGCGCCATCGCGCAGCATGGGCGTGTTCAGATAGGCAACCATGGCCTCGCCAGCGGCGGCCTTTGCTGCGTCCTGCGTCGCAAAGACAATCGGTTCGCCGCTTCGATCCTTGAGGATCTCGTTCGTCGCGCGATGAACCTTGCGAATCCAGCCGAGATGACCGCCGGTAACCGCTTCTGTTCCGATTTGAAATTCATTCATAGCAACCTCCTCTGGCCGGCGAGGCCAGGTCTGTGAGTTGGATTCTGTGGTTTGATTTTTCGTGCAGAAGCCGATTTTCAGCTCGGTTTCGCGAAGCGTGTCCGCTTTGCCGCGCCGGCATCTTTGTCGCCGGTCATCCGGAAATGGATCTGGTCACCCTCAGGTGCACCGCAGGCGTCATCCTGATCGCCTGAATATTCTGATCTCCAGAAGACGGATTTTATCGCCGCCAGCGTACTGGCGAAGAAGAGCGCGGCGCCGATACACGCCAGAAAGCCTTGTAACATTTCGCTCATGGCATCTCCTCCGGATTCGGCGCCGGTGTCGCAGGCTCGGCATCGTCCATCTCCGCCGGCTCCACGGCTGCGTCGCAGTTTTCGCAATGCAGTTCGATGATCTCTGCGATCGACATAGCCCGATGACAGCCTGGACAGTCCCAGAAGCGGTCGAAATATCCCGTCTGCAAATATGATTTCCTGCCCCTCCAGCTCGCGATCATGCCATCACCCCTAAACACATCTTCCATCGCACGCCGGTTAAGCCAGCGTACCGGCCACGGCGATTTGCACCGCAGGCTCCTTGATAAACACAAATTATGTTGATAATAATGTCGATGTCAACATGATTTATGTTAATAATTTTGCGAGTGTCACCTGATGCAAAAATCCATGGGCGAACGACTGAAGACCGCGCGCGAAGCCGCAAATTATCCATCAGCCACGAAGGCGGCAGAAGCGCTCGGCGTGAGCCTTTCCACCTACCGGGCGCACGAGAACGGCCAAAACGAATTCAACGCCGAGATCGCTAACCGCTATGCCAAGAAATTCGGCACGACGGCAGCCTATCTCCTGACCGGCGAAGGGCCGCGCAAAGTGGCCCGCTCGGTACCGAACATGGTCACCTCCTTCGATCCGGACGAGCAATACAATGAAGGATTCGCTGAAGATAACGATGAGCTCAGCTACAGCCGCGAGCATTGGCAGCCGCAGATCGCAGGCGCAACGCCGGAAGTGGATGTCAAGCTAGGTGCCGGCAGCGGCGTTGTCGGCGAAGTCATCAACCTGCCCGTCGGCTCCGGGAATGTCGCCGGCCACAAGATCGTTGCGGAATGGCTGATTCCCGCGGGGTATTTGCGCAACGAGGCGAAAGCTTCGCCAAACCATACCATCATCATGGAGGTGATCGGCGACTCCATGCAGTCTACATATATGCCAGGCGATCGCGTCATCGTCGATCTCTCCCAAAACCAGATGACGACCGATACCGTTTACGCCATTAGCGACGGCTATTCCGAACCGCAGATCAAGCGTCTCCAGCGTGTGCCCTTCACGCATCCGAGCCAGGTGAAAATCATTTCGGACAATCCGGCGCTGGAAACATTCACTGTCGAACTGGAGCGGCTGACGATCATCGGCCGCATCTGCGGACATATTGCGCGGAAGTAGCAAGCCCGCCTTTTCTCCTTTCGCATAGCTCACCAAATCTGTGACTTTCGCTGGATATGTCGGCGGTCATAAGCCTCAAACACTTTTAGTGTCTTTCTCGACCTAAATAAACACAAATAATGTTGACATGTATCGTGTTGAATGGCAATTTCTCATTAAGAGCCTATTGGCACTGAAAGGAATGAGCCCGCGCAAGCGTTAAAACCTTGCACGAAGTCAGCGAAACCGGACAGGCCATGGATTTGGAAGCCGGAAGCATGCTGAAAGGAAGTGCCGTTAATGCCCAGTAAGCCCAACACTACTGCGACGGATCTGGCGGACACAGTGATGATGGACAACAGGAAAATAGGACGTGTGGACTCCATGTCAAACGCGAAGGCAGCAGAATGACAATGCACACCGATGTGTTCTCCTGCGAATACTCGTTCGATGAGCTGAGCATTCGCCTCTGCGATCGCTGGGAAACCGGATTGCTGCTCTATGGGCGCGCCGAGTTGACATCGGCGGGCGCCGGTTATGAAGATGAGTTTTACGTCTCTGCAATCCGTTTGGATGGCGGGGCGAGACTGGCAAGGCCGAGCGCACTGAACGTCACAGGCAATTTCGAGTCCGAACTGTTTCGCCGGATAGCTGCGGTCATAGAAGACGAAAAGACACATGCCGGCCATCATGCAGCCGAGCTTTTCGCCAGTGAATTGGAACAATTCAGGGAGACCGATTATGACCACGTCTACAAGGTCGAGCGGGAAAGAATCCTGGAGTCGCTGGCCTGATGCACATTGAAATTGAGGCTTTCACACCGAAATCAAACCGAAACGGATGCTGCCATGGCCACGGAAGTTCCGCTGCGCGAGCGTGAAGAAATTCGTATGCTCGAGGAGAAACTGCATCGTCCGGAAATCCGCCAGTCGCCGGATGCAGTGGCGGCGCTCCTGGCGGAGGGATTCGTTGAATTCGGCAGTTCGGGAACGATCTATAACGATAGAGACGAGCTCATCGCACGGCTGGCGGAGGAGACGGCGGATAAACCTTCAGCGTTGGTCACCGCCTGCGATTACGCGTTTCGATCGATTTCACCCGATGCAGTCCTGGTGACTTATCGAGCCATTCGGCCATTAAAAGATGGTAAGCCGCCGCGGCATGTCTTGCGCAGTTCGATCTGGCAGCGCATCGATGGCAGGTGGCAGATGATATTTCATCAGGGCACCGTCACCGCCCCACCGGCTTAGCGAAGAGACCGAGACTAACGCTGCCCGGGCGCCACACCATTTCCCCGACGGTCGACACTTGCTTTGGTCAATCCGAGACTATCGGCCATTCGAATGAGGTCGGCCACGGAGTCGGCCCGCATCTTGCGCATGGCTTGACCACGATGGACCTTCACGGTGATCTCGCTCAGGCCGATCTCAGCGGCGATCTGCTTGTTCAGAAGGCCGCACGCAACAAGCGCCATGACCTCGCGTTCACGTGATGTGAGCGTCGAAAGACGTTCCTGAAGATCGATGGCCGCGGCTTCCTTCCGAAGGCGAGTCCGATCGATTTCGAGAGCTTGCCGGATAGCGTCGAGAAGATCCTGCTCGCGGAACGGCTTCAGGAGAAACTCCACCGCGCCGGCCTTCATGGCCCTTACGGACATCGGCACATCGCCGTGTCCGGTAAGGAAAATGATAGGCGTCAGATAACCTGCCTTCGCTAGCTCGTCCTGAAAATCGAGGCCGCTCGCATCCGGCATCCGGACGTCGAGGACAATGCAGGCCGGGCCGACCGAACGAGGGTGCGACAGGAAGTCACGCGGCGAGGCAAAACCACGCGTGTCGTAGCCGATCGAGCGCAGGAGGCTGTCGAGCCCGTCTCGCACGGACGCATCGTCATCGATCACATAAACGGCTGATCGCTGCTCTTCCATGCCCTACCCTCTCACCTTCGCATCCAACGGCAAGGTGAAGCCGAAAACGGTTCCATGCGGGAAGTTCGGCGCCGCATAGACGGTACCACCATGTGCCTCGATGATCGACCGACTGATCGCCAATCCCATTCCCATGCCGTTCGGTTTGGTCGTATAAAAGGCGTCGAATATCGTGTCGAGCGTCGCCAACGGCACGCCAATACCGGAATCACGCACGCTGACTGTGATCTTGCTTTCATCGGCAGCGGCACTGACAAGCAGTTCACGCGCCTCTGCGTCGACTTCAGTCAGAGCCTCGATTGCATTCATGATCAGGTTGAGGATGACCTGCTGGACCTGCACACGATCGCCGGCGACCAATGGCAGATCGCTCGCAAGCTCGGTGCGAAGAAGTATCTGGCTCTTCCGGATCTCGCTGCGAACGAGTTCCAACACATCCGTAATCGCCTCGATCAGGTCGATCCTGTCGCGCGAAGGAGCCGACCGCGCCACAAGTCCGCGGACGCGGCCGATGACATCGCCTGCCCGCCCGGCATCCATGACGATCCGCTCGATCGCGCGCCTCGCCTCATCCTGATCGGCAGGCGTTGCCGAAAGCCATCGGAGCGCAGCGTTGCCGTTGGCAGCTATCGCCGTAATCGGTTGACTGACCTCGTGCGCGATGGATGTGCCGAGTTCGCCCACGATCATGAGGCGCGACATCCGCGCAAGCTCGGATTGCGCGAGCCTCGCTCTTGCGTCAAGCCTCTCGATCCTGATCGCCAGATAGGTCGTCGCGCCGATAGCGAGCAGGCTGAGCGTGCTGTTGACCAGCCCTGCTTGCGAAGCTCCATGACGCGTCAGGAAGTAACTCACGACCGTCAGGACGGCACAGGCGACGCCCACGAACGCGATCGCTCCCGTTCGCCCGGAATACACCGATATCAGGATCACAGACACGTACAGAACGGCGAACGCGATCTCCAAGTCGGTGATCGTGTCGCCAATAAAGATAAGGCCGGCAAGGATCGCGATGCCGAGCCAAAGGAACGGCATTTCGAGAAGATACTTCAGAAACTCTCGCCTCATGCCCTTCGTCCCCGTTTCAGCGTTCGCGGCACATTCCGTGTGGGAGTGGCAAACTGCCTGACCCAAAGTCCGAAAACAACCGCGGCCTTCGCCGTGCCAGATTGAGGGTCATTTGATCAAGTGCGACGGTCATGATTGTCGTTCCCTGCATAGTGGTTGCAAAAACGGCGGCATTGCCGACGTCGAAGGATGGCGAGACTTGCTCTGTTCAGACGAGCTGCGGCGCGAACAGCAGGCGCGTTTGCCTCGCAGGCAGCACCCGCGAAAATATAGGCGCGTGGTCCATTGCATGAGCCGATTCGCGCCTCAAAAAAGTATCTGCGCCCGGCAGCCCGGCATAGTCCTTCAGGCGCGCCGCTCGCTTGCCGAAATGCCCTCGCACTTTGGGAGATTTGGTCCTCCCTGTTGCTGGGGCTGCGCCGATTCTGTCTGCTGAGAGCCGCCAGCAGGCGGCCAGATTCTTCATTGTCCCCGGGCATGATAATCCTTCCCGCGACCAAGCAGGCCGCGAGAGCGAATGGATCGGCGATCCCGTTGGAGCCCTGTGCGTTGGGCCGTGCCTTGGGTGCTTATCAAATTCAAAAACGCTTCTTGCTTGGCCGCCGCCTCATCCGCCGGCAGCCCTTCTGGATCCAACCCGATCGCGTGTATCAACTTGGGTTCTCCAGCGTGAAGAGATCAGCATTTTCGTCATAGGCGAAGTACTCGGCATAGCGGGCCCAGTTCGTCACGGCCTTGAGGGTGATATCGGCATAATCCTCCGACATGTAATCCTCGAGCTCGTCACGAAAGCGCCGGGCCGGCGCACGGTGCGTCGGCCGCTCGTCCAGAACGCGGCGGATATGAGCAGCAAGCGGCACATAGCTTGCCAGATGTTGCTCGAAGAGCCGCTTGCGCTCGTCGACATCGCTGTCGGAGAAACGCAAGCCGGACGCCGTCAACTTGATGTCGCCTCCTTCGAGATCTGCGAAACGCAGAAGCTGCAGTGTTTCCGCCACCGGAAAGAGATCGTCGATGCCGAGATGCAGGTGTGTCGCCAGCGGCGGCAAGTCGGCCTGCCCTCGATAGGGCTCTGCTGCAACCGTCTCGATGAGGCCGGACATCAGGTTGGTCGAGACGCGCGGCAGCGCCATGGCTATGCCCGTACCCGGGAACAAGCCGTCACGTGTCGGCGCACCGGTTTTTGCCGTCATCCTGGCATAGATGTCCTCGACCAGCATACGAAATGCCGGATCGAGACGATTGCGCGGCTGCGGCAACTCCACCCGGATTTCGGCGATGACACGGCCGGGGTTCGATCCGAAGATCAGAATGCGGTCGCACATCAGCACCGCTTCCTCGATATTATGCGTCACCATCAGAACCGACTCGATCGGCATCCGACCCTCGCACCACAGGTCGAGAAGGTCGGTGCGAAGCGTTTCGGCGGTCAACACGTCGAGTGCGGAAAAGGGCTCATCCATCAGCAGCACCTTGGGACGAACGACAAGCGCCCGGGCAAGACCGACACGCTGACGCATGCCTCCAGACAGCTCCTTGGGATAGGCGCTTTCGAAGCCGTCGAGACCGATCAGGTCGATGGCCGCCAGCGCTCGCTTGCGGCGCTCCGATGATTCAACCCCTTGGGCTTCCAGGCCAAGCTCGACATTCTGCAAGACGGTCAACCAGGGAAACAAGGCGAAGCTCTGGAAGACAACAGCAACGCCGGAATTGGGACCGGTCACCGGCCTGCTTTCGAAAGTGATTTCACCCTTGCTGGGGCGGATGAGACCGGCAATGGCGCGCAGCAGCGTCGACTTGCCCGAGCCGGAACGGCCAAGCAGCCCCACAATTTCATTGGGATAGAGCTGAAGATCGACATTCTCGAGCACGACCAGCGAGCCTGAAGCCCCCTTGTCGTATGTCTGGCAGACCTGTTTGGCCAGCACCAGCGGCGAGCTCTTTGTGATGTCGACCTTGTTGGAGATGACAGCGTTTTCCATGTTCGGTTCTCCGATATGTGATTAATCGAGACGCAGGCGGCGTTCAGCGAAGACGTAGAGCGGCCGCCAGAGCGTTCTGTTGAAGAGGGTGACGAAGACGGACATGACGACTATGCCGAGAATTACCCGCGGAAAGTCGCCCGCCTCCGTCGCCTTCGCGATGTATGAACCAAGCCCGAAAGCTTCGAGCTTCGTGTTTCCCCAGCTTGCCAGTTCAGCGACGATGCTCGCGTTCCAGGAACCGCCCGACGCCGTCAGCGCTCCGGTGACGTAGTAGGGAAATATTCCTGGCAGTATCGCACGGCGCCACCACGTCCATGAGCGCAGCCTGTAGACCGAGGAAGCCTCCCGGAGATCGGTGGGGAAGGCACTTGCACCGGCGATCACGTTGAAGAGGATGTACCATTGCGTGCCCAGCACCATGAGCGGCGACAGCCAGATGTCGGGGTTGGCACCCGTTGCTACGATTGCGATCACAACAACAGGAAAGAGCACATTCGCCGGAAATGCGGCCAGGAACTGAGCCACGGGTTGAACACGCTCTGCAACGGCCGGACGAAGACCGATCCAGACGCCAAGCGGAACCCAGATCAAGCTGGCCACCGCGATCAGGACAACGACGCGGACAAGGGTGACGAATCCGCCGGCAAAAGCGATCCTGACGTCGTTCCACGACAGCGTCTGATCTAGATACGATACGGCACTCCAGACACTCCAGGCACCGACGACAGCGATCAGGGCGAGCCAGCCATAATCGATGACCCGCGTAATCGGCCGCCGTCCGCCCTGCCTGCGGCCAACCATTGTCGGCCTGGACCGCAGCCGGATGAGCATCACGCGGCCCCAGATGGCGGCAAAGGGTGCGGTTAGGTGCTTCAGAAGGCGCGTGCGGCGCACCAACGAATAGACCCAGGACCGTGGCTTCTCCTGTCCCGCCGTCTGCTCGAAGCGGAATTTGTCTGCCCAAGCGACGATCGGCCGGAAGAGCAACTGATCATAGAGGAGGATCACGATCCCCATGGCAAGCACGGCCCAGCCGACGGCGGCAAAGTCCTGCTTGTCGATGGCAAGCGCGAGCCAGGAGCCAAGTCCCGGAAGCTGTACGGTGGTATTGCCGACGGTGATCGCCTCCGAAGCAACCACGAAGAACCAGCCGCCGGACATCGACATCATCGTGTTCCATATAAGACCGGGCGCAGCGAAAGGTGCCTCCAGCCGCCAAAAGCGTTGCCAGGTGGAGAGGCCGAATCCACGGCTGACTTCATCGAGGTCGCGGGGCACCGTCCGTAGCGACTGATAGAAAGAAAAGGCCATGTTCCAAGCTTGGCTGGTGAAGATCGCAAAGATCGAGGCGCACTCGGCACCGAGCTGGCTTCCGGGAAACAATCCCATGAAGAATGCGACGGTGAAGGTCAGGAAGCCGAGCACCGGAACCGACTGCAATATGTCGAGGGCCGGAATGATGATCGTTTCGGCGCGGCGGCTCTTCGCGGCAAGCGTGGCGACGACGAAGGTAAAGACGAGCGAGGCGACGATCGCGGCCAGCATGCGCAATGTCGTGCGCAGCGCATATTCAGGCAGATTGGCGGGATCGAGCGTGAGCGGCGCGGCAGCAAGCCCCGACAGCGGCGCCCGCATTTCCGCGACACCGTGAAGCGCAAGAAACGCGACTGCGACAATGAAGGCGAATGCAGCAAGGTCGTAGCCGTTCGGCAGTATACGGGCGCCCGCAAGCGCGGCAACGGCGCTGCGCTCCCGCCGATCATTAGGAAGGAAGACCATGTCTAATCCCTTGAAAACAAGAGGTCGCGAATGACGCATGTTCGTGGCACCCCAGTCGCGGAGCCAGGGACATGCGCGGTAAAACAAGAATTCGGGAAAGCGGGCCTATGCCGCTCGACGACTGCCGTCTTCGTCGGGAGCAGCTCCGCGCTCGGTCGTCCAGAAGCACTCCAATTTCCCGCTGCGAGGATTGATGTGCCAAACGGCGATCATGCGTGGGCGCTGAACGATCACACCCCGATCAGACCTCGGCGCGCCAACCACGGCGGGCAGGATCTGCAAGGCGGAAAATTTGGATGCGGACGCCCGTCCGCGGAAAAGAACGATATTGTTCATGGCTCACCTCGTCGGTCCGCTTGTCGACGGATCCGGATGGCGAGCCGGACAGGCTATGCCCGACCGGCGCTCGCCCGGCGGATGCCGGTAGCGGTCCAGGTTGTTGCGATGACCGTCCGGATGCGGCTCGAAACCGCAGCCGGACAGCGACTAGGGTAGCTGTCCATTTGTCTCTTGATCAGTTGTTTCGTCAGCCTTCGCATTGTGTCGCGCAGGCAGGGCCGTCTTGTCACAACCACTGAGGGGGATCAATCAGGCGATGGTGCATCGCAATTATACCAAAGTATAGCGCCCGAGATTTCGCAGGCCGCGGGCTTTGGCGGCGGCGATGAGATCATACCCACGAAAGGAGTTAGGAAGCATCCTGAAGTCGGGCTTCGACCTATCGGGAAGAAGGAAATGCTGCATTCCAGAAACTTGTCGCCTCGAAGGTCCAGTCGAAGCTGGGAACAAGGCGCCGATCCGATGCCTTGACGACGGCATCGACGAGCAGCCGGGCGTCCAGCAGCTTCTGATTGACGGAATTTGTCCGCAAGGCTGCCAGCACTCCCGAGGCACGCTTGTCATCCGAAATACAGGACTGAACCAGCAACTTATAGGTACGCTCCTTGAAGAAGATCGCTTTCGCCGTCTCCAGAAGACGATCGTGCTCTGCCCCGGTTATGCACCCCAGCAGCAAGCAATGCGCGATCGTTGCCCGGACATTGACGAGTGGCTCGCTCAAGGGAAGAAAGCCGAGTTCCGCGGGCGCATGGGACTGGGCGACTTCGGCATCGTCCTCCAAGGCGCCGCTGACGTAATCGTCATAAATCCTGCCGATGCCGACCATGCCGAAGGCCGCGCATTCGGCCGCTCTCAACGCGCCCATGCTCGCGGCGCCGAAGACCTGTACTCCTTGAGCAAGGCCAAACAGGATTTCCTTGTGCCAGATCGCCGGTACATACTCATAGACCCCATCAATCAATCCGATGACGTTGGCACCATCGTCCACGGCCTGGAAAAAGTCGCCTTGCCTGGCTGGCGGGCGCAGCTCATAGCCCGCAGCCGGCAACAGAGTCGCACCATGGAAGGTCGGTCCGGCAAAGATAACTTTCATCGTGAACCCAAAATCCTCTTCTCGGCGCGCATCCCGACCTCCCGGAGCCACGTACGGTTGGAAATTTCAAGTCCGGAAGCAAACACCGCCCCATTCAGAACTACCATTTTCGGGATTTGGAGCAACAACCTTCACTAAAACACAGAATTGTGAGGGCTTGAGTTGCAATTAATCACGCGTTGCAGCAGAAATATAGGACCAGTTTCGTTGTCGTACCGGCGTCAATCTGCCTACAATTACTGAAATACGGCACCTCGGCGGCTATTACACGTTTAAAGCGATATAGAAAGCGCGATGGGATTCTCACTCAGAACATTCGGAGAAATCATTCTTCTCGACAGGGAGGGTCAGGCGGTCGCGTTTCCGGAAAAAGCATTGCTGATACTTGCCTATCTACTTGCGAACGAAAACAGTTCTGCCAGCAGGGCAAGCATGGCGCGGCTCCTCTGGGGCGAGGATGATATCGCCAATTCCCTGACGAATCTGCGAAAGCTTGTTTCCCGCATCAAGAGCCGGCAGTCGGACCTGAAGACCGCATTCCTGACCTTTGACGAGACGGACGTCCATCTCGAGCGCGACTCTATAACCAGCGATATTATTTCCGCGCGTGCCGACACGCTCAAGAAACCATTGGATAAGCTTGCTTTCCTTGCAAAAGGCCTGCGCGCAAGGTTTCTCGGGAAGGCCAACTGTCAAAGCAGGGTTTTCATTGATTGGCGGGCGGGCGAAAGCAGGCGACATCTCGCCATGTTGAAGGAAACGCTTGATGACGTCGTCACGGCTCCCGCGACGCCCGACGGCATCGCGCTCATCAAGGAAGCCGCACTCCTTCTCTTCGAGGCCGAACCGCAGGACGAGAGCACGCACCGCATATTGCTGAAGGCGTTCGACGCCGAAGGTGGGCTGGAGCAGCTCAAACGCATATTCGAACGGCGCAAGGAGCTCATTTCATCGTGGCCGGCAAAATTGTCGATGCAGCCTCAAGGCCAGACCCCAGCGCCCGTCCACCAGTCCGAATCGGGCGCATTGTCGGATCGTGATGCGACGACAAGGCCCATCCCGCGCCTGCCGCGTCTGGCCTTGCTGCCGCCAATCAACCACAGTCCCGACCCCGGCGCTGCGATGGTGGCCACCTCGTTGGTCGAGGATATCACCCTTGGCTTCTGCGCCTTGAACAGCCTGCGGGTGATCGCCCCCTACTCCGCCATGCAGATCAGCAGGCAAAGCGAGAACCAATTCGAGCTCCTGCAGCGATACGACATCAACTATGTTCTCGATACCCGGCTGAGCGGCCTCGGCGATGACGTTTCGTTGTTTACGCAGCTCATCTATCTGTCGAACAGCGAGGTCGTCTGGGCCGAACGCTTCAGCTTTCGCAAGCTGGATCTGGCCCGCAATAAACACGACATCTCGCGGCACATCATCCTCGAAGTCGCTGGGCAGGTCGAACAGCATGGGATGACGCGCGCCTATTTCGAACAGAGCCCCGCTGCCTATCACCAATATCTTGTCGCGCAGCAATATCTCCATCGCTTGACCCTGCCGAACATGCGGCGCGCCCGCAAGGAGATGAAGACTGCCTTGCGCGAAAGCGCCGATTTCGCACCGGCACTGAGCTCCATTGCCCGCACCTATTCCAAGGAATGGCTGCTGACGGCACGCGGCGATATCGAGCTGCTGAAATCGGCCGAGACCTATGCCACCCAAGCCATCACGATTCGCGAGGATCTTGCCGACGGCTACCGCGAGCTCGGCGTCGCCAAGTTATTGCAGGGGTCCATCGACGAGAGCGTCGAGGCGCTGGAATTGGCGGAGACGCTGAGCCCGCATTACGCGGACGTCATTGCCGATCACGCGGACACGCTGGTCCACTTCTCTCGCCCCGGCCTCGCTCTTGAGAAAATCCAGAGGGCCATGGAGCTCAACCCCATCAATCCGGACTCATATCTCTGGACGGCTGCGGGGGCCAGCTATTGCCTGGGCAGCTTCGAGAATGCGCTTGGATATATCGACCGGATGGTCGATGCCGATCTGGCAGACCGGCTTTCGGCCGCAAGCTGGGCAATGCTTGGCAACGACAAGAAGGCACGCTTCTTCGTCAGCCGGGCTCTCGAAACGAATCCTGATTTCGATGTGGATAGATGGCTGGCCGTCGTGCCTCTGCAAGAGCAATGGCAAAAGGACATCTATCGCGAAGGCCTTAAGAAAGCAGGATTTTGACATCAAACCAGGTAGAGAAAGGGACTAATCTGCATGGCTAGAGTTGTTATAATTGGAGTGGCCGGTGAAAAAGGCCTATGGGTTGCAGATCTCGACAAAGGAACGGTCGTGCAACTGACCACGCACGTCACCGGCACGCTGAAGCCGGTCGTCGATCTACGGGCAAGCGGCGCAGTAATCACCAAGGGCGTGGATGTCGCCGTCCTGGTAAAATCGGCCGACAAGGCTTTTTCCGGTCATCTGGACGGCTAAGTTACCGTAGATAAAGGAGGTGCCGAGGCAATCGGCACCTCAATGCTGTTTGTCAGTTCGAATAGCGGTAGCTTCCAATATGTCGAGCAAAATGCGAGAATTTTGCACGAGGCTGGGGAGCTGCGACCGATGAGGGAAGAGACCGCAAGGGTAATCTACGCGCGTGTGATCGCGCTCGATCCGCTGATAAACGAATTATTTGAATCTGCTGACGCGGTCGAGGATGAAACGCTGCGCAGCCAGTTCAAAAAGGCGGTGGGAGAGGTAATGGGCACATTATACTTCGAGATCATGTTGCCCTTGGAGAAGCGATACCCGGCCCTCATCCCTGAAACGGAGAGACCATCAACAAAACTCCGATAAAACGCAGCCAGCGAAAAATTATCAAATAAATGTGGCCCGCCACGAACCTCTGAACTGGCTATCACCGAAAATCAACAAGTTAGCTCGATCTGCGCCATATCCATTTGGACGCGACGCCACATACCTCTGACCAATTCAGTCATTTGCGCCGCGTTCCTCTGAACCGCTCAGTAAGACATTGATTCAGAGACACAATTTCTCCACGGAGTAACCGAAGGAGCTGGAGCGGAACTGGACCATTCCGATGATCTCGAACGGGAGATTTTGTCCAGACAAGCTTCTTCCTAGTACACCCATAGCAAAGCAGACCGCCAGCGACGGCAAATCAAGACTTCGGCGAACAATCCTGGTCGGTCGTCCGACACGATGTCCGCGACTTGCGCTGTATGCTTGCGTGATCATTCCCACGCTCGCGGCTGGGCGTCGCCGCGCACTTGCATTGGTTGCAATCGCGTGTACGGTCAACACGCGGCGAAGTGGGAATCGTTGGATGCTTGAGACAATCAACCTACATGGCGTGGCGAGTTATACCGGCGCGCCGCAGTCGCTCGCGGGCCTTCGAGCGATCAATTTCATTTATGGTGCGAACGGGTCTGGCAAAACAACGATATCGCGCGTCATCGCCGCCCCTGATGACCACGCAACCTGCGGACTCGCCTGGGCACGAAACTCGGCATTGGAGACCCTGGTCTACAATCGCGACTTCGTGGCCGACAATTTCAGTTCAAGAATGCGAGGTATCTTCACGCTTGGTCAGCACGACGCCGCCGTCGTCGCAGCCATTGAAGCGGCTCGGCTTGAAATCGAGGACCTTCAGAGGTCCATCGAAGGTCGGGAAACGACACGGAAACTGAAACAATCCGAACTCGATGCCTTGGACGAGGTCTTCCGCGAAGAATGCTGGAAGTCCAAGCTCAAGTTCGAGGGCAGGTTCAAAGAGGCTTTCCAGGGTGTTCTAAATGCCAAAGCCAACTTCGCCGACCGGATGTTCCGGGAGGCAAATGAAAATACCCGCGACCTGCAGGAACTCGAAAATCTCGAGCGCAGAGCGGCGACTCTATTCGGAGAAACCAAGCAGAGGGAAAACCTCATTCCCGAGTTCAAGGCGACCCATTTCGCCGCAATGGAGACTTCATCGATCCTCGGCAGGAGTGTTGTCGGCAAGGAAGACGTGAACATCGCGGGGCTTATCAGAAGGCTCGGGAACAGCGACTGGGTCAAACAGGGTCTCAAATATTTCCACGACGACCAATGCCCCTTTTGTCAGCAAGCGACGGATGAGCACTTCAAGAGGGAAATCGCCGAATATTTCGACGAGCAGTTCAACAAGGACATCGAAGATATTGAACGTCTTGCCGACACGTATGTCGCCAGGTCCCGCGAGCTGGTCGCGCAGCTCGACGCCATTCTCTCTGCCCCTTCCCAATATCTGGACGCCACAGCGCTCGGTCAGTTGCGGTCAAGACTTCAGAGTGTCTTGAGTCTCAATCGTCAGTATCTCGAGCGGAAAAAGAAGGAACCCAGCGAGAAAATCTCCCTCGAAAGCTTTGTCGATATCTACCACGAGATATCGACGGTGATCTCGGAGGCAAACGAGAAAATCGCTGCCCACAATGACCTTGTCGATAACATTGTGGCGGAGCGCGCCGCTCTCGTGAGCGATATTTGGCGCTATGTCGTCGAAGAAAGCTCGCTGGCAATCGGCACATACCGCAATGGAAGCTCAGATTTGAGGGCAGCTATCGAAGGTCTTCGCAACGGTATCAACACGAAGATGGCAGCCAAAACCGCGAAGCAGACGGAGCTGACTGAACTGGAGAGAACGATCACCAGCGTCCAGCCCACAGTGAACGCGATCAACCAGTTGCTGATGTCCTTCGGCTTTAGGAATTTCCGTCTGGCTACGGCAGGATCGGATCAGCTGCATTACCGAGTAATCCGGTCCGATGGCACCGAGGCCGGCGACACGCTGAGCGAAGGCGAGAAGACGTTCATCACGTTCCTATATTTCTACCATCTCATCAGCGGCAGCATCTCCGAAACAGGCACGACGTCTCCGCGAGTGGTCGTCTTCGACGACCCGGTCTCGAGCCTTGACAGTGACATCCTGTTTATCGTGAGCAGTCTGATAAAAAAGGTCTTCGACAGGGCCAGGGAGCCGACCAGCTCGATCAAGCAGGTCTTTGTCCTCACCCACAACATCTACTTCCACAAGGAAGTGGCCTTCGACCCTTCCCGTGCGACCGATCGAAGGAACTTCGAAACCTTCTGGATCGTCAAGAAAATGGGCGACCATTCGATTGTCGTCGGGCACCCAAACAATCCGATAAAATCGTCGTACGAGATGCTGTGGCATGACGTCCGCGATGAGACACGGTCCAGCTTGACCATTCAGAACACCCTTCGGCGGATCATCGAGAACTACTTCATGATCATGGGCAACGTGAATAAAGATACCATCGTCGCGATGTTCGAAGGCGAGGACCAGCTGATCTGCAATTCGCTATTCTCCTGGATCAATGACGGATCGCATAGCATTCACGAGGACCTGTATCTGGTGTGCGATGACCAGACCGTTCAGCGGTATCTACGCGTATTCAAGGAAATTTTCGAGAAAAGCGGCCACCCCGGACACTACGAAATGATGATCAGGCCGAGATGACCCGCAGGCTTCCGAGGCACCCGGGTCTTTCTCCAAGATGACCGGTGGGTAGACTTTCTCTGGGTCACCCGCGCTCTATTCCGCGCATTGAGACTACGTCGTTGTCATCGGTAACGGACTGCCTGATCGCGTCCGCCGTCGCAAGCAACCGCCATCCCTTTACCAATCCCCAGGACCGCCGGAATGGAGATCGCGTCGGCCGCGCGGAGGAGATTATGCCCTTCTTCAACTGAAAGGAACGAGACCCGCGATACTAATTTAGATTCCCCACGCCCTGGGGCCTAGCGGCCCCTCTCCCCGCCTCCCAGACCAGGTCAGGTGGACGGGTTTCCTTGCCAATAGCCGGATAGGTTTCTCGACATCAGCCTTGAGAGCGCCTTGTAGAGCATGCCCCAGAGCTGAAAGCCATGCTAGCCGCGGCGGCAGCGCGATCACGGTTCAAATTAAGCTGCGAGAACATCTATCGGTTGAATTGGAAGAAACTGCCGATTATATGGCATAAAAAGCGAAACCCTGGGAGGAGCGGTATCTCACGCTTGTCCCAGGGCTCTATCTCTTTCACGGCCGTCCGGAAGCTTTCGTCTCCGACCCGGTTATCGTGATTACATTGGGAATGTATAAACACAGTGGCCGAAAGTCAAGACATCTACGTGTATTCCGCCGAGGGATTGGCCTCTCTGAAGGACAGCTTCTCAGAGCGCCGCTTAAAAACCTATCTACATCACGTCGGTCACGTGCAGGAGGATGCGATCTTTCTCCAGCTGTGGAATTCCCGACTATCCAAAGCGCTGAGGTTCCCGCTTGAGACGACAGAAATCGTCATTCGCAACAAGGTACACAACGCACTCACGGATCGATGGGGAGTCGGTTGGTCAACAAAATCGGGTTTTCTCGCCCACGCTGCGCCCAAGACAAAACAGAAAATCAACGAGGCGAATTCGAAAATCCTGCCGAACAACTCGCCTGATCGATTGGTAGCGGCGCTGTCGTTTGGGTTTTGGCCGGCGATGTTCAACGGAGGTTTTGTGGCAGAGGTGTGGCAGACCAGACTGGATCAGTCGTTTCCGAATCTTCCTCAGACTTTGGACTTTGATGGAAAAATCGCTTTGATCAGACATCTGCTCGCGACAGCACATTTTCTTCGAAACAGAGTCAGCCATTTAGAACCTATTTTCAAACGGAATCTATCGCAAGAACATGCCGACCTCGTGAAGCTAGTATCCTTCGCCTGCAAGTCCACCGCACACTGGATGAAACACCACAGCACGCTTGCCTCCGTGCTGCGTGATGGCCCAAGCTCGGTGGTCCGGGAAACAATTCCTTTCAGGACGGCGACAAAAGACTTCACCGAATGCCCGCACGACATGGCGCTGAGTGACGCGCTCAAGCTCCTGAATAGCACGGGTGCGGAATTTCTCGTGGCGCAGATCGGTGGAAATATTCGAATTCTAAGCGGCAACGAAATTGGTCGATGGCTTGCTACGAAAGCGGCCGATGGAATTGTTGATCTAACCGAAGTCTCATTGGATCAGGTACTTGCCGCGACGGCCGCACCCCCGATCGTATCTCGAAAAGAATCGATTAGCGTCTACCTCTCCGAATTGTCGAAGACCAAAAACAGGTATGTGGTTATCAACGAAGATGGAAAGCCTGGACAAAAGCCTTTGGCAATTTTGGATTCACTCGCGCTAATGACCCGCTAGCAATCGGTGGACGATGGTTTGCCACAGAATGACTCAAATACCTTCGGTATAGGCTCCCGCATACACTCCCACCCGAGATGAGGTAGTCCCGCCCGAAACGACAATAGGCAACTGCGCGTAACCGCGTCACCGTCACCACATGTAAGCTTCCGAAACCAGGGAAACCGGGCTAGCCTCTCGCACTCACAGCGAATCAAGACCCAGATGGCAACGAAGATCACCATCGCCCACCTGTTTCCCGACGACGAGGGCATGATCCTCGTCGCCAAGGATGTGAACGACGGATCATCACGCCATATCACCGAGGTCGCCAATGGTGGGAGTTGCGGATGCGTCTGCTTCGGGTGCGGCAGGCGGTTGATCGCCAGGAACGGCGGCGACCCTAACGTCCGAGCGTACTCCTTCGCCCACCGCCCGGAGGACAACGCCGTCGACTGCGTGTCGTCGGGGGAAACAGCCCTCCATATCCGCGCGAAGGAAATCATAGCCAAGCATTGCCGGGTGACCCTACCGCCAGCTTTCACGCCGGGCCTCGACGGAAAGCTAGTCGAGGTGTTTCCCGAGCGGTCCATCCACCTGACGGACGTCCACTTGGAAACGGCGGCGGGAGAAGTCATTCCGGACGTCATCGCCACCATGCCTGACGGCCGGCGACTGTTCATCGAGATCGCGAACACCCATCCCTGCCCTCCCGAGAAAATCGAGAAGCTGGATGCTATGGGCGTGGAAGTTCTGGAGATCACCGTCTCAAGATATCAAAGCCACCCGCTTGACGAACTCGACGATATCATCCTGGACATCGCCCCGCGCAAGCTGATCCACAGCGCCGAGGTGAAGGCCATGGCGGCGAATATTGCAGAGGAGAGGCATCAGCAAGAGGGTGCGAAGATTGCGGAAGCGAAGCGGTTGGTCGCCATCTACCGCGATCCCGAAATCTGGAACCACACGAAGGCGCAGAAGCTTGTCGACGACCTGGTCCAACTTGGTCTCTCGGAGTTCCTTGACATGGATGACAACCGGCCGTCGGCGTTTATCGTCTATCGCCGCCAATGGCAGGCCGCCATCTTCGACCGACTGTTGAAGGCGAAATCGGCGCTCGGCGCGATGGCTTTCATCGAAAGCTTTTCGAAGGGGGACTGGCCGAAGTCAGTCCTCGCTTATACGAAGTCCGAGCACTCCCGGTGGATCGCCGCAAACGTCGACGAAGATTTCAAGTCACCTTACGAAGAAGTCTATGCGTACCTGACACGTCTACGCCAAGCGGGGGTGGTGTACGAGGTCCCTGGCAAACGCTTTGTCATGGGACATGATATCCAAGTTCGGATCGACACGGCGATCCAGAAGCGGATGTTGCCCGAGCGCCAGAGCAAGCAGCTGCGGATCGCCTTCCAGGGTGTTGGTTCGCTCATGCTTCCCGAGGACGGCGGCCTTCCTGATTACGATGTCTGGCTGAAAAGCCGGGCGGAACACTTCGATCTGTCGGTGGCCGAACTCCTAGCTGACGAGGACGGAGACTACGAAGAGTTGTTGGATCAGGTCTTAGCAGTCAGAACGATGATAGAGGAAATGCAGCGCCTCAAAGGCGTCGATCCGCCCGACGAGATGGCCGGCTTGCCGATGGATCGCCTGATCAACCGCCTTGGGCTGGCCCGTCTCGAAGCCGAGGAGCGCGCAGAAGCCGAACTGGTCGCCCGTCGTCGGCGCGAAACGATCGAGACTGCCGCCCGCCTGAAGCAGGAGGCAGCAGATCGGGTCCACAAGGCCGAGGAGGCGGCATTATTCGACGTAGATGACGTCGCGGCCTTCATGGAGACACCCCTCCCCGAGCATGAAGGCAAGACACCCGGAGAGTTGGCGGCCGAAAGCACGGACGGCCTGAAGAAGGTCCAGGGCATCCTATGGAGAATACGGGACGACAAGATGGCAGCAGAACGGACCGAACGCGTCCGCAAGGCCATGGTCGACAAGCTCTATGACCGGGTCTACAGCCGCGTCTTGCGCCGGGAAATCGCCGATCTCTGGCTGACAGCGCAGTGGAAGGAACTCGGCGGCGTCAAGCCCGTCGAGTACTGCAAAGACGAGAAGACTCTGGCCCGGTGTCTTGAGGTCCTGGAGGAGTTCGCGGCCAATGAGCAGAAGCGGCGGCGGTGACCGGATCATATGTATCGCGTATAAGCGAACCGCAATAAAATCGACGACCGCTTTCGCCCACGTATGTGGCGAGCTTTACTCCTTCTACTCGCCAACAACATGATTTTTCGCCATGCGGTTTGCGCTGATGGCCTTTGATTTCGTTGGGGAAATCTCAAAACCATTTCTTCCGACTTGGATTATTTCGGTTGCGTTTGAGCGACCGATGCGGCTCGCGAGTAGTTTCCAAGTAGTCTGCGAGCAACTCGGCACCACCCATTGCAAGACTCCGCGCGCGAACCTACATTTTTACTCAATTTTTACTGGAGGCTGCTGAATGGGTGACTTCGACAAATGGAATGGCGGCATTTTCGGCCTTGGGCTCGGCATTCCGCAGCCTGCCGAAAGCGCGAATGACCTTATCGGGCTTGGCTCCATCCTCGACTCCCTGAACGAATCGGTTCGCCGACGGAATTCGTGGAACGACCGCTTCACCCACTGGGAAAAGGCCGAAAGCACAACGGAAACAATCGCCATCGAGCGTGGCCGTTCCGTCGTTCAGGGCATTCTCGAGAACAATCGGAGTCTTGCGTCAGAGGGTGTCAGGTTCGTTCCGCAGGGCAGCTTCACCAACCGCACGAATGTCCGCAACGAAGCCGACATTGACCTGCGCGTCCAGCACCCTTTGCTTCGGATCGAACATGAAGCGGGCGTCGATCCGGCGTCGGCGAGCAACGCATACGGATACTACGACGCCGGGCGCACTTACGCTCAGATCGCCGGCGACATGCGCTCGACGATCGCGACCGAATTGAAGGCGTCGCTCGGCAAGACCAACGTTGACGATTCGGGCAAGAAGGCGATCCGGGTCAAAGGCGTGACAGGCAGCCGCGGCGAAGTCGATGTCGTGCCCTGTTTCACCCTGCACCATATCTATATCCCTCAGGGGAGCTTCCAGTACGAGCGCATCGAAGGCGTCGCCATTCTCGGATCGGACGGAAGCTGGACGCTGAACTATCCAGACCAGCATATCACCAACGGTCGTTTGAAGCGGACGACGACCAACCATCAGTTCAAGCGGATCGTCCGCATCGTCAAGCGCATGCAGTCGGACATGATCGACCACGGCGTCATCACCGAGCGCGTTCCCTCGTTCCTGGTGGAATGCCTTGTCTATCTCGTTGAGGATCATCACTTCGTTATGAACGAGGATCGCTACGACCGCGTGAAGCGTATCCTGAAACGCAGCCTTGAAATCATCTCGCAGCCAGGGCTGAACCTTAACTACTACCCGGAGATCAATGGCATCAAGCCACTCTTCGGTACCAGGCAAGCTTGGACGGTCGAGAAGGCACGCTGGTTCCTTGCCAGTGCAATCCGCCATCTCGGAGACTGCTGATGTGGTCGCTTCTCCAGCGAAAGACGCAGGTGACGATCATTGTCTTTGCGTCGGTTGTTTCCACTCTAGGTTTGCAGGCGCTCTGGCTCTGGTTGATGGGCGAGCAAACCAACTGGTGGAAGTGGCTTTCGCTCGCGGTGTTCATCGTCGGCGTGCTTCTGGTCGCTGCGGCCGATCTTCTGTGGTTTCCCGTTGCGCGCAGGTTTCCGATCCTCCAGAGAAAGCTGTTTCCCGACCTGAACGGCGAGTGGAAAGGCCATCTCTATTCGACGTGGATAAACCCTGAAACCGGACAGACGCCGCCGTCGATCGCGACGACCGTAACGATCCGACAGTCGTTCTTCTCGACCAGCATCGCTCTCCAAACTGGCGAGTCGCGTTCGCAATCGACGCGGGCCTTCCTCGAACCAGACTATGTGAACCGTCGATACCGCATCTGGTATAGCTATAATAACGAGCCGCAGGCCGCTTATAGACACCGAAGCTCACCTCACGAAGGGGTAGCCTATTTGGACCTCGATTGGGACAAGAACCGCAATGAACTCCTCGGAACCTACTACACCGCGAGGAAATCCACTGGCGACATGAAGTTGAAGCGGAAGCCAGCTTGATAAAGATTGTTCCCCGCGGGACGGTCAGCAGTTTCTCAAAGCTTAATGCCGTGGCCGATTAAGCCTGAACTCCGATGCCGGAACCTCGATACGCCACACACTATCGGGGACGACCAAGAACTCATCTTCATTGTGATCGAGCCGACAGTAGACATCGCCAAGACAAACCGTCGCGGCGTAAACCGTGACTTCGCCTGCCTGTCCGTGCTCCAAATGCCATTCCCTATGCCATGTGGCGTAGTAGATTGCCTTGTCGAGTGAGGTTGTCCACGACATACCCCGGGTATGCGCTGGGCCGGCGCATCCGCGAAACAGCGAAATCCTTTCGGTCGAGATACCATTTCGGACTGGCACAGAAAGCTCCTGCAGCCTGGTGCGGTCACACGTGTCGAAGATTGACTTGAGCTTTTCAAAACCGATATGCTCGAAATGGGAAGTGTGGAGGTAGGTAGTCAGCCAGGAAACTTCGAGCCGCCCTATCTCCGCCAGCGTCAGGTAATTCCGTAAGATGAAATCGGTGGATCGCTCCCCAAAACGCCAGTGCAAATCGTCACCGACTTTGATGGCTTGCCGAAAGACCCTGGCCTCATCAGCCGATAGTCCGGTGAAATCCCAGTCCGACATGCTCGAAAACCTATAAATCTTCTCGAAGGCTCGATGGCCTGGCACTGTAGTCGGCACATCTTCGCCGGATGGTAGTAAGAGTCAATGCACTGCGTGGAGTAGCAATCAAATGGAAAGGTTCGAGAGTTATGTCTGCCGCAAACTCATGGAGCCAGTTTTTAAGTGTATATCGTATTCTTTGACTATGACGGTAAACGGTATTTTTTCGGCATCACACTTGGCGGTGCGATGACATCGTGTTCGCTCTCCTATGTCGCTGTTTCAGTAGAATTGTCCACCCTCCAAAAAGAAGAACTGGAAAAGGAGCCTGAACTTGGGACGCCGGGTGCTCTTTTTCATACCAAAGGCTTTATTCGAGAAGAGCTCACAGTCATCGATGCTAAATCAGGCGTAACCAAAACGGTTCCGCATGCAGAAGGCTTCATATCTCTGTTAGTGGACGTCGAACCGCCTGCCTATTACGCCGCCCCGACCGGTGACCCGACGTTCATTTCCGCAGTCGACGGCCCTCATGGCGCTCTAGCCCTGGCACAAAATCACCAAGCTTGGAAGCGGTGAGTTCACTTGCTTTGAAACGCTCGGCGGCTTCGACCATCTCGGAATCGATATACTTCGATTTGACGCAGTAGGCGACAAACGGGTGATCGATATCGAGAAGCGACCCTCGACCGTATTTCGCTTCGACGAGTTCGGATGCGTTCAGTATGTCGAGCAGTTCCAGCCATTGGCCAGACCTATGAGGACCCTCCGGGGCGAGTTCCTCGAACAAGATACGAGCGGCGGAAACATTTCCCAATTTTAGCGCTAGCAACACTGCCTCATGGTTGCCTGTCTCATTTACCATTGATCACCGCTTTGGCTGAAGTTCCTTTATTGAGCTTGGCGTCCAAGCACGCCGGCCACAAGTCCATGCCTCCGTCAGAACCGGCACCAGCCACGGCTACAATATTTTGGCGACAGGGTAGTTTCCCCCTACGATCTTCGCTCCGCTGTTAACTGTCCTCGTGAATTTTTCGAATTCAGAAATCTGAGATTGGCTCATGAGGAGCCCGGTTAACGCTACGGGTACCATGAGCAGCATTATAACCAACAATGTCGCGATGGCCGCGCTCGGCACGCTGCGTTCGATCAACGACCGCCTCACCGACACTTCGCAACAGATGTCTTCGGGGCTCAGGGTGAAGTCGGCCGCCGACAATGCGGCATATTGGTCCATCTCCACGTCGATGCGCTCGGACGTGAGAACCATGAACATGGTCAAGGAAAGCATGGGCCTGGCGCAGGGCGTGGTCGATACGGCCTACGCCGCGATGAAAACGGTGCTCGATAGTTTCGTGGAGATCAAAAACCTGGTCATCACGGCGAGCGGCATGCCACAACCCGGCATGAAGGACGTGGTTAAGTCGACATTCGATCTCGACCCGGAATATGCGAAATCCGACGTCTATAAGATCGACCAGCAGATACAGCAACTCCAAGATCAGGCGAAGTCGGCCATATTGTCCGCGTCGTTCTCAGGCGTGAACCTCCTCTATCACGGCAAGAACGAAGACGAGAAAGCCAGCCAACAGGTCTTCTCGTTCACTGTCGGCTATTCCAACGGAAATGTTCAGACGTTGAACATCAAGGCCATGGACACACTGCTTTTGAACGACGACTTCGGCAGCTATCCGACCAGTTACCCGGGGGAGTTCAATCCGGAGAAGACGTTGTTCGACGGAAGCGACATCATCGACGCACCCGGGTCGTTCACCCCGGCGTCGATTTACTGGTACAATATTCCTCTTCAAAATCCGACGACCGGCGAGCCAGAGGCCTATCCTGTCGATCAGACCCATATCCTCCAGTCCATCGAAAACAACGTCGTCCGCTTCGGCTCGGATCGCGAGGGGCTCTACAGCAACGTCGTCGCCGGCATCGACCAGAAAATCCAGCAGTTGACCTCCAAAATGTCGTACGTCGGGACGGTCCAGAAATCCCTCGAGATGTACGACGAGATCAACAACAATATGATCGACGCGACGACGAGGGGAATCGGCCGCCTCGTGGATGCGGACATGGAGGTCACCGCGAGCAAGATGCGGGCGTTGCAAACGCAGCAGCAACTCGCCGTCCAGAGCCTCGGGATTGCCAATGCAGCGCCTGGAAACATCATTCAGTTGTTCCAGTAATCAGCGCATACGATCGATATATCTGGCCAGTGTTCGCGGATGTACACCGTACCGCCTGGCAACTTCGAGGACGTCCTCTCCCCGAACGACAGCATTGCACGCCGACTGACGCTCGGTGTCGCTCAAGGATGGCCGCCGGCCGAGGCGCTGCCCTCGTGCACGGGCAGCTTCAAGTCCCGCGCAGGTTCGTTCTCTGATCAAACACCTTTCAAATTCCGCCATCGAGGCCAAAACGTGGAAGACGAGGCGACCGCCCGCAGAAGTAGTGTCTATGTTTTCCGTCAGGCTCTGGAAATCGATCTGTCGTTTGCCGAGCTTTTCGATGATCCCGATAAGGTCTTGAATCGAGCGCCCTAGACGGTCGAGTCTCCAGACGACCAAGGTGTCGCCGGATTTCAATGATCGCATCGCGGAGATCAGTCCAGGTCTTTTGATAGTCGATCCAGAAATGCCTTCATCCACGACGACCCGGTCGCATACCAGATGTAACGCTGCGAGCTGAAGATCAAGGCGCTGATCCTGCGTCGATACCCGGGCATAACCGACTTTCGTCATCGAATTCCATTCCCCGCGCGTTGACAGAAACGACCGTTTTCGACGGGCGGGGGCGCGGAACTGCATGATTACAATCCGGGTATAGTTGCAATGGTTTAGACAAGGGACAAAAACACAGGCGACCGATGACAAAAACGGTCGAATCTGACGACGTCTGTTGGCATTTTTGCGGAAGCGATCTGCCGGTGAGGCCCAGAGGTTTCGCCGCCTTGGCGCAGCAATTGATTGACGTCTGGATTTCACGAGATGAAGTCGATCATCCGTCCGGGCTTTCGCGTGTAGTCGGCGAGCAGCTCGCCGCCAATATGGTACTCGCCGTAATCACGGTGCCCGCGGGCGGTGCTATCGAGTTCGATGTCCATGTCGTCCGCGATTACAGCATTCCAACCACCTACGCGGACGTCCCTGACGTCCTGAAATCACGACTTCCGATGCTGCCAGGCGGACGTCTCCATCCTTCCATCCAGAAGGCGCTCGCCGTCCGTCGGCCTTCGCTCGTCTCTGAAACCGTCCGCCACGACAGCGTGCAAACCGACTTTGAGATGCTGTCGCTTCCTCGGAAAGCCGCAAAGCCGGGCGACGACTGGTGCTTTGTCTATGGTGTCGTGAACCATATCCTTCGGTCGTCGGCAATACCGAAGGACCTCGACGACGTCGATCTCGCCATTCTCCAATTGCTGCGAGAAGGCCTTCAGATGAGGGAGATCGGCCATCGGATCGAATTATCGCCACGCACCATCGAACACCGCATCGAACGCCTCAAGACGCTGGCAGGCGCGAGAACGCTCCACGGTCTCGTCGCCCGATCGCTTTAAATGAAGGTCTCGGCGGAGGAGATTCAACGCGACGGCGGCAGTCTCTTCCGTTGGCTAACGTCATGCACCTCAAGCGTCGCTCCCTGGTCCGACAAAATCTGCGCCAAGAGACGGGTAACCTCGTCGGGATCGGTGCCGGAGGAGAGCAGTTCGGTACGGAGTTCATTTGCCTTCCGCAGGTTATCGAGTTTGTCCGAGATGACACTCTGGCGCACCTTTGCCGCCTCCGCCGCCCGGCGCTCGACTTCAGTCTGGTAATACACCGTCCGATCGAGAACCTCGGTGGCCAAGCCTGCCGGAATGCTTTTGAAGAACGCCCAGATATCGAACGGATTGGAGAATGTAATCTGGTCTACTTCGACCGATACACCTATGTCGTCAGCCGCCCTCGGGAAGCCCTTCGAATGCCAAGATGCGCAGGCATAGTAGAAAAGCTCGATTGCCAGAATGTTTAATTCGATATCCTGAGGCAGCAGCGCCCTGGTTAGCGACTTCCCAGTATCCATACTGATATTGACGACGGCCATCGCAGTCCTCCCGATTTTCGAGTCTGGAAGTTGACCCTATTTAACGATTGATAACCTTGCTACCTGCTGTGGCGTCCTGAATTCGCGCAGAGGGTGAAATCCCCTTCGAAAATTGCCGAAAACACAATTTTCCTCACGGATGGTCTCCGCATCCGGTTGCATACCAGAGCGGCCGCATCTTGGACACTCAACGGAGACATCGGGGAAAATGAAGACCTCCCTACTAACCGCGCTAACCGCGCTTCTTCTTGGAGGAGCCGCCGGTTCGCAGGCAGCCGAATTTGACATCAACGGAATGGCTCTCGGTATGAGCGCCGACCAGGTCATCGCGAAATTCCAGGAAGTACGGCCAGACGCGCGATATGAGTTCGTGAAGTGGAAGCTGCCGGAAGGCACCGAATGGGTCGCAAATGGCAGGACCCTATACAACGACCTTGCCAACCCGAATGATATGGAACACGAGCGCATGCAGTTCGCCTTCACGGGCCTGGGGTCCGGCAATAAGCTCTTCGCGGCATCACGCGAACTGAAATTCCGGCCGGCGCAACGCCCGACGACCGAATCCGTCTATGCGGCGGCAGTCCAGAAATACGGAGAGCCTTCGGTCACGGGGAAGAGCGCCACCGACATCTGGGCCGCATGGAAATTCGGCGCAGATGACGTGCGCGCCGAAAAGCTCAAGTCACCGATGGCCTGTATTGGTACGAGCGATTTCCCCGTGGGTCTTGACGACTTTACCGCAAGAAAGGCGAAGCAGTCCGCGAGCATGTGCGGCATCTACATCGACTTCGTCGTTCGGGGCGACCCGACGGGCCTAGCGAGCGAATTCGACATGAAGATGATGGACCAGTTGCATCTCGTCCAGGATTTCGAGGCGGACAATTCTGACGCCCGGAAACGGATCGAGGCGGCAAGAACAAAAAACGCAAACGGGGCGGTACCCGCCCCGAAACTCTAACGCAAATCGCCTGAAACCCTGCGGCAATCGGGGTCACCTCTCGCCGCAGGGCTTGCTGCATTGCGGCAGTACTTTCCGATCGATTATGAGGGCGGTGCGTTCCCGGAGCCGGTTGTCTGAAGTCTGTAACATCAGGCAACCAGCTCCGTCGTTGACGCTATTTCGGAGGCGGTGAGAGGAATGCGACGCGAGACATCTTCGAGACAAATGTTAAATCTTGATTCAGGCCCACGGCTTCACGCAACGAGCTCTCGATTTCGTCGACGACCACATCCAACACTGGTGCCATTTTCGCGCATTTCAGCGCTAGCTGGAGCATTGCGAATGACGCCACTAACGGAAAGACGCTGGTGTTCGTGAAGTAGGTCGCGACGCCGACCGCGCTGTCCAGCGCGAGTATGGCGTCAACGATGTGAGAAGTCTTCTTTTGCCTTTCCAAGCCGTCGCACAATTTCGTCATCTCGGCTACCTGACCCTCAATGCTGAGACCGGCCAGCCTGGACAGCAGTGCGCGGCCTTTGCGTCTTGCGACAGATGACGAGGTCAGACTCGCAATATCCCCGATCGATGCGTTTTTGTAGAACTCGAAGAGGGGGATTGGGGCCAGCACGATCTGCCGATTTTCTTTCCGACGCTCATTCTCAGCCCACTTGGCGCTTATGCGAGAGTTGTAATGCCTGTAGAAATTCAGTCTATCCCCCATGAATTGCATGGCCGGAGCCCAGCTATTGATCAGCTTGCCGGATGGAGCAGCTGGGATGAGGGTCGCATCAAGCATGTGTGCGACATGAACTTCGCGTCCGAAGAGGCCCGCCTCGAGGGCGATGTCTTTTCCTGCCGTCTCTTGGACGATGTCGGCGAACATAGGGCCCTGTCCGATACCGGCATAGCCAAGGAGACCGCTGCTCAGAAGGGGGCGAAGAGACTCCCGTCGGGCCTTCGTGGGGTATAGGACCGCCTGGGCTATCTTGTCAGCAGGCATCTTGGCTTGCTCGGCAAGCCGCGAAATCAACTCCGGAAGTTGGCTGACTATATGTGGTTTACATAGAAGGTACTCGTCGGCGGTCTCGACTATATCCGCAACCATCATCGCAGCGGATTTCCTTCGGCCTATAACACCTTTGGGGTTTGCCGAATGAGCTTCTTGAAGAAATCCGAGATCGGAACGTTCTTCCGGCTGGCTGTGCAGTATGCGGACCCGGTCCAGTTCGACCAGTCTCAAGACTTCGCTTTGGGTGATAGACTGTCCTTCCCAGAAAGCCGTGCGGGATACGTCGGTGATTGGCGGCTCGATGTATATCGTGTCGTATGCCAGCAGCGCCTGCCTGATATCCATCGGGAGAGGCATGGCGGCGTTCACGTAGCAGGCGATCCCGGCATCGTCCCTGAAATCGAATGACAACGGTGGAATGCTTCCTTCGAAAAGTCCGCGGAGGTTTTCAAACCACCAGGTTTCCTCAGCTTCCACAAACTGGGGTAGCTTCGGCCTTTGTGAAAGACGCTTGAAGCTTGTTACCTCGATACC
Source organism: Rhizobium sp. SG570 (assembly GCF_012275345.1). Taxonomy (NCBI): domain Bacteria; kingdom Pseudomonadati; phylum Pseudomonadota; class Alphaproteobacteria; order Hyphomicrobiales; family Rhizobiaceae; genus Rhizobium; species Rhizobium sp. SG570. Next base: position 67,704 of record NZ_JAAZQI010000016.1, on the reverse strand, counting down.
CAACGGATCGTATTGTGTATCCGCACCTCTCTCTGCCCCTGATGGAACGGGTGCGACGACAATGGCGAAATCTCGACCATTCAAGCAGTCTGTAAGGAATGCCATGACCTTGGGTAGCAGTTCCTCGGGGATCGGGTTCTCGAACGAGAAGGTCAAGACGTGCCCAGGGCCGTCAGCCGTCGTCAGGAGGTCAGGAAGACCAGGAAATTTGCCTGCGAGGACGGTTTGAAGTTCCGATCTGGTCAATGGCAGGGCGGCAATGAAGTCTCCAATTTCGCGGTCGGCGATGGGTGGCACAATCAACGACTGCTCGGGTCGCTTGTTGGTGAAACTCACCCTGGTTCCCAACGTTCGATAGTGATCCTCAAAAGGCTTCGCGAAATCCGCTTCGTTAAGCGTTTCCGACGCGGCGTAGATCAGATGATGAGATGGCGTAAGTTCGTAGATTTCCGTCCTCACCAAGGGGTAATCGGCTCGGACGCGAAGATCGATAGCCTGTACGGAAAGGCGTTGTGACAAAATCTACCCCCTAAAGTGCCGAGAATCGATCCGACATGGATTTTTACGTGAACTACTGTTTCAAAGTTTAGACGCTGGATAGTAGAAGTCGATATCAACATTCTGGAACAAGAAGGATTCGAAAGTCGGCATGCAATCGCCTTTGACCACGTTCCACGAACTGGAGGCCTTCATCGCCGACGAGCCGGCAGAGAGTGTTTTGTTGGAGTACAAAAGCTCGAAAATTCTGTCGAAGGGTGAGCATCAGGCCATATGCAAGGCGGTCAGTGCATTCGCCAACTCCGCTGGCGGCAGGTTTATCATCGGAGTGGATGCTTCGGGCGGCAGGTTACGGCTGGATGGCGGATGGACACAGGCATCGAAACTGGATTGGCTTTACCGTACCATCAATGACGGTACGTTCCCGTCGGTGGAAACAGCGAGCGTTATCGAGATCGTGGCAGAGACCGGACGGTATTACATCGTCAACGTCAAGGTCAGTCCGCGAGCGCCGCATCAGAGCCAGGACCACAAGTATTACAAGCGGCGCGGGTCGCATAGCGATCCAATGGAACACTACGAAATCGAAGACGTGAGAAACAGGCCGAAGGCCAAGCTTTTACCTCTCGAGGTCAGCCTTCATTTCGAGCGAACTCTGCTGTCGATCAAGTTCCGCAATTGCTCGCAGGCCGAGATTATCGACGATCTTAAGATAGACGTGGAGACAAATTTCCCGAACGACGAAGGGCTGCTGAGACGGCTCAAGAGCCGAGGGATAAAGCAGATGAGGCCCGGCACCGAACACGTCTTCCTGCTGGGGGCAATCTCGGGCTTCCTTAAGGCAAACGAGGAGGCCGCAATTCTCGTCTCGTCAGTTTACCGTCGCGGCGACGTCATCGAGCGGGAGGCGGCGGAGTTCCACCTCTCCGATTATCTCTACACGTCCATTGTAGAGCCGCCTATAGTTGATGCCATACGTAAAGTTGGCCAGAAAATCGACGATGTGACGAGCGCAATCGGTAAGCTTGTATGGAAGGCCGAGGCTTGGGAAGATATGCGGGATGCAACGGGTTTGAGGCTATCACAGCGAACGCTGAGGGGACTGCTCCGAGAAGACCAACGTTTTGATCCGGATGAATTCTCCTGGCAGGCTTATGCGATAATCCTGGGTATCGAGGACCGGGAGGCCATCGATCTGCATCATGTCTTTACGAGCTTCCCGGATGCCAAATCGATCGCCGAAGAGTATTGCAAGCGACCGGAGGAACTTCGATTGAAATTCGAGCGGTATTTCAAGGCTCCGGGTCCCGTAGACTAAACCCAATCAGAGACTGCTTGTCGACCTTCAGGCAATTCCCTGTGCTTCGCCTTAGTAAATCTCCGAAACCACGCTCAAATAACCTGCGGCCAGACGCCCAACTAAATCCTCGATGTTGGGTATATCATCGGGTGAGCTCTACGCTGTGCCCAGCACTCCATGTATCGCGCTAGGCCTTGCTGTGCGATACCAAGCCCTGGACGCGAGGGGGCTCAGTCCAGATGCCTCCGTTGCGACAATCAAGACTGTATATCATGTTGACACGTCACAACCTTTAAGACTTATTTCAGCAGTCTCGTGGAGGTAAGTCGTGGAAAACGTACTAGATTTCTTGAACCTATTGCTTAGTTGCATTTTCTTCATGATGCTCACTAAGAGTCGCATCACATCAATGGTGATCTTTACGATATATTTTCTCGCGATAAAAAGCGCTTGCCTATTTTTTGGTATTGATAAAAATATCGATCATATATCTTTCCCGTATTGCATATTTCTTCTGATAATATTCAATTTATCAATATACCTTAGGTCTTTTATACATAAAGAATTCATGGATTGGATTTCAAAGATGAAATTTGATCTTCTTGGTCTCAAATTCGATGATTTAAAAGTCTTGCTAATATTCAGGATGTGGTATTTTACGATCGTGGCCACGTCGAACATCGGCTTACTCCTGCGACAGCAGGTTCACGTGGTGAGCAACGATTTCTATACGTCATGGTCCGTCAATGTCCTGTTTTTTACCGCCATCGGGCTGGCTGCCGCCCTCATCGGAATTAGGGCTCCTCAAAACGAGCAATTTCAAAGCCGGCTTGCGTTCCTTTTTGCAGCCAACTTCGGCGGAGATACCGATTTCCGCGAAGCTGCTTTGAGGCATTCGGCGGCCTCCATAAAGAGGCTCGGCTTCGTCAACGCGAAGATCGAGCGAAAGGTTACGATTGAGGAGTATAATCCAGAATACAAGGCATACAGAGCCTTTGTTACCGTAAAGACCAGCGTGGTCAATCTGTTCGGTGACGTCGAGGCGTCTGATGTCATGAATTTCTCTGTCTCGCCGGACCCCTTCAAAGGTGGCGCGAACGTGCCAGATGTGGTCGGGCAAGTGGTCTCTCTCGTTATGGGTGGCAAAGAGCAGATCATAGGCGCGCCGATGGATATCAAGCGGGATGGTGGTGTAGTCTTTCCAAAGGATTTTTCTGTCGGCCAGGAAACCGAAGAGTTTACGTTCAAATATTGGTGCTGGTTCGAGGAAGGTGAGATCGCTTACTTCACGCCTAAGAGATACTGCCGACACATCGTGATCACTGCCGTCAATCGGATGCGGGACGGCGGTGGCAAGTTGGTCCCGGTGCACGGATTTCAGATGCCGGCTGGCGGTGTTGGAGAAAAACGCGAACTGGCCTATGGTGAAAGCTGGCAGGTGTTCGAGTTGTTCGATGCCGAACCGGACACAAAGCAATCCTTGTTTAAATTCCTTGCTCCCACAGTAAAATCGGAGCAACCCCTTGAAAGTCCCGGAAAATCTCCTTAATCTGCTCTCTCAGAGAGCCATGAAGGCTCCTGTAAAGGACGCTCCTGTATGTGGAGCTCCCAGATTTTGGGGAAATGGTAATGAAAAAGAGCAATGAAACCAGCATCTAAGTAGAAAAGCTCGCCTGATCAATCGATCGTGCGGGCTTTTTTATTGGTGCGCGTATCCTGCAACGACGGGTAAGAATCTCCCTGTACAAGACACTTATCGTGATTTTGTGAGTCTCGTCGGGCGAAAGTCTCCTTCCTTAAAGGGGCCGCAAGGCTTGGTATACGGTTCGAGATGTATACCAGACGGCCATATCGATGCGCTAATGGTGAAGTCGCTGTATTTCACCGATTGCAGGCTCAAAACCCGGGGCTTGTTCATCCGAGCAGCCGTCCGATTACCAAACGTTGAGAAATCAGCTATAGGTCATTCCCGTTATGGTTATGGGAAACTCAGATGCATATTTTTTAGTGTGATCAAGGAGCGAGCTTCCCACGAAAATTTCGATTTCACCCTCGATCAGTCCGAAGCAATCCGCCGGATATTCGAATCTTTACCTGTCGCTAACACTGCCGGTTCATTTGGATGTGAAGACAGCCTGTAGAAATCTTGAATGTGTAACCAGCTCCCATCTATTGCCTTGGATCGGTTACCTTCAGGTTGACGGTATCGCAGCATCGCACGCGGCGATCATTCATACGATTTTAAAGGCGGCCTCGCGGAGCTGCTCACACAGAGCTGAAGCTCGTCTTCATCTATAAGTGCGGTCGTACATTTCGATGATTAGCATGGTGAACGCTGTCCCAATCGGTTTCCTAAATGTGAAGCCTTCGCCTTTTCAGTAGCTTAATTCCCCGATGCTATGTTCGCGCGAAATGAGGAGATTTCCCATGTCACGCGGAAAGTTTGCCACTTACGTCTGTCTCCTTACGGTGGCACTGATCGCATTCATCATTGGCACCCCTTTTCTGCTAAAGGCGGCGGTAAGTGCGACCCATTGCGCTCCGGATACCTGTGGAGCAGTTGGGCTCGTATTCGGATTGTATGGTCGAATGCTCGGTGTTCTAATATTCGGCACCGCGATGCTCGCGGCCATATTTGCTCGCTGCAGACGTGCCGGATTGAGTTCCTGGTGGGTTGTTGCGTCGCTTTTCTGGCTGCTAGCCGCCCGCGACGCTTTGATGGCAGGCTTGAATTTTTGGGCCGTGGGCTTTTCCTTGGGAATCCTGTCGTTCCGATGGCCGACAACGCTGATCTTCCTCTTCGCCTTTGTTACGTTCCTCTCGCTGTGGAAAGGCTCCGACGAGAACGGAAGTGACCCAACGCCAAGGAGCTGGAAGATGGCTCAGGCGAGCGCGGCATCGTCTGCGATCATCAGTGCCGTGATGTCCATCTCCCTATTCGTGACACTTGCGTGGATTGGCGGATTGAGGTTGATCAACCCGCAAAGCGCAATCATGATCATCCAAAATTCCCTCTACGTCCGGATCGGCACACAATTCATCACCCTCACGACGGTGCTTTGGTTGCTCCTGTTTATGTTCGCGGGCGCGTTGATGCGCATCGTGGTTTCGCAAGGCCGGGCGAACCGCCAAGTGCCTCCCACACGATTTTCTCGCGGGACTTCCTAACAAAGCGAGGAAGCTTCCGCGCGCCACGCCCCATTGATGGCCATTGCTACCGGCCGCATCACACATTGCATCTAGCAGAGAGAATAATGCAGCACCTCAAAAGACTAAGCACCGTGCTCATGGCGATCACGTTCCTATCTACTTCGGGGCAGTTCCTTGGCGGCCGAAGCGCAAACGCCAGCGACGACACTGCGCGATATGGGTTGATATTCAACCTAGCCTTCCATACCGCAAAAATCGATGACAAGTGTCACGTGCTTTCCGTCAAGGAGCGTAAGAAAGTCGATGAGACGCTCCACGACCTCGCTTCCTCCAATAAACTTGGCGTTCTCAAGCAGCCGCTGCTAAGCGGGCGCGGTCTATACAAGCCAAGCTGCGCTGACACGGAGTGGGTTCGTGATTGGCGGAATTACGCCAAAACAGGGTATCTGCGCGAGAAATAGGCTAACCGGCCGTGCGGGGGACGGTTTTCGGGACTGCCCCCTTAAAGGCGCTCTCGGTCAAGCGAGAGGCACTGGCGGAAACATTGTTTCCAGGCCTTGATCGATCAACGGTACGGAAGATCATAGAGAAGGCCGCGACCGATCTCTGGCTATCAGGCTCTGAGAAATAACCCATGGATTTCATGGAAATAATGATGGCCGAATTGCTGAAGATGCGTGCGGCAATCAAGGAGGAGCTGATGGTTCCAACGCCCTGCGGAGCGCGAACGGCGATTAGGCTGCTCTACGGACTGTAGTCATCTTGGTGAACTCGGACAATATCTCTGGATAAAACTCCGCGAGATGGCGCACGACCCTCGCATTGCTCATTATTCGCGTCACATAGCCAATCGCCAGCACGAGATCGAGGTGATCCGCGCCGTAATCATGCTCGATGGCTCTAAACTCACGATCGAGCGTCGCCGACTCCCGCTCCATAAGCAGGATTTGGTCCTCGCTAAGTCCAGCAATCTTTTTCTTAGGAGACACAAGCATGGAGTCGGGACTGGCAGCAACCAATGACTTGGCATAGCTGACCGAGAACTTGTTCATTACCACCATCAATCCAGCAGCCTCGATTTGCCGCATGGGTTTCATTTTCCGCAACTCACCGATTGTGTTGATTGGGACATGCTTTTCTTTCAGCAGGTCGATGGCCTCGTCGCACATTCCGTCCAGCAAATTCTTCTTATGGCGGATGCTGGAAATATTTACATTGAGTGCCCGCGCCAGACGCTCCTCAGGAACGCCTTTTTCAATCGCCTTCAGGATCATCTTGTGTTCCTGGATCGTGGCTAGGCGGCTTATACGGCGATTATACGTGAAAGCCTCGTCCTCGGTGGCAACCAGACAAACGACTTCGGTCTCACCTCGCTTGGCGAGGACATCCAGACGGATATGACCGTCCAAAAGATGGAATTTATCAGGTTGGCGTCTGTCCCGAATAACGACTGGCGGCTCGATGATGCCTACCTCGGCAATCGAAGCCGCTATTTGCCCATATTTCACAGACTTCAATGCAGCAGGCGACAGTAGCTTCAGAGGCAGAATTTCGGCAATCGGTATTCGCAGGCTCATGTTTTCGAACGCTAACGGAATAGATGAACCGAACACAGGGGATTTCATCGGGATGATCCTCCTCCGCTCTGGAGCTTCGCTGCCAGCGCTTCGGGAAGTGAGGCAAATCCCTCCTCGGATAAGAGGGCATTGAATTGAGCGTCCGCCATCAGCTTGCGGATGGCTTCTGTGATAAAGGTAAGACGGGCTTTGGCAGTTTCCGCCCGGCGGATCAGCATACGCTTGCGATCAACGTCGTCTTCAAATGCCTTGAGCAAGGCCTCCGACGAGATTGGGCGCGGGCGGGGGTTGGAGGTATCGTATTTCAACGTTTTACCACGCCGACGTCGTATCTCGACGATCCGCTTGGCAATCATTAATTTCTTACCGCGCAAGAGCTTTTTCTCATACGCAGACTGAAGCGCTGCTTGAATATCGTGATCTTCGGCGTCGGCGATCTCCACAGCGACGCTGAATGGAATTTGGCCGGATTCCACCGATCTTAGTAGCCGTTCCTCACCCTTCTGGATCAGACGCACAACGGCGTAGACATATTCAGCGGAAAGACCGGTCATACGGGCAATTTCCGGAACGCCGTGGCCCCGCTCATGCATCGCACCGATGTCCTGGAGGAGATCGACCGCTCGATGTTGTCTACGAGCGCAGTTTTCAACGAGGCTGGCGACCAGGCAATCCTCCTTATTCGCATTGACGACAAGAGCCGGAACTTCCTGTTGTCCCAGCGCTCTGAACGCCTCAAGACGTCCCTGTCCGCACACTAGATCATAGAAAGGTCCGCTGGCTTCCATCCGACGCGTCACCGTGATCGGACGCTTCAGTCCAATCTGCCCGATATTCGCAATGATTTCCTTGAAGTGTTTCTTGTTACGAATACGCGGATTGACCACCGTAATCCTGTTGATTGGAATCATCTCGACTTTTTGTGCAGGAACCGCAACCACTACGCCACCTCCGAGAATGGCCTGCGGGCCGCCATCGCATAAAAGCGCGCGAGCGTCTCACAGCGATACGCATCCAGGGACAAACCGCTGAACTCGCAAAGCCGCAACACAGCCTGATGCATGTCGAGTAACGGCAATAGATAGTAGTCATATGGCTCGAGGTTGCCTGGCCCCATTCGGACCACGACCGTGATGTCAGGCCTCAGGACGGTATCCAGACGCACCTTCCACCTGAGCGATCCCGTCGTTGTTTGCAGGCAGCGAACGATGACGACCGAAGCACTAAATTCCTGATTTATGGTCAGTAAGTCCGTCTCCCGATCCTGCGAAACCGAACCGCCTGATGATTGGAGCCCTTCAATTATTTCGGCGAGAAGATCGGGATACATGCGGCGGAGCGCCCGATTGATCTCCAAATATCGGTAATCATGGTCCGGGACGAATCCGACCAACGCGTAGGCACGCAATAGGCTGCCAAAACGATGTGAGTAGGAGCTGCTGGATGGGCAGTCTTCCATCTCATCAATAATCAGGCCGGACAGATAACCCCGCTTTTCGAGGACGGCAGCAAGCTTCTCCAGCATCGTGTCATCGGATAAACGCTCCGCCCGGGCAGCAATGATTTCACGGGCTCTATCGAACGTCTCGACGGGTACAATACCGACGAATGCTCCGTTGGCGCGAACCCATTCACCCTCGGGATTCCTTACGTGCGATTGCTTGAGTTTGAATGACGTGCGACCCCAGACGTTATTTCCGACATATTTCTCGTTAATCAAGACCTGATGAACAGTGCCACGAGTCCATGGTCGATCCCAATCCGTCAAAATTCCTTCCGCGTTCAGGATCGCTGCGATTTCGACCTCGATCTGGCCCTTGACGACAAAGAGGTCATAAATCCTTCTCACAATTCGGATTTCTTCCTCCGGACCGGGTATTAGGATGACCCTGTCGGTCGCAATACTCTTATGTTCGCCGCGTGCCAGCTCCCCTTTGGGAGTACCATTTTGGTCGACGAGTTGGCGACGCAAACCGATGCCGGGAGCGCCGCCCTGCCGGTAACCCAGCCGGATGAGATTGGCCTGGCCGGTAGAAACCTTGACTGACAAATCGCGACTATACTCGCCAGCCATTGCCCGTTTCATGGTCTTGATAATCGAGGAGCCCATGCTCCCGTCATTTGCAAACTGTTCGGCGCAATAATGTACGAGAATTCCTTGTCGCTTGCAGCGAAGCTCGATTTCTGCAGCCTCGTCAGGGTCCTGAAATCTACCCCAGCGGCTGACGTCATACACAAGGACCGCCTTGTAGTCCGCTCGACCTCCTTCAACATCGGAGAGCAAATTCTGCAGAGCGTCACGCCCAACCAGGCGCAACCCACTCTTCCCCTCGTCCGCGTACGAGCGGACAATTTCGAAGCCATTTTTGTCGGCATACTGCCGAATGACGGCGAGCTGGTTGTCGGTCGAATATTTTTGATGCTCAGTGGACATCCGAACGTAAGTCGCGGCCGGAACTCTTGGCCGGTCGGATGAGGTCGTATCGCCGTTCTTCTGGCTCCATTCTATAACCATCACATGTCAACAATTCTCGTTACGGCAAGACTGTGGCGGCAGGAGTATATATCGAGGAGGCAGGAAAGATGGTTCCGATTAAGGGCACAATTGTTCACGGTGGCGACGCGAAGCTACGCAATGGTTATGTCGCTACAATTTCGGAGGCGTTACGACATGAACTTGGGTCAAACGCGCCGGCCATCAAAACGATAATGCGATGGACGGGAGCAAGTAATCGCGCAGCGAAATATTGGCTTGCTGGAGAACGAGGCCCTGGCGGCTGGCATTTGATTCAACTGGCAAGGAATTCTGATGCGGTACTCCATGCTTTTTTGACGATGGCCGAGCGAGATATATTCGAGATTTCTATCGAGTTGAACGCGGCCCAGGCATCACTCGCTCGCGCCGCCGCCATTCTGAGTGCCTTGGCCCCGCGGCGGTGAATTGTGATACATCTCGGGGGACACGGTTGACGACGAAGTGATCGGCACCTGCGCCACGGCCTAAAATACCCGGAGGGAAAACTTGTTTCCCGACCCGCTATTCCTTCAATTTGATGTCGTCCTTTTCGGCGAAGTAGTACATATGCCCGGAGACACCGCGCCATCCTTCCTCGGGTATCGCGTTCGCCCGAAGTTGGTTGGCACCGACGAGCCGCTCCAAATCGAAAAGTTTCAGATCGAAAATCATGCCGATGGTGTTCTGGAAATCGGCACGTCCGAAGCGGCGGATGTGATCATGCTGGTGGAACCGTCTGGTCCGCTCTTCGCCTGAGAGGTTCCCGAGGTCGCTTTCATAGTGCCCGTCGTGGATCGGAATGCAGAAAATATGCTTTCCGCCAGGCTTCAGGCTTCTGTGCAGGTGATAAAGCACCGCCGTCTCATTGCATGGCAGATGTTCCATGACATGGGAGTGCAGGACGATATCATAATGCTGCGATGGCAGTTTTTCCGCGTCAGTCACCAAGTCGAGCTGCCGGGTATTGAGTTCCGGCGGATATCGCTCCGGGCTGATGTCGAAAGCCTCATAACCGCTGCCGACGATGCCTTTGATGAACCGACCGATGCCGAGCTCGGGCGCGAGATGCATGACCCGCTGGCCGGGTTGAATCCAACCGGTGGCGTCGAGAATAGTTTTGAGAATTCGCGTTCGCTCGACGGCCCCGCACGAGGCACAGATTGCCGACGGGCGACCGTTGAAATCCCTTAAATCCGAGCTTCCACATACATTGCAAAACACCATATCGCCCTCGCATTGGCAGAATCGCCGCACGGCGGGAAGGTATGAGTTCGTTGTTGCCGAATACGCTCAAAACGGAGGGGGAAACTACCCTCGGATGGCCATTGGGTGATGATTTGATAAAGGGCTTACGGTGGGAAGAGGGTCGGTACGCGCCTTGATCAGCACAGATTCGCCGAGGGAAGTTTCGTTAAACGTTAGGCATCGCCGCTTGATCCACGGAATTGTATGGCGTTCACTCCAGGTCGGGCGAACCAGACGAAATAACTGCATCGTCGAACCGACGGCGGCACCTATCGGAGGCACGTTATGAACGGTTCGAAATCGAAATCACTGACCGATGTTGCCACGGATCGGCCCGTTCGGCCCAAATGCGAAGCACGGAGCGCCCAATGGCTGGACTGGTCCGGGTCCAAAGCGGCCGAATGGAGTGTAGCAGAATGCGCCGAACTGATTTCCGCCGTTGCTTCCAGCATACACATTATGACTTGCCGCCCAGGCGTTGTACCCGCCGCCTTTCGCATAGGCCGGTGCCTCGACCTCGTTGGAGTTTCTGGCGTAGCGAAGTGCGAATCCCTGCAAGCCCCAGTCTCGATACTGGTCGACATGGACGAGTTCGTGCGCCCACAGCGCGATGTCGTTTGCTTCCGACGGCCCTCTGAAAACGATAACGTCGATCAGCGTGATGGCTTGAGGGTCGCCCCATCCCATCTGCATCGTCAGATGCCCAAGATTGAGAGCGCCATTGTCGCCAATCTTGTACCTGGCCCGGTTCATTGAGTCTTCTGAAGCGTATCCGGTCAGTCTTTGACGAACGTACGGCGGTATGGGCATCGCACCGTTCATTGCATCGTTGCGCGACTGCTGGATATACGGCGCAAGAACTGGGCCTCCGATCTGCCCCTTGAGTTCGTTCTTCAGGTGCTCGGCACCCCTGCCGACGTCCCCGCCAATCTCGGGCAGGCACACGCATGCTCCTAATACGCAGGATTCATATTGTCCGGATGGGCATGCCGATGCCTCACCGAGGTCTACAGTCAAAAGGAAAGGAACTGCCAATGCCAGTAGCTGAAGCGGTTTCATTACACACCTCACTGCTTGTATTGAAACATTCTACTTTAGCAGCTTCTTATCGTGCTACAATTCACCATTTGAAGTAGAGGCTTGGCCCAATCACAGCATCGGCCGGCACCGACAGAGGCCGCGCGCATTTGCGTCCATCGTGGCGGTCATGGAGCGCACGGAAGCCGCGCGAGCTTCGAGGCCAGACGCATGAGGCGTAGAGTCCAGAAATCCTGGAGATCGTCCAGACGAACGTGACGCTAGAGAGCACCAGCGCCAGCGTTGCAGCCTCCTAGATCGCCACGTAGGTCAGTCCTGGAGCAACTTCCAAAAATTCAACTTTCCCGCGTGTGGCCTCTTGACGGTGCACGCGATGTTCTCTAAATGTTCACGCCATGAACCAGCGCGCCGCCCTCATACGAATACGTTGATCACCGAAACCGCCCGTCGGCGGTTCTGATCATCCATGGCTATCGAGGTGCTCTTATGGGTATTGCGTCCCGCGCGTTGACGTTGCGCGCCAATAGAAAAACCGCGTCGATCCGAACCTATTATCCCGCTGGCACCATCAAATGTGACGGTGTCACCATCTACAGATCGCAGGTGTCGCGTGACGCCGCATGTATTTTCGATTTCGAGCCAACCATCATTCATTGGAAATGCCTGCCCTTCTCGCTTCCTTACGGGGACGAGGCGCACATGCCGGATTTCGAACTCCTCGACACCGATGGCTGCCTCGAACTCGTTGACGCACCGGACAGGGATGTCGACATCGACCTGCTGGCGGCTTCCGCACGCAAAATGGGGATGTCCTACCGCCAGCTTCGGCGGGATGAAATCTATGGTGGGCCGAGACTTCGAAACGCAAAGGACCTCCTAAGGTATGCCAACTGCCAGGTGCCGCTCGGAGATCGGCTACGTTTGCTCGCCGGGCTCGACGAAAACGGTACCCTGACCGTTGCGGAAAGCCTGGCCGCGTTCACGGAAACGAAAGCGGTGGCCGGTTTTGCAAGCCTGATCATTCAGGGCTTCATCTCGGTGGACCTCGATGCTGGCCTAATCGGTCCTGAGACCACGGTGAGACGGATATGCGCGTGACCTTTAGTCCGCGCTCCAATTCCGAACACCGAGGCAACAATGACCACCAAGAAAAACAGACGCTTCCCTAAAACATACATCGACCCTTATGGCGACGAAGAGAGCGATGCCCTCTCGCTGCCCACCCATCTGGCAGTCATCACCATGTCCCGGGTTCTCCGGCACTTCCTCAAGAAGCGATCGGGGTTCGTCGTGGCATTCGCGTTGCCACCAGGCGGCAACTTCAATGCGTATCAACGCGCGGCCAGATTTCTGCTCGAGGGAACCCTGCCACTGAGCAAAGTGGAAGGCTACAACTACGTCGTCCCGGTCCTTGACGAGACCGACGTGGATGAAGGGTTCATGGAATTCAGGAAACTCAAGAGACTCAGACGCGCTATCATTCTGGTAGCCGACAAGAAACTCTTGGCCAACGAAATCCGGCTCGCGGCAGACGTCGTCGCGGAGCTACCACCTCCTTCGGCCGATGATCACCGCATCGCAGCACGCAACATGGGCTTCGGGAATCTCACCGACGAAGACGCTGCTCTCCTCGCCAGTCAGCCCCCGATCCACGCAGCGATCGCCGTTCGACACGGGCGTCCGTTGCCTGCTGCTCTTCGGAGGCTGCGTCTGTATCCCAATACGGGTGTTTCGACGGACGTCCCTTCCGGGCCGACCCTGCAAGAACTGTCGGGTTACGGTGACGCGAAGTCTTGGGGCCTGGAACTCTCTGACGACGTGGAAGCGTGGCGTGACGGAAAGATCACCTGGGATGACATTGATCGCGGCATCCTCCTGTATGGTCCGCCGGGTTCGGGCAAAACCTCGTTCGGGTCCGCATTGGCGCGCACCTGCGGAGCGAAGTTCGTCTACGCATCGGCGGCTCAGTGGCAATCCTCGGGTTCCGGCTACCTTGGCGACATGCTGACGGCTATGCGGAAGAGCTTCGCAGACGCCGAAGCTGCGAAGCCAAGCATCCTGTTGATCGACGAGCTTGATTCCATCGGGAGCCGGACCGAGGACGCGGGTCGCAACTCGTCCTATGCTCGTCAGGTGATCAACGGCCTCCTTGAACTTTTGGATGGTGGGCAGGCACGTGACGGCGTCATCGTCATCGGCGCGACGAACTATCCTCATCTGATCGACGCCGCATTGCTGCGCTCGGGCCGCCTCGAACGCCATTTCGAAATCGGTCTTCCCGACGAGGAAACCCGTGCGGGCATCTTCCGCTTTTACCTGGGCGACCGCCTTTCGGACGAGGAAATCCGGATCGTCGCTTCGGCGTCGGAAGGGTGGTCTGGAGCGGATATCGAAAAGGGTGTCCGGCAGGCCCGACGTAGCGCTCGCCGCCACGGTCGCGAAATCATCATTTCTGATGTCAAGGAAGCACTGCCGCCAACGCGGAAAATTCCGATGGCCATGCAGCGGCAGATCGCCGCCCACGAACTGGGACACGCTATCGTGGGAGTTTTGGTGGAAGCCGACCCTCTGATCTCGGTATCCATCAGCGAGACATGCAGAGAAGACGGCCAAGTGCAGTCTCTAGGACGTGCAAAGTTTAGGGAACGTATGTTTAACAGGAAGACCTCAACCTACTTCCTGGACAAGATCGCAATTCTGCTCGGCGGGATCGCGGCAGAGGAACTCCTGTTCGGCGACTTCGGGAGCGGAGCGGCAGGACACCCGGTAGCCGACCTCAACCTCGCGACCGAGTTGGCCACCATGATGGAAATCAAATGGGGGTTCGGGGGAAGTCTTGCTGTGGAACTGGCGGGTTCCCCGAAAGAGTTGGAAACGTTGAGAACAAAGCGCAAAGGTTTGCATCGGATCGTCGACAACACGTTGAAAACCCAGTTTCAGAGGGCTAAGGCCCTGCTCGAGGAGAACCGGGCCGCACTCATTGAACTCCACGGAAGGCTTGTCAGGGACCGTGAATTGTCGGCGGAGACCATTCGAGACACCATCGCAATGAACAGAGAACGCGATCTCAAGTGTTTGCTTCAGCATTGAAAGCGGGGACGCGGATGCCTTTCGGAAAGAGCCGCGTTCCTCTACATGGAACAAGGGTAATCGATCCGCCTGTGGAGATTCTATGACGCTCGAGGAGTTTACTGCGCAGCTGAATAGCGCCACGTTCTGGAAGGAATTCACCTATTCTGAGACATGGTTTTATCCCCGCCCCAAGGACAAAGTCGAACTGGCCGACGGCATCGTTCTGATCGGCCCGCTGGCGTTTGTATACCAGCTGAAGGAGCGTACGGACGCTACCGACGATCCGGAAACAGAGCGCCGCTGGTTCAACAACAAGGTCCTCGGGAAGGCGACGAAGCAAATCCGGGATTCTCTCGGGTATCTTGCGGACAACGATAGCATCACCTTGAGGAATGCCCAGGGCCATACCGTAGATGTGAAAGGCCCGGAGCTCACCGACATCCATAAGATCATCATCTTCTCTGCGGCCGAGGCGCTTCCGGCGGATTGCTGGCAGACCCAGTTTTACGTCAGCAACACGGCGGGCTTCATCCACGTACTGGCCGCGCACGACTACCTCGGCATCCTCGACAAGCTCCGCGTTCCGAACGACATCCGTCTGTATTTCGAGTACCGGCAGTCCGTGCTGCCCCGCTTGCGCGAGCAGGGAACCAAAGTGGAAGAGCCGGACATCATGGTGGCTTTTTTGACCGAGCGCGATCTTCCCGAACCGGGGTCGAAAGAGAGGCTCCGCGCTTTTGTACAGGACCTGGACGCTTTCGATTTGAGTCCCATCCTCGGCGATCTGGCAGCCCATATCCAGAAGCCCAATGACGACAACAACTATTATTGTATTCTACTCGAATTCGCCCGATCGTCACGTTTGGTGTGGCGCGAATTCAAGATACGGCTCGTCAAGGCTTTGGAAGCTTCAAGGGCGGCAGAACCTATCAAGCCGTTCCGCTTTACCTGGCCGGAAAACGATTGCACGTTCATGGTCACCGCAATGGACCCTGATTGGCCATCGACTGGTCCGGACGGAGAACGGATGCGAATGGGCGCTCTTGCGATGTTCACCGCGGCGGCGAAATACGATGCCAAGTCCACAAAGGGGGTCGGATTGTTGATCTCGAAGGACGGTGAACACATCAATCTCGACTGGTGCCTTGTTGACGGTTCGTATGAACACGACAGCAAGATCGAGAACGTGCTGTCGGGCGGCGATCTTTTCCGACCCGTGAGTGAGCGGATGGTAGACAACTTTTACTTCCGCGGGGACCTGATCTAACACGTCTAACCAAGCCTACCGCAGGCATGCGGAGAACTCAGGGACCGTGACACGGCCGTAAATATACCAGGTCATGTAGACGCCAGCCCAGCATACGATGAGGATCGCAAAAAGGATGAGGCGGTGAATACAGACGCGACGAGCTAGGCGATCGTAGAGCGGTACGAATTGCGCGGAAACCGCCGCATAGTCCTTAGACAGCTTGTCCTTCTGCCGCGTAAGATCGGCGCTGATGGATGACAACGTCATCAATTGGTTCCACACCGCCATGGTCAGCAGGAAGACGAAGAGCGTAGCTCCAACCGAAACCGCGAGGTTGCCCCAGAACGCCACGCCGCAATTTGCTGCATCCTTCATCTGAAAGGCCACGATCACCGTGGCGACTGGAACGCCCATCACCTGATTCTGGATATCATGGAAGGTCTTATGGATTTTGTTCGCGTATTCGCTAATCGCTTCCTCGGTTTTCCCTTTGATTTTCTCGTATGAGAATTCTGAAGCAAAGAGCTTGTACCCCTCCTGCGTTTTCGCGACTAGTTCGCGGGCATGGGCGGCGAGGTATTTGAAGCGGTCGCCCTCCGGTTGCTGACGGCATAGCTCGATTACATTGGATGCCAGGATCGCCATCTTCTGGTCTTTATGAATTTTGTCGAACACAAAAGCTTCGAGTTCATCCAGAAGGCCGGAAGTGAGGGAACCGAGGTCCGCAATTTTGTAAGCAATCGGAATGCGCAGCCTGCCAGGACCGAGAAAGGTTGCCTCTGCTTGATGGGGATCGACGAATGCGGCGGCTTCGGACAGCGCCTTCACGAACCGAAGGGCATTTCGGTATCGGGTGATCGATTCCGGGATAGCGGAATCGTTGTACGCATAACGGTCGCCAATTACGTAGTATCGCAGCGCTTCCTTGATGCGGTTCGCGGGTGCCGCAATCAAACCGTCCACATCGCGGGAAAGCTGTCCAAGGCCGAGGCGAGGAGCCGATACCTCGACATCTATTATGTCGCCGACTTCCATTTTGTCGGCAGCACCGATGATCTTGATAGCCGCGTCTTCGAATGCGACATCGTCGGTATGGATCAGATTCAAGGTTTCTAGTATCGCCGTATCGGCTACACGAAGCCGCCCGCCGTCGCCGGCGGGTTCGAACGCCGTATTCCGATAGATCGGAATCAGTTGATCGAACGTGATTCGTGCCATTCTACTCCCGATCGCGATCGAGTTCCTCGATAAGCTCCTGCGGCAGGTCTTTGAATGTAATCGTCTTCTTTTCGTTGTCGTAGACGATCTTGCCGTCGTTCAAAGCGCTGCGTTCGAACTCCATGGTCCATTGTGGCGTCTTTGCTCTAAACCTGACAAGTGCTCGTAGCGACCGTTTGTTCGGGACGAAGCCGTCACCGAGCGCCTGATCCTGCCCAAGCGCCGCGGCTAGCGTCTTGGGATCATCGGGGAAAAGCTCGTTGGAGAACGCGTCGAAATCCAGGGGCACACCATCGCGAACATGGCGCTCGCAAATATCAAATGCCTTCCGCAAGAAAGCCTGCTTGTCCTTGACCTTTCCTTTTGCCGGATCGGCGAAGGCTTCAAGGATGCCGATAAGCTTTTTCGTGTCTTCCTTGTCTTGGACGGTCGTGTCGCAGCCAAGGAATTCCTTGAAGTACTCGGCGACATCCCCCTTCCCTTTCAGGAAGCCAATGTACCTGTCCGCATCGGCAAGCCATGCGGAGATGTTGACCCGACCGGCAAAACGGAAGCCATCGAGATCGAGATGTGTGATGTCGGCCATATCCAGATCGTTGGTCAGTGCGGCACTTAGCTTGTCATTTATGATCGCCACCATGAGGAAGACCTGATTGTCCTTCTCGATGTGCGCGAACAGGACGTGGCCGCCCGTCGCGCCAGCCTTTTGCTTCGCCTGAAACGCCAGGGTGTCCATGAGCTTTTTAGTGAGGTCGGCAAAATCCTTGTATCCGCTCTTTTGGAAGTCCCCAATAAAGGTCTGAGCCGGATAATTCACGACCTGGTCAGAAAACTTCCCGTGCGCTTTGGTCGCCTTGCTAGCATAGAGTGCATGGAGTTCATTGACCACGCGCTCCACGGTTTCGGAGATTTTAAGCTGGGCCTTTCCGAGAATTATTTCGAAATCGCCAACGCCCTTGCGCCGCAAATCGTGAATGGCGACTTGAAGAACCTTATCGACCATCGAATCTCCTCCCAATTGCAGACCCGAGCGCTGTTTGAGCACATACAGACAGGAATTCAAGGGTCACGTGTAAGAAGGCTTCAAATTTTTCCGTTAAAGTTGATTTCCCTGTTCTTCGCGCGATCTAGGCACTCAACGATCGAAAAACCAAGTGTCCTCGCATTTCTCAATCGTTGCTTTGCGCTTGCGGTGATGATGCTCTCTATCACCTTACCCCTTCCGTCTTGACCACCATTCCCGTGTCTTCGCATTTTGCCGCTCCGTGGCCTCCTTCACGATCTGGTCGAAGACGCCGAGCATTTCCTTTATTGAGACGACATAATCCTCCGTATTGAGGTCGAACCAGAAATTCCGTCGTTCGCCCCTGGCGCTCAGTTTGATGTGGATTTCGCCGAGGCTCGGATCATATTGAAAGTGCGCCGACATACCCCTGCTCGAATTCCATACCCTTTGCCCCGACGGTGGTAGCTTCGGCGGGAAGGTCAGGTATGGGCAAACCTTGGCCGCCTCTGGAACGATGATTTCCCAGAAACGATCAACCCTGGCGTCCTCCAAAGCCGTTGGATCGTTTGCAAGCCCGTAAACCCGCATCACGTCACTGCGTCTGAAAACAGTGTCAACATGCTTGCCGCCCTTCACGAACTTGACGACGGGCTGGACGCCTTCTCGCTGCATCCTCCAGGTGACCGCATGACCGGAGACACCGATGCCATGACCGAAATCGGATGCCTTGGCATGACCGGCCGCGAAGGTCTCGACTGCAGAGCGGGAAATCAGGACCTGACGGGGACTGCGCTCCACCTCCACGAGATGGCCCTGCTTCACCAGGATGAACACGGTTTCGTACGTCAGGTTCAGGATTGCCTGGGCCTCGCCCATGGTCATCGTCTCATCAGAACGAGTGAACGAATGCCGTTTCCGTTTAGCGTCCGTGTGGACCATGAGCCGCTTGAATCCGGGGACGTCGCTGCGTTTCTCGCAGATCACGATGTCCCCCTTCAGACAGGCGACAGCCACCTCACCTGGGACGAGTCCATTGCGCATCCGATAGGTGTGGAGTGTCAGGCCATATGCGGGCGAGCCGGTGACAGGTAATTCGTCGATCCGTTTGAGAACGGCATCCACTTGCTCAGGCGAATACCGTCCGCCTGCTCGCCGTCCGGGGTTCAATCCCGTAAAGACCGTCAGGTAGCCCGCATGAACCAGATGACGGATCGCGTCCTGATGAACACCTAGCCGCTTTGCAACCTCACGGATTCCGATAAGCCGTTTTTTATATTCGGCGATGGTATCCAGGGCATCCGCCGCAACGGTGCGGCGCTCCCTCGCCTTCTGAAGGACACCGATCTCGCGCGCCAGAAGCTCGACCGCGCGTGGCTCGATGTTGAGCTTCTTCGCAATCTCCCGCCGCGGCATAAACTCGACGTCAAAGTCTTCGTCCCTGACACGCCTATCATATCCCTCCGCCTCGAAGACGGCAGCCTCTTGGAATGCACGCTGAACCGTCGCTCTAAGACTTTTCGAAAGAAAGGAGAGCTTGGGATAGCCCCAGCTGAAATGCGGCATCACACCCCGCGCCTTGTAGCCGCTACGATACCTGCGGTGCCAGGCTCGGAATGCTTCGGCCAAGTCTCCCCTATCACCGCATAAGGCACGGAATCCGATGTCCGCAGACTGTTGGCCGATTGCGGGGTGTTTCCTCACAGGTGGATTTTCGAGAAATCGGCCGACGAACTCGCAGTAATCGATGACGTCGGGAATGCTGATGGCGTCGAGCAGCGGCGCGCTGGTCGGCTCGAGCCAGCCGAAGCGGCCGAGAAGATAACAGGCAAACGGGGCAGCGTCGTCTCGGCTGGGAAGCTGGCGACCCAGCGCGTAGCCGTCGCGGGAATATCCGAAGCCAAGCCACGACCAAGGCACAAGCGTCCCACCTTCGTCGCGTGTCTCCAATTCGACACCGTGGATCGGGCAATGACGGATGGATTCGACCTCCCACCATCCTCGGTGGTGGGGGGACTCGTGGATGCAGCCAGGACACCAGCGCCGCGGCCCGAAGCGAATCTGATGGTAAGGCAGCCTATGTCCACGGAGGATATAGCCGTCGCCGTCGCGAAGTGGCGTGTTGAAGCGCAACCGCTCGAACCATTGCGGCGGCATCGGATGCCGTTCTAACGTCTCCATAAGCTGGTTGGTCGCAACCCGGTTCACTTCCAGGTCGTTCCAGTTGGCGAAGGTCGTCATGCTGACCGAGCCTTCCAGCTCGGCCAACCGCATGAAGAAACCGTGAGCGGGTTCGTCCTCTGCCGGAGCGGCATCCCATCGCGAAAAAACAAAGGTCTGGATGAACACCATGTCACGCCGCCTTTTCGAAGGGATAGGTGAGGTCGCCGATACGCTTGCGCATGAAGCAAGCCTCGCGGAGGTGATGGGTTTGGATGCAAGGGGACCCATCGTTGATCGCCTGGCGCGCTGCGTCGATCACGATGTTCATGGTCAGGCCGACCGATCCGTTCGCGACCATTTTCCACTCCTGCTCCCACTCCTCCCGGTCCAACATGGAGTTCTCCATGAACGGTAGCCTGTTGGAGATACCCATCAGGAACCCGAGGTAGTCGTCCTGCTCGTCCGGGATGGACAGGTCGTGTTCGGCAAGATGGGCGGTCGGAAAGGAACCGCGATTAAGATGCTGGGACTCGTCCAGCATACAAGCCTCGATTGTGTAAAGGCCTGCCAACCAAACCGAACAAGCGCCGCTGTCGGCCAGAGCCTTGATCAGAGAAAGAATGGACCGTCGCTTTGCGGGCGGAGCCGAAAAAATGTAATGAGCGTCATCAAAGACGACGGTATGCGTGCCGTGGGTAGCAACTCGTCGCACGCATTTGGATTCCAGCGACTTCCCGCCGATATAGGGTACAGACGACGCTCCGGTGGCGAGGAAGAGAGCTGAGGCCGCATCTGGCGCACCCCAGCGTTCCATGACGGGGATATAGGCCATCGGAAAGACGTATCCAGCGTTCTCGTCTGGACGGAAAGGTCTGTTTTCGCGCAGCAGGGCCTTCAACATAAAGCTTTTGCCTGCTCGGGAATTTCCGAGGAACCCGGCAATCTGTCCCGTGATCGGCGCGGCTTGGGGGCCGGGTCGGCAAAGTCTGCTGAGCCTGTGATATGTTTCGTTGAAACGCGGGTAACGATAGAGAAGGTTTTCTGCCAACCGCTGGCGGTCCGCCGGAGGAAGTCGCAGCATCTCCTCGCGCGCCTTGTCGTCGTTGGCGTAGGAAACTTCGTGGAAATCGGGAAGGATGATCATTCGGTGAATCCTTTCTTGGCAAGGCGATCGCGGAGGGAAGCACGTCTGTCGGCCGGTGTGATCACGGGAGATTCAACGGGCTTGGGGGTCTCGGAAACCGGACCCGAGGGTTCGGTGCGGGGCGTTCCGCGACGCCTGTGTTCGGCCACGGCGACCTCAAGCGGATCGTGTTCGATGATTTCACCGTCTGCCGTTTGGGTGACAACCTTCTTCGGAGTTCCGTTACGCCCGCGACCGGGGTTGTTTGGAGACTTCGAACGGGCGGGTGCCGGCGTGAACGGGGCGGCGAAATCGATGTGGTCCGCACTGGCGGCTGCACTTTCGAGAGAGTTCACGATCGCGCTGCGCTTGAGCTTCCTGGTAACCTGGCTTTGGAACTTCGCCAGTTCCTGCGCCGTACGCTGAAGCTTCTTCTTGTCGAGCAACTTGGCGAGTTCCTCGGGATAGGTCCGCTCTGAAAGCTCCAGCGACTCGATCGTGATGGGTCGTCGCTTGAACATCTTGTTGTGATGTTCAACAATTTTTCGGTGCACGAAGAGCCTAAGGCCGTCCGCATAACGGGCGCAACGTCCGTTCGGGCGGAGCCTGATGGAGCGATCTGGGCGGTACGGATTGGTGATGAACGCGTTCGAAAGGTCCGACGTGTCCATCGTCAACTCGTACTTCTTGCCGGGACGATGGTCGGGATGGGCCGTGATCTCGAGCAGGTCTGGCGAATACCAGGTAATGTGCTCGCAGGTAACACCGTCATTCTGGATCGTGACCAATTCGCGATGCCCGCCAAGCGAGACGAAGATTTCGGGATCAATAGGGTCGCGCGGCGGCATCTTATCGAGGTCGGCGTCCCACACATCCTGAGGGATGGCCTTCAGGCGAGGCGTAATGCCGATGCCGCGCCTGGGCGTGCGATGATATTGGACGATCCAGAGCGTGATGAAGTCCTCCAGTTGCTGGAGGCTAATGAACGGCAGGCCCAGACCTTTCGACTCGTCGAACATCTTGCGGCGCTGAACGTTCGACATCGTCGTGCCGGGTAGAACGTGAAGGACCTGTGTGTTGAGCGTACGGAACATACGCTCAACCAAGCCTTTTCCGGTTGGCTCGCCCGGCAGGGTCTCGATGATTTGGAAGCCAATTTCCTCGGCGGCACGGGTGATGTCCTCGCCCCTGAGAAAGGTGGCGTTGTCTGAGGGCATCGCCATGAAGTCGCCGTACTGGTTCCACTCAGCACCAGGGAATCGGCTCATGTCCTTCGGATAGAGTGCCATCCGCATCCCGTACAGGAATGCCTCGTAGCTCTGGTTGTCGAAGTGAACGGCAAAGCCGAGAATGCAGCCGCTCTTCTTCGAGACGAAAAACAACACGCTCGGTCGTCCGAACAGGCACAGATGTTCAGCGTCGTAGACGCAGACATCCGCGGTCGTGTAGTCCACCTCGACCACACTGAGACTATGATCCGGCAACTGCCTGTGGGTATGGAGGGTGTGCTTTCGGCGCGCATGTTCGACGCCATAACGCCAGAGGTCCTTCGAGTATCGGTCCGGAGCCGCGAAACGCCGCTCGATCGTGCGGAAACTCGGAACGTTAAGGGTACCGTCGGGAAGCGTGATCTCTGCGATAAGCTTGCGATTCTCCCGCTTGGCCAGTTCAAGTTTGAACTGCGCTTCGACGTTGAGAGCCGTCCCGGCCGGAAGCTCCCAGCCCCACTGCACGCAGTCGTCGAGGATGTCTTCGACACGGGGATCGAACTTCCTGACTGTATTGCCGCTCGAGTGCTCGAACGCCAGCGCCAGGATGCGGTTGAAGGGATTAGAATCGTACTTTTTCAGCCAGGCTTGTAATGAGTTGTAACAGGGGACCTTGGCATGCCCTTTTTCCCTGGCGTGTTCTTCAGCGACTTTGAGGACCATCTTCTTGGTCAGTCGAACGTTACCCGCGTTGCGAGCGAGCACGAGCTTGCGGGCGTACCACCATCGCCGGATCGCCTCCTTTCTCCTTTCTGGCGGGATGGATAGGTAGTTCCTGATCTTGGGGCGCGACTGCCCGCTCGTTTCGCGCTTCGCCGCGGAGTTGATAGGAACAAGCCGCCACTCACGTTCGAGGATGCTGATCTGCCAATCCGAGAGAAAGGCAGTTTCATTCGTGTCCGTGTTTTGGACCATGAACTTCTCGCCGCCCACGCCATACGAATTGCGTGAGAGAACCGCACAGTTGGCCACTCTGTGTCTGTCGGGGTCGAAGATCATAAACTGCGACCCCAAACCGAAATTATATCGCTGGGCCTGGTGGTTACCTCCCCCGATTGGATGAGGCGGAATGTCTAGCTCCGAGAAACTGGATGCGGGGATGAGCGCCCCACTCGTCAGGAACTCGCTCTTGTTTTGCATGAACATTAGGCAGCCCTTTCCTGTGCATCGGTTGCGCGAAAGGTTTTCGTCACGAAGGACGCCGGCGAAATGGGTGCGGAGATATCGACCTTCAGCTCGCCCTGGACGGCGAGCCACATTACGGCCGAGAAGGCCCGCTCCACTTCACTAAGGACCCGGCGCTGCGCGATACTTCCGTCCTCCTCGTAGAAGACATGGACCCTTTGAGGCAAAGCCGCGACGTCGATGACGGACTGGATGGTCGTGCGTTCGGGGAGCGTCGCCAACGCTCGGCGAACTTGAATGACAGCGGCCTCTTCGTGGCGATATGCGTGATAGTAGATGGTCGCCAGGTTCATCATACGCGGCTGGATATGGAGGATGTCCTCGTCCAAGACCGCGTAGGTCGCGCGGTACTGCTCCCAGAACTCGCTCTTGAGCCTTTGAGTTCTCGAAGCGATCCACTTCTGCTCGCTTTGGATCGCAACGGGGATGATGTCGAAATAGGAAGCCTGCTTCTGTTTGCTCCAGACCCCAACCATCGGGATGTGCTTCAAGGATTCGACAGGCCCATACCGATCACTCACCTCGTACTCGATCTGGATCGGATATGCGCTGATCCTTACGACGTCGGGGTTCGTCTCGAAGTGGATGAGCGCATCCCGCATAAGCGCGGAGCGCGCCCTGATCGACTTCTGGGCCGCCTTGTGTGTTGGAAACGTAACCGGGATTTCCTGGCGCTTCTGGCTTTTCGCCACCTTGACGAGGGGAACGTGGTCGTCGCCGAAGCCGAAAAACTTCATGAGTTCGAGTTCGTTCATTTCATGTCTCCAGACATGGCTCCGCCGTCGCTGATCTTCACGACCGGCGGAGCAGGTTCGAAATTGGCTAAATGCTTCAGATGTCGATGGACTGATCGTCCTCGAACAAATGTCCTTGCCATTCGCGCATCAGATCGGCGATCGAGATGCATTCACCTCCGAGAGAGTCCAGTTCGGCAACCCTGATCGGACGCGCTGTGGTAATGGTGGAGTCGATGAAAAACATGGCGCACTTCTCCTTTGCCGCCGGCGGCTGGCCGAGCGGGCTACGATGAACATTGGGGAAGAGGGACGCACGGGCTTGGCGCGTTCCAGGAGGTCAAAGTTCGGAGAGGTGGCGAACCGCCCGAACTGCAAGCAAACGACTACGAACTGCCGAAGGCAGTCATATTCGCGTGGCTATCTGCAGTCCGTGGGTCATGGGTTCGGTCCCGTGTGGCGAAACGGCATAACTCATCGTTTCGTTCATGGTTTGTACCGGACGAACGCGAAGAGTCAACCGGGCCAGGCCTAGAAGACTGCAGAAATTTCGAGAAAAGGGTCGAGCCGGCGCAGAAATCCGTTGACAGAACTGGGGCAACCCGCAAAGCTCAAAACTGCTAACGTTTTGGGTTTTTGGTTGGTTTTCGTTCTGCTCCGCAGTCCCGACAGCGAGTCAGGAACACTTTGGATTTCTACGACGGGCCGCCCCTAAAAAGGCGGCCCGTCGTTGTAAGGTCGCACGCGATCTTGCATGAATGTCTCCTTGGTCACGTTGATCACCCATCTATTGAAGCCGGGCGTCCAAAAGTTGGCAACCCTCCCCTCACCCATGAAGTGACCGCCGTGGGTCTATAAGGCGAGCCGACAAAAATTTTTTTATGGCACGGTCGCGAAAGTCACCCGGATAGCCCTAGCTGTTACAAAATCCATCCATGACTTACGCCGTGACCGGGTGTCTTCGATTTTTAATCGTGCAGACGACACCCTCTCGGAAAAAAATCATTGTGAGCCCTCTAGACAACCTTTAAGTTTGTTCTATGTTTGTTCCTATGGAAAGACGGACCCCAAAGACAGTCGCACGAATAGCCTGAGCGCCGCTGGCCACCCCAAGGCCGCGTTTCAGATTCGTGTTGCCGAGGTCCTTCAATATGCTCTTCATCGAGATTCTTGCTTTCGTTCTCACCGTCGCGGGTGACGCGGTTCGGAAGTCTTTATTTTCACAACAGACAGGTCAATACGTCGGTCAGGTGATCATCTGGGCCATGTCGCAATTGGCCTCGCATTTATATCTGATGCGTCGCTGCTCCGCGGTTCTTACACGCGCCGCCATCCATACCAGCCCAACTAGCACCCATTGTCTCGGAGGCGGCACCTGGAGTCTTCGGGGAAGACTTCAATCGCCGATGTCACCTCTTTTCGGAAGACGTCGACGGCAGTGGTCGGCCGGTGACGGTGGCGCGGGAAATAATAGCAGGTGCAAGGATGGCGTTTGTCTGCATACGTCAGTACCGGGTGCCGTGGGGTTCGCCGGAAAAGGTTCGAAGTCGGTTTTTATTGGGCGCTGGAAATTCATGACATCGAGGCAGGTGGCGCAATGCGAGTTCTTCGTTTGCGGCAATGCTTTGCTTCGGTGCCGCCAGGTCAAACTCATGACGGAATTATTGACATGGAGGGCGAGTGCGGACGAAAGCCGGGTCGAGGGCGCTTGGAATTCACCACCCCAGCGGCGTAGACTCTTCGAAAGCTATTTTAAGTCCCCGCCCGGATTCGGCGTCTTGGATTTCCCGTCAGTCGCCGCTTTCCATTCCCTCGAATGCGGATTCCGCGGGCTTGCAAAACGCGCTGTTCGAAGCCGCTCGCACGCGGCTTGCATGCACATTTCGGCAAAAATTTCAAGGAGTTGACATAGGTCCTAACCTGTGCCGAGCGCGCCGCCCGTAAGGACTATCACATCTTCGTGAATTAGCCGGAATTTCTCCAAATTCGCTTTGCGAAGCACTCTCTGGACCGCCCTGGATCAATCCGCGGCGGTCTTTTTTTCGGCCAAAGGGTTCAGACGTTGATGGCGGGGAGTTCAGACGTTGATGGCGCGCGACAATAAAATGGTGGGCCCGGAGGGACTCGAACCCCCAACCAAGCGGTTATGAGCCGCCGGCTCTAACCATTGAGCTACAGGCCCGGCACGAGAGAAAATCGTCGCGCTTACAGCGCCGGAGCAATGGTTCCCCGGAAGCCGACTTGGCTCTAGCCCAATTTCTCTTTTCCCACAAGGGACTGCCGCAATACCTTCACAATCAATCCGCAAAAGCGAATCCCGAGGAAACACCAACCAAGGAACGAACCATGCCACTGACGAAAACCAGAGATTTTGTTTTTGCCGCTCTTGTCAGCGCTGCCTTCTTCGTGCCCGCCGCCGGCGCCTTCGCAGAGGATGCAAAGCCGCACGAAGCCGTCATCACCGTCACCGGTGAGGGACATGCGGCAGTCGCGCCGGATATGGCCGTGATCACGCTGGCGGTCGTTCAGCAGGCGAAGGCCGCTCAGGACGCGCTCGACCTGAACAACAAGGCTATGGGCGCTGTGCTTGCAACGCTGAAGGATATCGGCATCGCCGAGCGTGACCTTCAGACGTCAGGTTTTTCCATTCAGCCGCAATATACCTATCCGAACGACAAGGACGGCCGTGCGCAGCCGCCGGTTCTAAACGGCTACCAGGTGACGAACGGCCTCACCGTTCGCGTGCGCGATCTTTCCAAGCTCGGTGCGCTGCTCGACCAGGCGATCAAGCTCGGCATCAACCAGGGCGGCGACATCCAGTTCACCAACGACAAGCCGGATGCCGCGCTTGAGGAAGCCCGCAAGAAGGCAGTGGCCGATGCTGCCGCCAAGGCAAAGACCTTGACGGATGCCGCCGGCGTCAAGCTCGGCCGGGTCATCGCGATCCACGAAGGCGGCATTGCCGCTCCGCCTCAGCCATATATGCGCCAGGCAATGGCCGCGGCCCCGATGGACAAGGCCGTTCCCGTCGCAACCGGCGAGAACGAGTACAATGCTTCGGTCAGCATCACCTACGCGATCCAGCAGTAGTTGAAAACAGAACCGCCCTTCGCTCGGCTTCATCAGAATCGAGCAAAGGGCGGTTCCGCGGCCCCCGCCAAAAGGCGAAAAGGTCAAATATGGAATGGCAGGCGCAATATGCGCCCGCTTTTCCGATCAGCGGCCCAGCATCGGGCAGCCGCGAACATTGGCAAACATCATCGTATCCGGACCGCGACGACCGAAGCCATCGACGATGACGCGACGCGGCGTCACATCCACGACGCGGGCACGGCGCAGGCCATAACTGCGGGCGACATCCAACGCTTCACGCGGATCGCAGCCACGACGGCGGTCGAAGCGCGGCGGCGGATTGTCGTATTCCGGCGGAGGCGGCCGATGACGGCCGGGGCCGACATAGATATCCACCCCCTGTGCGGCGGCAAAATCCGCCGTGACCGACAGCGCGGTAACTGCGATGGCGACGGCTACCCCCAACTTTGCCAGCAATTGTCTCATTGTGTCCTCCATAGAGCAAAGGGCTTCCCCCTCATGCCTGCAACATGTGCTGAGCGAGTGCCCGAGAAGTAACGGCGCGATGCTGAACAAGCTCAGAATCAGCCGTTCATCCGCTAATCAGGTACAATGAACGCTAAAACGACGCCAGATGCCTCATCATAGCACAATGTAAAAAAATAAAGCCGCCTCCCGAGCGGAGGCGACTTCGAAACTATCGAATAGATGTGGAAAACGCGGCCTTTCCCACCTGGCTGCCGTTAACGGCGGATCAACGGGCAACCGGGCACATTGGCGAAAACGACACGATCATGGCCACGGCGGCCGAAGCCTTCGACGACAACCCGGCGCGGCGTGACGTTGTTGATACGGGCGCGGTGCAGACCCATGTCGCGGGCCTTGCGAACTGCTAGCACCGGCGAGCACGCACGGCCGCGGTGGTGATCGTAACGCACCTGCTGGATGCCGGGATGGAAATCATTGGCCGATGCGGTGGCGGCCGTTGCGGAAATGCCGCCGAGTGCGATGAGAGCTGCGATGCCTGCCTTGGCGAAAAGATTGGTCATGGGTGTTTCTCCTTCAAATCCTTGCTGCGGATCGTTGCAATCCCGATATCCGGCTCGATGCCCTTGGGATTGAACTCACGTTATGTCAGCCAAGCTGAACCGAACGCGAATTGACCATTCAGGTTGTATTCATGGCGGCTACCGATCGGCTGACGCGAAAATCGCGGCAGCTCAGGCGGAAAGATGCAGCACGACCTCGCGCCGGTGCGGCCGGTCGCGATGCTCGAAGAGATAGATGCCCTGCCAAGTACCAAGCGTCAGACGGCCGTTCATCACGGGAATGCCGATCGACACCTGGGTCAGCGCCGCCTTGATATGCGCGGGCATATCATCAGGTCCCTCCGTCGTATGCACGATCCAGCGCATAGAGGGATCGGAGGACGGCGGCACCAGCCGGCGGAAAAACGCATTGAGGTCGGTCTTCACATCGGGGTCGGCATTTTCCTGGATCAGCAACGAGCAGGATGTGTGGCGCACAAAGACAGTCAAAAGCCCTTCGCCGCTACCCGACGCAGACGCACGGACGAAATCCGCCGCGGGGTCGGTGAATTCGTAAAGTCCCTGGCCACGGGTGGACAGCGTGATAACGGTTTGCGGCATGGCTTCTTCCGGCAAGAATGGCAGCGATCCGCATCAGGTCGGCCGCAACAGCCGGAAAGTCAAGTCCGGCGGCCGACAGGCTACATCTCGAGGAAGATGTTGAAGCCGCCGTAGATCATGCGTTTGCCATCGAACGGCATGTTCTCCATCCCATTCTTCAAGCGTGGGTCGGCCATGACCTTTTCCAGTATTTCGTCTCGGCTCTGCCGGGATTCATAGGTGATCCACGAAAAGACGACGACCTCATCCTCGGCTGCCTGCACCGCGCGGGGGAAGGATGTCAGTTCGCCATAGGGCACATCGTCTCCGAAGGCCTCGACATAGCTGAGAGCCCCATATTCCTTCCAGACCTCGCCGGCCATGCGCGCCAGCACCTTGTATGCCTCCATCTTGTCTTTCGGCACGGCAACGATAAAACCATCCACATAGGACATGTCAGCCTCCTCTGTTCTATGCTCACGTTAGAATGACGATCGGCCACGACTATATCCGACATAGGGCGCGCAGTTTTTCCGACCATTGCCCAATCGAGCGTCCGCCTCAGAGATGCCTATGGACATAGAATACAGGGATGACCCAAATCCCGGAAACGAAGCGCTCAACGCGCTCTGGGCGAACGCGTGGAACGATCCTTCCTCACGCAATTTCTCGCCGATCCTCGCAAGAAGCCTCGCTCATGTCGGCGCGTTCGCAGGCATGAGACTGGTGGGCTTCGTCAATGTCGCCTGGGATGGCGGCATCCACGCCTTTATTCTCGACACCTGCGTCGATCCCGAATTCCGCCGGCGGGGCGTCGCGATCAACCTGGTCGAGAGGGCCAAGATGCTGGCCAGACAACGCGGCGCCGAGTGGCTTCATGTCGATTTCGAACCGCATCTCACCGGCTTTTATCGAAAGCTCGGCTTTGCCGCCACGGAAGCGGGTCTGATAAGGTTGCGCGATTGACACGGGACCGCGTTGTCCCCGGCTCAGGCGACCGAACGGACTTGCGAAAGCAGCCAGTTACGAAACAACGCCGCCGATGGATTTTGCAGGGCATTCTGCGGATAGACAAGATTGTAGCTGACTGCGGCGGGCTGGGCCTCGATAAAACACCGCACCAGTTTACCGTCGGCGATGTCACGCGCGACAAGCGAGCTGCGAACGAGGGCGAAACCGCGCCCTTCCCGGCATGCGTCAAGCATATCCGCAAAGCTCTCGAACAGAAGCCCATCCTCCACAGCAGCCACAATATCAAACTGCGTATCTGCCTCGCCGCTCCCGCCGGTGATCTGCTCATACCAGCGCTGCCAGTCCAATATCGTGTGGCGCATGCCGGTATAGCGCAGCAGCGGGGCGGCCCTTATGGCGTTACGCGGCGGCAATTGTTTGGAAAGCGCCGGCGAACTGACGACGAATTCCTCATCCGTCAGCAATTCCTCCTCGATAAGTCCGGCTTCGGCACGTCCGAGCCAGATCGCCAGATCGGCGCCGCCGGGCTTGAAATCCGGGCGCTGATAACCGACTGCCATCTTCAATTCGATATCCGGATGCCGCTGGCAGAAATCCGGCAGTCGCGAAGCGAGCCATTGGCTTGAAAACTCCGGCGAGACGAAAACGGCAACGCTGCGAACCGAGACGCTCGCCCTCGCCTGATAGAGCGCCGTCTCCAGCTCGGAGATCGTCCCCGCAATTGCGGGATGCAGGCGCGCGCCCAACGGCGTCAGCCTCGCCCCGGCCCGGCCCCGATCGAACAGTCTGCCTCCGATCCACCCCTCCAGCTGCGCAAGTTGATGGCTGACGGCGGTCTGCGTCTGGCCGATTCTATCAGCCGCGCGACCAAAGCCGCCGGTTTCGACGATCGCGCAAAATGCCTGCAGCACCGACAGGGGTGGAAGCGGCCTCTTTCCCATGAAAATCTCGCATGTTTAATCATCGGAGGCTTCATTATACACGACAAGGTTTCCAGTGCATCTGTCCTATCTAGGGAAGCCACCGGGTTTGCAATAGATGAGAAAATCTCATGTATATGGTTGGAGGCATCGGATTGCCGAGCACCTGGCTCGATCAATCCGCTGGCGTCGTCGTGAAAGAAAGCCGCCGATAAAAATGAATGGCAAACGCGATACGCTTTGCGTAGCAAACGAACATCTGCTGCGGGATGTGGGATTGCACAACGGCGCGGCAGATCAGTCCGATTATCGGAGCACCTAGCCCCTGAGCGTCTTGACCTTGGTCAGATCCGGAAAGATCCGCATCCACAGCAGCACCACGGCTATGGTGCCGACGCCGCCGACGATGCCGGTCAATACCGGCCCAAGAACGCTGGCGAGCATGCCGGACTCGAATTCGCCGAGCTGGTTGGATGTGCCGATGAACAGGGAGTTCACGGCATTGACGCGGCCACGCATGGTATCCGGCGTCAGAAGCTGCACGAGCGAGCTGCGCACGACAACGCTGACGGTATCCGACGCACCGACGACGAACAGTGCCGCCACGGAAAGGATGATATTGCTCGACAGCGCGAACACGATGGTGGCGACGCCGAAAATCAGCACCGCAAACAGCATCTTCTTGCCGACATCGCTCTGCAGTGGTCGCCGAGCCAGCCAGATCGACATCACCAATGCACCGACCGCCGGGGCGGCGCGCAATAAGCCGAGTCCCCAGGGGCCGGCATGCAGGATATCGCGGGCGAACATCGGGAGGAGTGCCGTCGCGCCGCCAAGCAGGACGGCGAAGAGATCGAGCGAGATCGTTCCCAGCATCACAGGCCGGCTTCTGATGAACGAAACGCCGGCAAAAACAGAACTCAGCGTCATCGGCTCCCGTGACGACGGCTGTTGCCGCTCGACACGTATCGAAATGACGTTGATGCTCGCAATGATGTAGAGCACCGCGGAAACGGCAAACGGTGCGACAGGGCTGACGCCATAAAGCAGGCCGCCGAGCGACGGGCCGATGATGAAGGCGGTCTGCATCATCGAGGTCGAGGTGGCAATGGCGACCTGAAGCAACGACGGCGGCACGATATTCGGCAGCAATGCCGCCATTGTCGGACGTTCGAAGGCTGTGGCCGCACCCATGACGGCAACGGCGGCGAGAATGCCGGCGGGACCGATCCACTGCTGCCAGACCGCCACGGCCAGCACGAGAGCGGTCAAGGCCTCGACCAGTTGGCAGGCGAGACCGATGCGGCGCCGGTCGAACCGGTCGGCGACATGGCCGACGACGAAGGTCAGGATGACCATGGGAAGAAACTGGCAGAAGCCGACCAGGCCGAGGAAAAAGGCGCTATGGGTCTGATCATAGATCATCCAGCCCATGGCGACGGTCACCGACTGAAAGCCTATCGAAGAAAAAACGCGCGACGCCGCAAAAGAACGGTAGCCGGGGTGACCGAGCACACCCGGCCGGTCTTGATTCTGCAGCGTATCCATGGGCTTTCTTCGTCTCCCGGCGCGGCTGCGCGGAGACATGTTTTCTCAATCGTTCGAAATTCTGTCGAAGCCCCTGCTCTGCCCGAACACGCCGGTTGTCAACCGCGTTTTTGCTCAGGTTGCAAATTCATCGCGGACGACAGATCAAATCGCGGTGATGAACGGCTAAGAAGCCCCGACCGCGCCTCTACCGACCAAACGCTCGCCAGCTCCGCCGCGATCATGCCGATCAGATGCGGGACATCGGCGCTTGCCGAGTCATGCAGCGCCTCGGCGACGATCAGCACGGACTTGGTATCCTCGCGCACGGCGGAACGGCCGCTTTGCCGGTTGGTCCAGCGCCGGGCGTGCGCCTGCCCGATAGTATCCGCAAAGATCACCTCTCCAGGCTCCGGATGCTCCGTCTCGCCGGAAAAGGTGAGGTAAGACTCGCTGCCGCCTGCATGCCGCACCTCGAGATCACCTGTTATCTTCGCAAGATCGAAAACAGCGACGGGAATGGCGAACGCGATCGACACGGCGTTGCAGAGGTCGACGAGCGGATGCAACTGCGGCAAGGAACCCTCCTGACGAAAACGGCGCAGCAGAGCCTCCGAGGCGCAGCGATATTGAGTGGGCTTCAACCCCATTTTTGAAAAGCTGCGCCGCCAGGCCTGAATTTCGGGCATCTCACTTTCGGAGCCTTGCGCCAATCGCTCCGCGGCGGTCGCATGATAGCTGGCGATGCGATCTGTAACGATAGCATCCGCGCTGATCCCTTCGGCAAACAAAACGCCGGGAACCAATTCGGGAAACTCGCTCCACATCTCGTTCGAATGGCGGAAATACATGGCTTCTCCTTCTGCATCTCGGGCTTGGTGCCGCAGAAAACCCCGTTGTCATCGCCCGGTCTTGAACAAAATTGCAGAGGCTCTAGCCGGCCGCTGCTGCGTATGCGCCCGGCGATATGCCGAAATTGCGCACGAAGAGCCGCGTCATGTGGCTTTGATCCGCAAAGCCGCTGGCAAAGGCCGCCTCGGCCAATGGCGTGCCCGCCGCGATCAATCGCCGAGCCTCATGGATGCGACGCTGCAGCAGATAGGCATGCGGTGTGAGCCCCGTCGCCTTGGTGAAAGCCCGCAGAAACCGGAAATGGCTTAGCCCGCAGGCATCCGCGAGTTCGGCAAGCGTCAGGGGTGCCGCGGGATCATGCTCGATCAGATCGCGCGCACGACCGATGGCTGCAGGAACAGCTGTATCGCGCGGCGCCGGCACTCCCTCGCTCATCACAGCAGCGACCAGCGATAACAACAACCCATCCTGCAACAGTGCATCCTGTGGCGCGGCGTTGCCAGCCAGAAGCGGGAACAGGGTTTTGAAACACGACGCCACTTGGCCGTTGCGAATGACTGGCGACGGAAATTCAGCGCCGCCAAGGCTCCCCTCGCCGATATCGTCAAGCAGATCGCCGATCAGCCTCGGATCGAAATAGAGCATCGACCATGCCCGGCTTTCGCCGATGGGCGTGCCGTCATGCACTTCGTTCGGATTGACGCTGATGATATCCCCTGCCTCGGCCCGCACCATTCCGCGCCCGCTGAGCGACGCCTGCGCGCCGGATTCGATGATGCCGATGCCGAATTGGTCATGCGTATGCTTGGGAAAACAGTGACTGGCCTCGGCCTTCACGACCTCGATACCTGCCGCACGGGAGCGGAATATCCTGAACTGGCCGGATCTCATGATGATCCTTTTCCAAACGGACAGGCTTCCTGCCCCGAAAACTTCGGCAAAGATTAGCGCGGCGGCGCTATCGCATGCAATGCGTGCCCCATCGGCAGATGCGCGTCACCTGCCGGGTGCTTCCGTCCGTTCATCCTGCGCCGTCGCCAATGCCGTCTGGGTATTACCCGCAACGGCCGCCGGCAGCGGCGTGCCACGCTTGCGCTCGCGCGCCAGCGTCAGCAGGCCGGAAAAGATGATGAGGACGATGCCGAAGGCCATGGGCGTATCGATGCTGTCATTGAACAGCAGATAACCGAACACGATGGCCCACAGCATCTGGCTGTATTGCGGCGGAGCGACAAGATTGGCCGGCGCCATACGGGCGGCATTCATCAACAACACGTTGCCGAAGGCGCCCAGCAGGCCATAGCTCGCCAGGAAAATCCACTGCGTCGCCGTCGGCGTGGTGACCTCCGAGAGCATGAGGAAGCCGCTGACGATCAGCGTGCCGAACAGGCCCGCCCCATAGAGCGAGATACGCTTCTCTTTCGATCCGAGCGCGCGGTTGATGACGATCGAAATCGCGGCAGCAAGCCCACCGATCGCGGCGCAGAGATGGCCGATCGAGAGCTCGCGAAAACCTGGCCGCAAGACGATGAGTACGCCGACGAACCCCAGGATGACGGCCGTCCAGCGCTGCCAGCGCACATCTTCCTTGAGGAAGACAACGGAGAGGATCGTAACGAAGGACGGCAGCAGGAAGAGCAGCGCAAAGGCTTCCGCCATAGGCAGCTTGGTAAAGGCGACGACGGAGCAGATCGCGCCCGTAGCACCGCAGATGAAGCGCAACAGCCACAGGGGCCGGTTCGACGTCTTCACCATATCGATCCAGCCATCCTCCCGCCGCTTCAGAAAGGGCACGGCGGCAAAGCCGAACAGAGCGCCGATGAAGGCCACCTGATAGGAGGGAACCACACCATGCAGGATCTTGATCGAGGCATCGCTGAAGGCAAAGACGGCATAAGACGCGAACGCCACGAGGACGCCACGCAAGGCGGAGCGGCCGGCGGCTGCGGAACTTGAATCGGCAGTAATCGAGGACATCGGAATCGTACAATGCGACGGGAGGAGAATTGAATCAGGTAGATACAGCCAATTGTATGATGAAATAGGCCGAATTTCGATGGGGATGCTAATAAACTATTGTTTCAGGTGGATGCGCTAAAGGAGCCACATCAATTTCCAACAGAACCCAGCCTGTCGAATTGATCTGGCGAAACGGGGCCCCTGTCCGTATAAGAAAAAGCTATAACCTTGAGGGCATCGCTATCCACCTCGCAAGTGAATGCCACTCTCCGCCAACCATTGGGAGTCTGCACTGCAGCACCGTCACCGAATAGGCTGATATCAGAAAGCATCGCCTGCGATAGAGCTGAATTAGCATAGACGTATCCAACTGCGCGAAAATCACGACCAAACTGTATTTTCTCTTCGGAATTGCAGAGATACTTTACCCGATCGCGCCGCGGCAGTTTCTTCCAAGCGTCGTAGTCACTCTTCGAAAGGCGGGCCATCTCGGCACCCGAATAGAGCTTCTTGGCCTGAACAGCCCGCTTCGGCATGAGAGATTTAGGCCGCGGTGGCTCCGCAACCAATGCTGTACCGCCTTCAGCCGGATTGCCCTGGCTGTTCGAAGCAGATTGACTGTCAGCGCTTTGCTGCGCGGGAGATGGCCTGACCGCGGGAACGACGATCTGCGGCGGGTCTTTCGCCTCATCCTTTGCCTGCGCGGCGGGAGACTGCTGCTGCGGATCGGCTTGCGCCTGTGGATCATTTGGATCGGCCGACGGCGCCTGCGGTTGCTGCACCTGCGAATCCGAAGGCTCGTTGGTCGCCAACACATCGGGTGCCGCAGAGGATGCCTTGGCGGTCGAGTCGCTTGCCGGCGACTGAGCAGCATTTGCCTGCTGATCCTTGGCTTCTGCCTGCTGTTGGGCTTCCTGCGCCTCCCGCGCGGCTTGTGCTTGCGCCTGAGCCTGATCGGCAGCGGCCCGCGCCTGTTGCTCGGCGGCTGCGTCGTTCGGCGGCGTTGGGGGTGTGTCGTTCGGTTGCTCGGCGGCATCAGCAGCCTGCTGCGTGGTCGTCGGATCCTTCTGATCGCCCTTCATGTCAGGAAGAGGCGTCTCGGTAGCCGAGGGCTGCTGTTCTGCCTTATCGACGGGCTTGTCAGCACCCGGATCATCAGGTTTGGGCTCTGGCTTCGCCTGCTCTACCGGCTTGTCGGCCTTGGCGTCGTCAGGCTTGGCTGCAGGCTTCTCTGCCTGCTCCTTGCCCTTGGGATCGGATTGCTTTGGCGGCTGTTCGTCCGCCTTTTTTCCCTCGGGCTGCTGTGGCTGCTCTTGAGCTTCAGCGGTCTGCTGCTGCGGCTTCTCGTCGGGCTTAGGCGTCGGCTTCGGAGGCTGGTCGGGCTTCTCGTTCGCCTTTGTCGCAAGCTCCTGCTTTTCCTCCTGCTGCGGCACGAGCTCGACGTTGACGCTCTGCTCAGGCTTCGCCTGTGGCGGTGCGGGCAGCAGCGGCAGCAGAAAAATAGCAACAAACAGGACATGCAGGAGGATCGACAGGACAAAGCCCGGCCTCATCTCTTTGTCCCGTTTTTCCGCAACCTTTTCCATCGTTCAGCGGATGACTCGCGAAGAAAAAGCAATCAAGAGGAAATTGCGCATCGATTCATTCGATCCTTAGCGGCAAACAGATCGGACCTCGCCGGCCCGCAGACATATGGTATGCAACAACACGACACGAAAGAGGCAATTGCCGAAATCGAACTTGTCAGGCCACCGTTCTATCCGCAATGGCTCAAAAACACACCTGCGTGATCGGGTGACCTGAGAATCCATTCATCCATCGTCAAAAGAACTCATCCAGCAGCCGATAGTAAGCCGCCTTTTCAGAGTGCATCTCAAAGTTTCCATATGCCTTCAAAAAGTCGGCAACAAGATCTTCCCCGAAATTGCGCGCGATGCTGCCGCAGGCCAGTGCAATATCCTGATGGCGATCGGCAACGCCGAGGCGGCCGCAATCGATGTAGCCACTGATGCTGCCTTCGTGAGCGACAAAATTCGGGAGGCAGGCATCGCCGTGGGTCACCACCAGATCCTCCGTCTTCGGCCTGCGCTCTTCAAGCTCCCGGAACAGATCCTGCGCCGATCTCCCCAGCCTTGCGTCATCGAAATCGTCTTCGTCCACACAGCCTGCGAGCAACCGCGCTTTTGCATCCGCAATCCTGTTCTCCAGGCGATGATCAAAAGGACAGGTAGCAATATCCAGTCCGTGCAGCCGCCGCAGTGCAGCGGCCAAGATCCGCACTCTTTCGATCGGCGGCAATCGATCATTACTGACTAGATCAGTGCCCGGAAGCGCACTCATCAACAGCCACTCTCGCCCACCGTCTGTCTCGTGGGCAATCACCTCGGGGCACGCAAGTCCCTTCGATGCGAGCCATCGAAGCCTGGAAACCTCACCCGCTAGCTCGCCCAGCGGATGAATGATCTCCGTCTTGAGATAGATGGGCGCTCGGCCAACAGCTTCGAGCCGAAAGACATGGGCCGGGGAGCGGCCGAGCTCGGCCGGTCGCCAATCATATCCCGCGAGCAGATCGCGCAGCCGTGCCGGCAGAGACATTTCGATAGTCTGCGGCTTGTTCGCCATGGCCCGAACCCTGATCCCGATCCGTTATCAATGGAAAACCCGGCTCGCTTTCGCAAACCGGGTTCGATTTCATAACAACGCCGATGCCGGCTTGCGCCCGGCCCTAGCTGTCGAGGAAGCTTCTGAGCTTGCGGCTGCGGCTCGGATGCTTGAGCTTGCGCAATGCCTTGGCCTCGATCTGACGGATACGTTCGCGCGTAACCGAGAACTGCTGGCCGACTTCCTCAAGCGTGTGGTCGGTGTTCATGCCGATGCCGAAGCGCATGCGCAGCACGCGCTCTTCGCGCGGCGTCAGCGATGCCAGAACGCGGGTCGTCGTCTCGCGCAGGTTCGCCTGGATGGCGGCGTCGATCGGCAGAAGCGCGTTCTTGTCCTCGATGAAATCGCCGAGGTGCGAATCCTCTTCGTCACCGACAGGCGTTTCGAGCGAAATCGGCTCCTTGGCGATCTTCAGCACCTTGCGCACCTTTTCGAGCGGCATGGCGAGCTTTTCGGCCAGTTCTTCCGGCGTCGGCTCGCGGCCGATCTCGTGTAGCATCTGGCGCGAGGTGCGAACGATCTTGTTGATCGTCTCGATCATATGCACCGGAATACGGATCGTGCGGGCCTGGTCGGCGATCGAGCGGGTGATCGCCTGCCTGATCCACCAGGTGGCGTAGGTCGAGAACTTGTAGCCGCGGCGATATTCGAACTTATCGACCGCCTTCATCAGGCCGATATTGCCTTCCTGAATGAGGTCGAGGAACTGCAGGCCGCGGTTGGTGTATTTCTTGGCGATGGAGATGACGAGGCGCAGGTTCGCTTCGACCATTTCCTTCTTGGCGATGCGGGCTTCGCGCTCGCCCTTCTGCACCATGTGCACGATCCGGCGGAATTCTGAGATAGAGATTCCGGTTTCAGTCGCAAGATTCTGAATTTCCTGGCGAATGTCGCGGATCGTCGTGTTTTCGTTCCGGGCGAATTCTTTCCAGCCGCGTGCGGCCAGATTGCCGATCGACTTCATCCAGTTCGGATCGAGCTCGGCACCCTGATACTGCTCGAGGAAGCTATCGCGCTTGACGCCATGAGATTCGGCAAGACGCAACAGACGACCTTCGTTCTGCACGAGGCGCTTGTTGATGTCATAGAGCTGCTCGACGAGGGCGTCGATGCGGTTCTGGTTCAGCGACAGCGACTTGACCGACTTGATCAACTCGTCCTTCAGCTCCTTGTAACGGCGCTCCTGCGCCGACGACAACGTGCCCGAGGCCGACAGGCGCTGTTCGACCTGCTGGTCCTGCAGCTTGCGCAGCTTCTTGTAGGTCTCGGCGATCGTGTCGAGCGTCAGCATGACCTGCGGACGCAGCTCGGCTTCCATCGCGGCGAGAGAGAGGCTGGATTCGTCCTCGTCCTCTTCTTCCTCCTCGATCGGCATGCCTTCGCCGCCGACATTGGTAATGTCGTCGTCGCCATTCGGCGAACGGCCACGGCGTGCCTTTTCCTTTTCCTCGGCCGCCTTGCGGTCGGCTTCGATCTTCTCGGGGCTCTGGAACTGCGGCGCAGCCTTGGCTTCGGGACCGGAATAGGTGGTTTCGAGATCGATGATCTCACGCAGCAGCGTGGTGCCTTCGTTGAGTTCGTCGCGCCAGATAATAAGCGCCTGGAACGTCAACGGGCTTTCACAGAGGCCACCGATCATGGTTTCGCGGCCGGCCTCGATGCGCTTGGCGATCGCAATTTCGCCTTCGCGCGACAGCAGCTCGACTGAACCCATTTCGCGCAGGTACATGCGCACCGGGTCGTCCGTGCGGTCTGTCGGCTCTTTCTTCTTGGCGGTGGCGAGCGCCGAACCCGTCGAAGGCGCCAGCTCGCCGCCTTCTCCGTCCTCGTCGCCACCGGCATCGTCATCGTCGTTCGACGGGGCACCCGCCTCTTCGACGTCCTCGTCCTCGATGACGTTGATGCCCATGTCTGAAAGCATGGCCATCGTGTCTTCGATCTGTTCCGATGTCACTTCTTCGGACGGCAGGACGGCATTGAGCTCGTCCATCGTCACATAGCCGCGCTTCTTCGCGGCCTTGATCATCTTCTTGACCGCGTCATCGGAAAGATCGAGAAGCGGGCCGTCGGAGGTGCCGTCGCGTTCGACTTCAGCTTCTTCGTTCTCTTTGACCTTGGTTGCCATCTCTATATCGTCGCTTTCCCTGACGCTGCAAACTTACACGCGGTAGAACATTTCAATCTGGCCGGCACGCCCTGCGCCAGCCTCGACTCACCGACAAACACCTAACGGAATGACCTTTAATGCCCGATTAACCACGATCACCGCTACCGGATGGCAAAGCTGGATTGCGTTTGGATTTCCGGCCATGTTATTAGGTGATCCGCTTGATCCAGTATACCGTTCTTTCCGAAGTCAAACGGTGATTCCTAGATTTTTTGTTCTCGTCAAGCTTTTCCAGCAAAAAAGCCCGTTAAATACCCGAAAAAGCCTTATCCACAGGCTCGGTGCGCCATAAACGATTGCTTTCGGTATTTAGGAAGTCCCCGCGCGATGACAAGAGCATGCGAACCAAACGCTCGCATTTCCTGCATCGAGACCTGCTACCGATGTAGAAAAGCGACAGTTGGGGGTCAATTCCAGTCCATGACCACCTTGCCGGAGTTGCCGGAGCGCATAGCTTCGAAGCCCTCGCGAAAATCATCTATGCCGATACGATGGGTGATGACGGGCGATACATCGAGACCACCTTGCACGAAGGCGATCATCTTGTACCAGGTCTCGAACATCTCGCGACCGTAGATGCCTTTCAGGTTCAGCATCTTGAAGATGACTTTGTTCCAGTCGATCTCGAAGCCGGCCGGCGCGATGCCGAGAATGGCGATCTTGCCGCCATTGTTCATCTTGTCGATCATATCGCGAAAGGCCGGTGCCGCGCCCGACATTTCCAGACCGACGTCGAAGCCTTCGGTCATGCCGATGGCCTTCATCACATCGGCGAGGTTCTCCTTCGAAGCGTCGACGACATGCTCGATGCCGACCTTGCGGGCAAGTGCCAGCCGGGTGGGATTGATATCGGTGATGACGACCTTGCGCGCGCCGGAGCGCTTGGCGACCATGGCACCCATGATGCCGATCGGGCCTGCGCCCGTCACGAGCACGTCCTCGCCGACCAGATCGAAGGAAAGTGCCGTGTGCACCGCGTTGCCGAACGGGTCGAAAATCGCGGCGACTTCATCCGGAATATCGTCGGGGATCGGAACGACGTTGGATTCGGGAATGCAGACGAATTCGCCGAAGGAGCCGGGTCGATTGACGCCGACGCCAAGCGTGTTGCGGCAGAGGTGGCCTCTGCCCGCGCGGCAGTTGCGGCATTTGCCGCAGACGATGTGCCCCTCGCCGGAGACGCGCTCGCCGACGTGATACTTCGTCACCGCCGAACCGACCTCGGCGATCTCGCCACAGAATTCGTGCCCAACGACCATCGGCACCGGAATGGTCTTCTGCGCCCATTGGTCCCAGTTCCAAATGTGGACATCGGTCCCGCAGATCGCCGACTTCTTGACCCGAATCAGGACATCATTCGGCCCGACCTCGGGAACCGGAACATGCTCCATCCACAACCCGACTTCCGGCTTGGATTTGACCAGCGCTTTCATCATGTTCGACATGATCGGTTCTCTCCAACCAATTCAAATAATTCCGAGTTCTCGTCCGGCTTCCGCAAAGGCGGCGATCGCCTTTTCGACATCAGCCTTCGAGTGCGCGGCCGACATCTGCGTGCGGATGCGCGCCTGTCCCTTCGGTACGACGGGGAAGGAAAAGCCGATGACGTAGACGCCCTTTTGCAGCATCAGCGCCGCCATCTCCTGCGCCAGCTTGGCATCGCCAAGCATGACAGGGATGATCGGGTGATCGGCGCCTGCGAGCGTGAAACCGAGCTTGGTCATTTCGCTGCGGAAGAGTTCGGCATTGCCACGGAGACGATCGCGAAGAGCGTCGCCGTTGTCGATCAGGTCGAAGACTTTCAGCGAGGCAGCGGCGATGACCGGCGCCAGCGTGTTGGAAAAGAGATAGGGGCGCGACCGCTGCCGCAGCCAATCGACGATTTCGCCTCTGGCCGAGGTATAGCCACCCGAAGCACCGCCAAGCGCCTTGCCGAGCGTGCCGGTGATGATATCGATCCGCCCCTCGACGCCGCAATGCTCCGGCGATCCCCGACCATGAGCGCCGACAAAGCCGACGGCATGGCTGTCATCGACCATGACCATGGCACCGTATTTCTCGGCCAGATCGCACACGCCGCCGAGATTGGCGATGATACCGTCCATGGAGAAGACGCCGTCGGTCGCGATCAGCTTGAAGCGGCTGCCTTCGGCCTTCTTCAGCTCTTCCTCCAGCGCCGCCATGTCGTTGTTGGCGTAGCGGAAGCGCTTGGCCTTGGAAAGCCGCACGCCATCGATGATCGAGGCATGGTTGAGCGCATCCGAGATAATGGCGTCTTCCTCCGACAGCAGCGTCTCGAACAGCCCGCCATTGGCATCGAAGCAGGAGGAGTAGAGGATGGTATCCTCCATGCCGAGAAACGCCGAAATCCGCGCTTCCAGCTGCTTGTGCTCTTCCTGCGTGCCGCAGATGAAGCGAACCGAGGCCATGCCGTAGCCGTAGCGATCGAGCCCCTTTTTTGCCGCCTCGGCAAGCTCCTCGTTGTCGGCGAGGCCAAGGTAATTGTTGGCGCAGAAATTGAGCACGCGGGCGCCGCCGACGACAGCGATTTCACCGGCTTGCTTGGAGGTGATGACGCGCTCGGGCTTGTAGAGACCAGCTTCTTTCAAGCCGAGAAGTTCTTTGCGCAGATGTGATAGAAATTCTGAGGTCATTGTCGCATTCCGATGCTGGTCACAGTGCCTAACTATTCAAGAAATAACACAGGATTCGGCCCCTTGCTGCATCCAGCAGCGGCAAAAATGCGTAGCGCCGTGACGTCAGCGCGATAGGGAGCAGGTTCGATATTATCTGTCAAACTGACCCGGATATACGCAAGTTCTTGGGCAGGGTTCATCGGTTGCTATTGCAAAAATTACTTGACTGAGTCCATTATCTTGCTGCAGATCGATCTTGATCGCATGATAGAGGGAGAGCAATGAGCATATTTCACAGATTCTCCCTCGCGGGACGGGTCGTGCTCGTCACCGGCGGCGGACGAGGCCTTGGGTTCGAAATGGCGAAAGCACTTGCCGACGCGGGAGCGCATGTCATCGTCAATGGGCGCACGATCGCAACGGTAGACAGCGCCGTGAAAGCCATTCAAGCAGCTGGCGGCTCCGCGGAAGCAGCAGCTTTCGACATTGCCGACCGCGAAGCGCAGCGCGCGGCGATGGCGGATATCGAGAAAAATCATAGCCGGCTCGACATATTGATCAACAATGTCGGCGCCCGCGACAGGCGGCCCTTGGCCGACTTCGACGACGAAGCGATTCTCGCCCTCCTCAACACGGATCTGGCCGCCTCGATCACGCTCTCGCGCGATGCCGCCCGCCTGATGAAACGGCACAATCATGGGCGGCTGATCTCGGTCACCTCGATCAGCGGCCAAGTCGTCATGCCTGGCGACTGCGTCTACCCCGCAGCCAAACAGGGGCTGACCGGCCTTATGCGCGGCATGGCGGTGGAATTCGGCCCCTACGGCATCACCAGCAATGCCATCGCTCCAGGCTGGTTCGCGACGGAAACGAATGCCGCGATGGCCTCGAATGAGGAACTGGTCCCTTTCGTGCGCCAGCGCATCCCGGTTCAGCGCTGGGGACGGCCGGACGAGATCGCGGGCGCTGCATTGTTCCTCGCCAGCGACGCTGCCTCCTTCGTCAACGGCCATGTCTTGACCGTCGACGGTGGCATGACCGTACGCATGTAGCGTGAGATTGTCTCGATTTCACATTTAGATGCGAAATGTCACCGGCCGGTGAAATCTGAAATCACTGCGAGAAACGCATCCCCGTAGCGTTCGAGCTTCGACTGCCCAACGCCCGAAATCCCGAGGAGTGCCTTATGGCTCTTCGGCCGCTCCGTCGCAAAGGCGATAAGGGTCGTGTCCGGAAAGACGACATAGGGCGGCACGCCCAGTTCTTCGGCGATCCTGGTCCGCTCGGCGCGCAGCGCATCGAACAGAGCCTGCGCCTCGCCGGCAAGACCATGTGCCGGTTTCTCCGACCGTCCCGCCTTCTTGCTCCGGCGACCCGCTTCCGGCCGATCCTTGCGAAAGAAGACCTGTCGCTCGCGTTTGAAAACCGCCCTCGCCTGGTCTTCGAGTTTCATCGCGCCAAAAGCCGTATG
Source organism: Rhizobium sp. SG570 (assembly GCF_012275345.1). Taxonomy (NCBI): domain Bacteria; kingdom Pseudomonadati; phylum Pseudomonadota; class Alphaproteobacteria; order Hyphomicrobiales; family Rhizobiaceae; genus Rhizobium; species Rhizobium sp. SG570. The sequence goes on along the minus strand of NZ_JAAZQI010000016.1, from coordinate 23,501 downwards.
ATCGACGGTGATGAAGCCGTTCGCCAGCAATTGCCGGAAGATCGACTGCCAGGTGCGAGACGGAATATCCTTTCCGGCGCCGAAAACGGGCATATCGACATGGCCGAACCGCTCCGTCTTGTCATTGACCGTGCCCATCAGCACATCGATCACATGACCGGTGCCGAAACGCTCACCGGTGCGATAGACCGCCGCCAGCGCCTTGATTGCCGCTTCCGTGCCGTCCCAGGTCTCCACAGGTTTCAGGCAGGTATCGCAATTGCCGCAACGGCCGCCATGCGCCTCGCCGAAATGCGCAAGAATGGCCTGTCGCCGGCAGCCGGCAGTTTCGCAGATGGCGAGCAGCGCATTGAGCTTTCCTCGCTCCACGCGCTTGATCTCATCGGCTGCATTGCCCTCATCGATCATGCGCCGCCGCTGGATGACATCGGCCATGCCGTAGGCCATCCACACCTCGGACGGTAGGCCGTCACGCCCGGCACGACCTGTCTCCTGATAATAGGCCTCGACCGAACCCGGCAGATCGAGATGGGCGACATAGCGCACGTTCGGCTTGTCGATGCCCATGCCGAAGGCGACCGTCGCGACAAGGCAAAGGTCTTCTTCTTTCAGGAAGGCATCCTGATTGGCATCGCGAAGCGATCGGTCCATCCCGGCATGGTAGGCGAGCGCCCGGATGCCCTGCCCATTCAGCCATTCAGCCGTGTCCTCGACCTTTGCCCGCGACAGGCAGTAGACGATGCCGCTGTCGCCGCGGTGGCCATCGAGAAAGCGCAGCAATTGCTGGCGCGGCTGATCGCGCTCGACAATTTCATAGGCAATATTCGGCCGGTCGAAACTGGTGGTGAAAACCTTGGCACCGCCGAGAGCAAGCCGCTCGATGATATCGTCGCGGGTATGCGGATCGGCCGTCGCCGTCAGCGCGATGCGCGGCACGCGGGGAAAAAGTTCCGCAAGCTTGCCCAGATCCCGATATTCCGGCCTGAAATCATGCCCCCATTGAGACACGCAATGCGCTTCGTCTATCGCAAACAGCGCGATCTTCGCCCTGGCGATCATCTGCTGGAAGCCATCGGTAAGAATGCGCTCGGGCGTCACATAGAGCATGTCGAGCGTGCCACTGGAGACGGCGCGATAGACATCGCTCGCCTCATCGCGCGACAGGGATGAATTCAAGGCGGCCGCGCGGATGCCGAGCTGTTTCATCGCCTCCACCTGATCCCGCATCAAGGCGATCAGCGGCGAAACGACGATGCCGATACCGTCACGGCAAAGTGCGGGAATCTGGAAACACAGCGACTTGCCGGCCCCGGTCGGAAACAGCACGACGGCATCGCCGCCGGAGACGACATGCTCGACCACCTGCTGCTGCTTGCCGCGAAACGCGGTATAACCATAGACACGCTTCAACACATCGAGCGGCGCGGGCGCCCCGGCACGATCGCCGAACAAGGCATCATCGGCGGAAAATCGCGGTTCCAGTCTATCCGGCAGTGACATCTATTCCCTACTTTCCCGCAGCGCTTTTGACTCTGCCGGAAAGCACGCCAAAGCCATCGATGATCGCCTCCTGGTTTTCCAGCCGCACCGCTTCGAGCTGCACTTCCTGCAAGGCGCGCATCAACTGCTCGATAAGCTCGCCGTCACTATCTTCCGTTGCCTCGGCAATCGCGCCTTCCAATTCGATCTTGTGCCAGCGCAGTGCCTTGGAACGCTTGTGAAGCGCCAACGCCTGGCGATAGCCTTCGCGCGCGTCTTCCATCGCGGCTTCCTCGGTTGCCGTCCATAGCCTGGCGTTGCGGACCTGCTGGTCGAGATTCTTCAGCAATGAGCCGAAGTCCTGCTCCTCCAACTGCTCGACCAGCCGCTCGCGGATGAGCTGCGGCGCGGCCATGGCTGCGGCGATCCCGAGAACCGCCGACCAGAGACGCTGCAATTCGCGGCTCTCGTAGTCGATAGCGGCGATCTCGTCATATTCGTCCTGCAACAGCAGCGGATGATTGACGATGGTCAGCGCCAGAACGCTTTCGCGCAGGCTCGGAATGTCCTGATGCCCCTTGATCATGGCCGAACGCGTCAAGCGATCGGACGCTGTCGTACTGACCGGCCGATCGCGGCCCTGCTGCCCGCCGCGACCTGTGAAATTGCGGCCATTGCCATCACGGGAAAAGCCTCGCCCCTGCTGATTGCCGCCACGCTGGAACTGCGGCTGGAAGAGACTGTTCAACCGCTCGCGCATATTCTGCTGATAGTGTCGGCGGACATCCTCGTCCACGATAACAGACACGATGCGCCTCAGCCGGGCTTCGAGTTCCGCCCGCGCCTCAGGCGTTTCGAACGTGCCGCTACCGGCCTCTCTGACCCAGATCAGATCGGCCAGCGGCTTCGCCTGTGCGAGAACCTTGTCGAAAGGCGCACGACCGTCGTGACGGACGAGATCGTCCGGATCCTTACCATCGGGCAGCAGTGCGAAACGGACGGTGCGGCCCGGCTTGATATGCGGCAGCGCCAGGTCGGCGGCGCGGTTGGCGGCGCGAAATCCCGCGCCATCGCCATCAAAGCAGAGTACCGGCTCCGGCGTCATTTTCCACAGGAGATCCAGCTGATTCTCGGTCAACGCCGTGCCGAGGGGCGCAACGGCATTCTCGATGCCCGCCTGATGCAGGGCTATGACATCCATATAGCCTTCGACGGCAATGATAGTGCCTGCGCCGTCGGCACCCTGGGCAGCGCGGCGCGCGCGTGTGAAATTATAAAGCACATTGCCCTTGTGGAAGAGCTCGGTCTCGTTGGAATTGAGATATTTCGCCGGCGCGTCCGATGACATGGCGCGGCCGCCGAAGGCGATCACCTTCTCGCGCGACGACAGGATCGGAAACATGATGCGATCCCGGAAGCGATCGTATGAGACCGGCACGTTCTCGTGCACGACCAGGCCGCAGGCTTCCATCTGCTCCTTCAATACGCCCTTGCCGGCAAGAAACTCCTTCAGCGCATTGCGGCTGTCAGGGGAATAGCCGAGACGGAAAGTCTCGATGGTGCGGCCGGTCAGACCACGATCGCGCAGATAGGCGCGAGCACGGGCGCCGTTGGCAGTCTGCAGCTGATCCTGAAAGAACTGAGTCGCCATCTCCATGACGTCGAGCAGCGACGTGCGCTCCTTCTCCCGCTTTGCCTCCACGGGATCGGCCACAGGCATGGGGACGCCCGCCATGTCGGCGATCTGCTGCACCGCCTCGGGAAAGCTCAGTCCCTCCAGCTCGGTGAGGAAACGGAAATGATCGCCCGTCACGCCGCAGCCGAAGCAGTGATAGCGGCCCTTGCGATCCTCACAGTGGAAACTCGGCGACTTCTCGCCATGGAAAGGGCAGCAGGCCCAAAAATCTCCACGCGGCACGTTGGTCTTGCGGCGGTCCCAGCTCACGCGACGACCGATCACGTCCGAAATCAGAACGCGGTCGCGAATCTCATCGAGAAACGTATTGGAAAATCGCATGGCTACCTCTGGCTTATCCCATATAAACAGGAATGGCGCGCATTGCCACGACGACACGACCGGCACACACGGTATTCACAGCCCTTTGCAGGCAATTGCAATTTCATCGTCTTGATCACAACTTCGTGAGGTTATTATCAGGATCAGGCCGCGCGCACCGGCTTGAGGCGTCGTTTCCGAGTCACCAAAAACACGATCGATATTGACCTCACTTAGCCGGAATTAAGTGTTCGGCCGACCTGACGAGCATCGGCCTTTGCGGAAAAGACGCGAAAAAGCAAAGACTTGCACACCTTGAAGTGGATGGAACAGTGCGTCGGACGCATCTCGAACAATCAGTAGCTGCAATGCTCGATGCCTGCGACCCATCTGTTTGGTGGCGCATTTACGGCATGGTTCGTAAGCCAAACATTATTTTTTTGTAATTTGATTGTTGATGTGCGGCGCAATAGCGTTCTTCTCACGGGGCGAGACAAGCCGGCGAAGAAAATTGCTTCGCGACGCGACATGCCGAGACGCCCCACGAACGGGAAGCCATCAGGTACAGGGCTTTCAGTTTAGGAGAGGAAATGCGGGTTCTGATCGTACCCCTAGCCGCCGCGGCTATCTTCGCCACAGCTACCTATAGCTCGGCAACGACGACCGGCAGCGCTGACGATCGGAACGTGCTCTACGCTGGCGCGCATTATCAGCTGCCGGTGGATATGAAGATCCCTGCTCTCACCGCAGGCGTTAAAGTTCAAATGTCCGGATTGACGCCGCAAGCGTTGGCTTTGCCGCAGCAAGTCAGGATTCTCAGATAAGTTTTACGGGATACTCAGGTGGGGCACCATCCCTACCCCCGGCGCCGCCCCACCTGAGTGCCTTTGCAATAGACGTTTGATTTTTGGGCCCCACCCTGCGTCATCAAACGGCTGCAAAGCGCAAGAAGGCAGGAGCTCCCCCAGCTCCTGCCTTCTCTAATTTTACGATCCCAATTTTTCCGATGACGGAAGCACCGAACCTCCGCGGCAGAACATTTAGAGTTCAAATGAGGCCAGTATCTTGACGTGAAGGCCACAATTGATATTTCATATATCAATAATCTAGATGATGATTTCCTAAGACAGCGTAGAGAATTGCTCAGCTCATCGGGGGATGGCTGCATGTCTTTATCCGCGAAGGAACTTGCCGATAATCCTGATTTTTTCGCTATACTTCTCGACTATACCCGAGAAATTGTATTGGTTTACGAAGAAAATCGCCGGATAGGCTCCGTTTTTTCTTCACAGCAGCGCTGGTTGATGGCCCTCGCCGGCTTCGCTTTATATTACGGCGGCGTAGATGGGAAGCCGCCCGGTATCCATGCCAACCGCTTTGCCGACTTTGTCGTCGAGCACGAAATCGCCAGTCACAACACGGCATTGAGCTTCATTCAGGAAATGCTCGACCATCATTTTCTGCGCTACCAGACAGTCATGCCAGATCGCCGGGTACGACCGATGGAGCCGACAGAAGAAGCCGTCAGACAGCTTGCAAGATGGCTCGGCATTCACTTGGCGGCGCTCGACAAATTGGACGGAGGCAAACGAAGCAGCCTGCTCGCCGGGAGACTGGAACTCGTTGCGGCATTGCAGCCTGCAATCTCGGTCAGCATCATTGCCAGCGACGCCGTCCGCCATCCAGGCGATACATTCGATCTGTTCACCTGGGCAAATTCCGGCGGCAAAATCATGGATTACCTGATCTCGCGTGTCGGTATGATCGATCCGAAAACACAAAGAGCAATTGTCGGGCCGGTCGCGTTCACGGACATCTGTCGCCGTTTCCACATCTCAAGAACGCACGCAAAGCGGCTCATGCGCAAAGCCGTAAACATGCGAAGCGTTGGCTGGACAGGCCGCTCGGGAAAAAGCGAGCTGTGGCTGTCCAGCGGCTTCATTCAGGAATATCGGAACTATCAGGCCGAAAAGTTTGCCATCATGGACGCCGCCTGGCAGCGAGCCCTCGGCATACGGCAGGCCCGTATGCCGAAGCCGAGACTGGTCTTTACTTCAACAACTCCTTCAGGATAGCCGAAGCCTTCGCGAAGTCCATCTGCCCCGCATAGCGCTCGCGCAAAGCCGCCACGCACTTGCCCATGTCCTTCAAGCCTTGGGCGCCGAGTTCCGCAACGACGCCGGCGCATATCTCACGCACCTTCTCGTCGGAGAGCTGCTCCGGCATGAATCCCTGGATGACGGTGATTTCCGCGCGTTCCTTGTCGGCGAGCTCAGGGCGACCACCGTCGACGTAGATCTTCACCGACTCCTCGCGCTGCTTGATCATCTTGGCAAGCAGCTGGAGGATTTCGTCATCGCTTGCCTGCTCCTTGGCCTGGCCACGATTGGCGATGTCCTTGTCCTTGATAGCGGCAAGGATAAGACGCACGGTTGAAAGCTTCGCCGTATCCCTTGCCTTCATCGCATCCTTCTGGGCATTGGAAAGGGTCTCGCGGATCATGTCTGTAACTCCTCAAGCAGGCAGGCGACGATCGCCCGGCCTCTCATTTCATGTTGCCTGTCTCATAGACCATCAGCGCCGATCAATGCAATTGCGTCAAACCGGCCGAAACAGGACGAATTCCCCGGCAGGAAACGAAAAGCGCGCATTGACCGGCTCGCCTTGTTTGGCTATGTCCATCACCTGCACATTAGATCGATATGAAGATCTCAAGCCGCGGCCAGTGCCGCCGGCGGTACCTTGCTACAAACATGGCGGAAGCCTACGGCCTCTTCAAGGTCGCGCACGACGCCGGAAACGGGATGACTATGACCGCCACAGCCCCATGGACCATTGAAAAGCCGACTGCTCTTCTCGTTCTTGCCGATGGCACCGTGATCGAAGGCAAAGGCATCGGCGCGACCGGCAAGGTCCAGGCCGAAGTCTGCTTCAACACGGCGCTGACGGGTTACGAGGAAATCCTGACAGACCCTTCCTATCTCGGCCAGATCGTCACCTTCACCTTCCCTCACATCGGCAATGTCGGCACGAACGAGGAAGACATCGAGGACCTGACGCCGGCCGCCCGGCACGGCGCCGTCGGCGTCATCTTCAAAGCCGACATCACCGATCCGTCGAACTACCGCGCCGCCAAGCATCTCGACCAATGGCTGAAGGCCCGCGGCATCATCGGCCTCTGCGGCATCGACACCCGCGCGCTGACCGCCTGGATCCGCGAGAACGGCATGCCGAACGGCGTGATTGCGCACGACCCGAACGGCATCTTCGACATCGAACAGTTGAAGGCGGATGCGAAGGCCTGGAGTGGCCTCGAAGGTCTCGACCTCGCCAAGGTCGCCTCATCCGGCCAGTCTTCGCACTGGTCGCAGACCCCGTGGGTCTGGAACGAGGGCTATGGCGAGCTGGGCGCCGACGAAGCCAAGTACCACATCGCCTGCCTCGACTACGGCGTCAAGCGCAACATCCTGCGCCTTTTTGCCGGTCTCGATTGCAAGGTCACCGTCTTGCCGGCAACCGCTTCGACCGAAGACGTACTCGGCCTCAATCCGGACGGCATCTTCCTTTCCAACGGCCCGGGCGATCCGGCCGCGACAGGCGAATATGCCGTGCCCGTCATCAAGGACCTTCTGAAGTCGGAAATCCCGCTGTTCGGCATCTGCCTCGGTCACCAGATGCTCGGCCTCGCACTCGGCGCCAAGACAGCGAAGATGCACCAGGGCCATCACGGCGCCAACCATCCGGTCAAGGACCACACGACAGGCAAGGTCGAGATCGTCTCGATGAACCATGGCTTTGCAGTCGACTCGAGTTCGCTGCCGGAAGGCATTGAGGAGACACATATTTCTCTCTTCGACGGCAGCAATTGCGGCCTGCGTGTCTCCGGCAAGCCCGTCTTCTCGGTGCAGCACCATCCGGAAGCCTCGCCCGGCCCTCAAGACAGCCACTACCTTTTCCGCCGCTTCATCAACCTGGTACGCGAGAAGAAGGGCGAGCCTGCACTGGCCGAGCGCGCCTAAGCTGCTCCACAACCATTCATGATGCGAAAGGCCTCGGATTGACTATCAATCCGAGGCCTTTCTCGTTTGCGTCGGGATGTGAAGCGCCCAAATGCTCCATGCCCGGTCAAGCCTGCAGGCGGCGCTGCTTTACCACCTCAAGCTCACTCATCATGATTTCCTCCAGGAACTCGAAGTCCGACTGTCCGAAGGCGACAAGGCCGAATCTCAGCCTGTAGCCCCAGTTCTTGTCCTGGGTGAAATCAAGCCAACCCAGCAAGGGGCGGAGCGGCTGCTCGGGCGCATCCAGCCAGTCGACATCCCGGCGATAGGCTTTTCCGCAACCCATCTGCGCAAGGTAGGGCTCTCCTTCACGGACAAAGCCGATGGCGGTAAAGCTCTGAAAGCTGTCTTTCTCGCCCATCTTTACAGACGGCGAATAATAAACGATGCCGTCGCCCGGCTTGATGCGCTTCACTGGCCCCTGCTTGCCGTGGTTCACCTGCATGAAGCCGTGCTCGCGTCCGTGGCGTACGTGCTCTGCGCTAGCCACCGCCAGCCAATAGGACTTCTGCGCCGGTTCGGGCCGCCGGCACGATGTATTGGCGTGCGGAAAAAGGCGCACTGTCGTGCCCTCGTTGATGGAGTCTTCCCGCGGCAAAAGCGCGGCATCGTTACGATCGCTGGCTCTGAGTGTCATGGTCGTCTCCCGTCATTGGTATGAAGGGAATATACGCGACCATGCTGACAGTATTTGTCAGTAGTCTTACCGCTCGACGATCGCCGCCGCAGATATTATGCGGGTTCTCTTTCCGAACGCACGAGAATGTAGAATCGCGCGCAAAGCATGGCCGCCGCCGAAGCAAGGCCAAGCAGGAAACCGAGCCATATGCCGATCCCGCCGAAATCGAACGGGAAGGCCAGCAGCCATGCTAGGAAGAAGCCGATCGGCCAATAGGCGATCAGCGCCAGGATCATCGGCACGCGCGCATCCTTCAGGCCGCGCAACAGGCCGCTCGCAATCGCCTGCAAGCCGTCGACGAGCTGGAACAGGCCGGCGACCACGATCAGCGGCGTTGCATAGGCAAGCACTTTCGGGGCATCGGCCGACGTAATGTCGAGGAACCAGCTTCCGAACCATGCCGGCAAGGTGGCGAACAGGATGCTGCCACACAGCGAAATGCAGCTCGAAACGATGAGCACGACGATCGCCGCGCGCTTCAGGCCGAGATGATCGCCTTGCCCGTGCGCGACGCCCACCCGCACCGTCGCCGCTTGGCTGAGGCCGAGCGGGATCATGAAGGCAATCGATGCCCATTGAAGCGCGATGCCATGGGCAGCAAGCTCGATCGTGCCGATCCGCCCCATAAGCAACGACGCCGCCGTGAACAGGCTGACCTCGGCGAGAACGGTGATGCTGATCGGGAAGCCCAGGCGGACGACATCCCACAAGGCATGCCAATCCGGCCGCCACAGATGGACGAAGATCTCGTAGCGACGCATTTCTTCCCGGCTCTGAACATAGCCGACGATGAAGATGAAGCCGGCCGTCTGTACGGCAACGGAGACGATGGCCGCACCATGAAGACCGAGCGCCGGCATGCCGAAATGACCGAGCACCAAGGCATAGGCAAGCACAGCGTTCATGACAAGCATGGCGATGGTCACATTGAGAATGACGCCGGCACGGCCGATAGCACTCACGAGGGCGCGAATGACGTTGTAGAGCAATCCCGGCAACAGGGCGAAATGGCCGATGGCGATGTAGTCGCTGGCCAGCTTTGCCACATCGGGCTTTTGTCCCGCCGCCAGAAGGATCTCCTCGGAATATAGAAAGGCAGGCTGTGCCATCAGCCAATAGATGGTCACGACCCACAGGCCCATGCGCAGCGCCCGTCGCACGGACACGACATCGCCCTGGCCGTAGGCCTGCGCCACCAGCGGCACGACGGCGATGGAAAAGCCCGAACCGAAAATCAGGATCGTGAACAGGAACTGCGCTGAGAGTACCATCGCGGCCAGCTGCTCGGCGCCGAGGCGACCGACGATCATCACGTCCGTGGTATTGATGCCAAGCTGCGCCAATTGTGCGCCGATCAGCGGTATCCCGAGCGCAAGGGTGGCACGTAGATGCGCAGACCACGAATTATTGTTGTCGTGCGCGTACGGGCGCGCAGCTAGCGGCATATCCATCATGAAAACTCGATTTCCAGAATCGCGCGAACCGCCCCACCCCTGGGTGCGCGAGCCTGTCGCAATACCGCAACTTAGGCGGAAAAGCCAGCCGACAAGGTAACGATGCTAAAGAATTCATCATACCATCAAAATATCTGATGAATTTTTAGGCCGCCTCTCCGGCTTGCGATTGCACGGCCGCCTTCGGCTGATCTTTGCGAACCTTGGTAAGAAGCACAATGAGCGCTGTCGCGACCAGAATGGCACCCATGACGAATGGTGCTCCGGCAAAGGTCACGGGCGCCGTCGGCGCGGTATAATAGCGGAACAGATACGGGAACAGCAGAGGCCCGATGATCGCGGTGATACTCGTCAGGCTGCCGAGCGCGCCCTGCAGCTCACCCTGCGCCGAAGGCGGAACCTTGCTCGCGGCGATGGAACGTAAGGGCGCATCGGCGACGTTTTCGATGACCGTTGCGACGACGACCCCATAGACCATCCAGCCTTGCCACGCGAAAGCATAGCCCATCAGGCCGAGGCAGGAAAACGCCAGCCCGAGCAATGCGGTCTTCCACTCCCCGAGCATGGGCACCAGCCGAGGCAGGACAAGCCCTATGACGAGGGCCGCGCCGATACCATAAACGCCAAGGGAAAAGCCGATCTGCCCCTCGCTCCAATCATAGCGATAGGAGGTGACGAAGGACCAGACGGCCGGATAGACGCCATGCGCCAGCCAGTTCAGGAACATGACGACGCAGACCCAGCCGATGCCCTGATAGCGTCGTATCTGCCTTAGCGCGCCGAATGGATTGGCCCGCCAGATCTCGAACGGCCGGCGATGCCTGGCGTCCAATGTTTCCGGCAGGAGGAAATAGGCTCCGACGAAATTCAGGAATGCGAGGGCAGCCGCTCCATAGAACGGCACCCGCGGACCGAATTCGCCCAGAAAACCGCCGATGACCGGACCGAGCACGAAGCCGACACCGAAGGCCATGCCGATCAGGCCGAAATTCTTCGCACGGTTCTCGTCATTGCTGATGTCGGCGATATAGGCCGAGCAGGTCGAGAAGCTCGCACCACTGATACCGGCGAGGATACGGCCGACGAACAGCATCCAGTAGGTACCCGCGATCGCGCAGATGAAATTGTCGATCGCGAATGTCAGCACCGAGGCGAGCAGGAGTGGACGGCGTCCGAACCGATCGCTCAAATTGCCGATCAGCGGCGAGAACAGGAACTGCATCGCGGCATAGGCCAGCAGCAGCCAGCCGCCTTCGGTGGCAGCTTCGCTGACTGCGGCACCCGTCAACTCTTCCAGGTATTTCGGCATCACGGGCATGATGATCGCAATGCCCATGACATCGAGGAAGAGGATGAGAAAGACGAGGAACAGACCGCGCCGTGCAAATTTCTGATCGATCATGGAGTTGCCTTTTGGCGGCCCCGCCTCCATGAAGAGACAGAACGTGAACGAAAAACCGGAGTGTTCCCCATACCTAAAGATTTTGGCGGAAACAATCCGTGAACGCTTCAATCTTATCGATTTATCGACCGCTTTTTTTGATCTGCGGGCTATAATGACACTTATTTTTCCCGGGTCCGTCGCTGCTCGATATTAAGGAAGTCGACGAAGGCCCGGAGCGGACCCGGCATATGGCGGCGGCTCGCATAATAGAGAAACGGACCGGAAAAGGCCGTTTCCCATTCTTCGAGAATGGGTACCAGCTCGCCTGTCGCAAGCTGCGGCGCGAGGAATTCCCGAAACGTCCTGATGATGCCGAGACCGGCAACCGCGGCACTGCGTTCGATATCGATCGAATTCGTGGCAATCACCATTGAAGGCGAAATGACGATCGTTTCGCCATCCTTTTCAAAATCCCAGGGAGCGTTGGAGCGGCTGAGGAACCGATGACCGATGCAGCGATGCTCGAGTATATCGCGCGGGTGGCGCGGTGTACCGTTTGCCGCCAGGTAGGCGGGCGCCGCGGCGGTCACATAAGATTGCTGCCGTGGCCCGATGGGCACGGCGATCATATCCTTTTCCAACCTCTCGTCATAGCGAATGCCGGCGTCAAACCCGGCCGCGAGCACATCGATGAAGCTGTCTTCGGCAACGATTTCGACCGATATCCCCGGATAGTTCTTCAAAAAGCGATTGACGATATCAGGCATCACCACCATGGCAGCGACTGTCGGCACATTCAGCCGCAAAGTCCCGCCCACACGGTCGCGAAAGCTATTGATGTCGTCGAGCGCAACGGCGATCTCGCTCATCGCGGGGGTCAGCCGCTCCATCAGCCGCTCACCCGCTTCGGTCGGCGTCACGCTACGCGTGGTACGGTTCAGCAGGCGCACGCCAAGCCGCTCCTCCAGCCGCCGGATCGCCTCGCTCAGTGATGAGGCGGAAACAGCGCGCTTGCGCGCGGCCACGCGAAAGCTACGCTCGCGGGCAACAGCGGTGAAGGCGACAAGATCGGCCAGCGGCAAGTCATCCATTGTGCGAAATTCCAAACAGCCCGTTTCGATTTACACGGATTATCGCACAAAGGCCGATCGAGTAAAACAAGCTGCGTAGATGGCTCTGGAGATGAGAGCGCGCTTCCGACCGAAGGAGAACTGCAATGCAAAACCACCAATTGGGCAAGACAGGCCCCCAGGTATCCGCCCTCGGCCTCGGCTGCATGGGCATGTCCGGCATGTACGGGCCGTCCGACCGCGCCGAGAGCATCGCGACAATCCATGCCGCTCTCGATGCCGGCATAAACCTGCTGGATACCGGCGACTTCTACGGCATGGGCCACAATGAAATGCTGATCGGCGAGGCCATCAAGGGGCTGAAGCGGGACGATTTCCTGCTCAGCGTGAAATTCGGTGCATTGCGCGATCCGGCCGGCGGCTGGCTCGGCTATGATGCCCGACCGGCCGCGATCACGAATTTCGTCGCTTATTCGCTGCAACGTCTCGGAGTCGACCACATCGACATCTACCGCCCGGCGCGTCTCGATCCGAACGTGCCGATCGAGGAGCAGGTCGGTGCCATGGCCGATCTCATCAAGGCCGGCTACATCAGGCATATCGGCCTGTCCGAGGTCGGTGCTGAGACCATCCGCCGCGCCGCCGCCGTGCATCCGATCGTCGACCTCCAGATCGAATATTCGCTGATCTCGCGCGGCATCGAGGACAGTATCCTGCCGACCTGCCGCGAACTCGGTATCGGCATCACGGCCTATGGCGTCCTCTCGCGTGGCCTCATCAGCGGCCATTGGCAGAAGGACAACGCCCAGAAAGGCGATTTCCGCTCCATGAGCCCGCGTTTCCAGGCCGGAAATCTCGAAAAGAACCTGGAATTGGTGGAAGCATTGCGAGGGATCGCCGAAGCCAAGGATGCCAGCGTCGCCCAGGTCGCCATCGCCTGGGTCGCGGCCCGAGGCCAGGACATCGTGCCGGTTGTCGGCGCCCGCCGCCGCGATCGCCTGACGGAAGCTTTAGGCGCGCTCTCGGTGAAGTTGTCGGAAGCCGATATGGCGGCGATCGAACGCGCCGTGCCAAAGGACGCCGCCGCGGGCGGGCGCTATCCGGAAGCGCAATTGACGCATCTGGATAGCGAGAAATAAGGAAAAGGAATTGGCACTTCGCCCGCTTCCTGCCGGAGAGCGGGCGAAGGAGATCAAACGGGATTGTTCAGCGTATCGCAATCACTGAGCTTGCCGGAATCGAAACCCTGCTTGAACCACTTCATGCGCTGCGCGGAAGTACCGTGGTTGAAGCTATCCGGAACGACATAGCCCTGTGTGCGCTTTTGCAGCGTGTCGTCGCCGATCTGCTGGGCGGCGTTCAGTGCCTCCTCAAGGTCGCCTGCCTGCAAGATGCCCTTCTGCTGTGTGAACTTGCCCCAGATGCCGGCAAAGCAATCGGCCTGCAACTCAATACGCACCGACATCTTGTTGGCATCCACCTCGTTCATGGTCCGGCGGGCCTGGTTGAACTTCGGCAGGATGCCGAGCAGATCCTGAACATGATGGCCGACCTCATGCGCAATGACATAGGCCTGAGCGAAATCGCCGGATGCACCGAATTGATCCTTCATCTGCTGGAAGAAGGCCATATCGAGATAGACCTTCTGATCGCTCGGGCAATAGAAGGGCCCGGTCGCGGCCGAAGCCTGTCCACAAGCCGAAGGGAAGCTGCCCGAGAACAGCACGAGCTTCGGATCGGTATAGGTCTGGCCCATCGATTTGAAAATGCCGGTCCAGGTATCCTCTGTATCGGCAAGAACAGTCGCGACGAATTGCTTCATCTCGTCATTGGCGGGCCGACCACTATTCCCGGTTGATGTGCTCTGCTGATATCCCGAGCCGCCGCCCAGCACGCCACTCTGCTGCAGCAGGCCCATGACATCGACGCCCATGGCTCTCAGCACGAGGAAGATCACCACCAGAACGATGATGGTGCGCAGGCTCAAACCGCCGCCGCCTATCCCGCCGCCGGGGAAGCGGAAGCCGCCGCCGCCGCCCATGGGCGATGAGCCGCGTTCATCCTCGATATTGTCGGATTGCCGACGCCCCTTCCAATCCATGATTGCACCTCCTGGCGATGCCTTAAACCAATGTCCCTTAAAGCACTTATATATCCAGGAAGACGGGCAACACCAGTTGGCGAGCGACAGAACGTCAAGTTAAACCTCGGCGACGCCATATTTCTTTCGACAGCAGCCATAGAAGAACGATCGCAATAGCTGCGACGACGACGAGCGGCACAATTTCGTCGCCGCCGAAGGCCATCATGTGCATGATACGGCCCGGAAGGAACGTAAACGCCCCCGCACCGACGATGCCGCCGAAGTAGAGGCTTCTGACGATGCGCTTATGCGCCCCAATATTGTGATTGCGAGCATTGGCGATCGCTCCCCAACAGCCAAAGAGAACCAATAGGGAGAGTAGATGAATGGGGCTGAAGCCATAGACCATGTTGATCTGGTGAATGAAGAAGCTCGATAGCGCCGTGACCAGCATGAGGCTCAGCCATATCTTGCCGAGCAATCGATGCCTCGAAGTCCCCTTTGGCTTCAGCAGAAGATAGGCGCCGAGCACGGCGGCCGGGATGACTGCCGCAACGTGAATCTGGATTGCGATCGAAGCATGAAGAAGCGGCTCGAAGGTCATGGCGGGATCCGGTTGAGTTTGTCGAGCCTTTCCGCGATATTGTTGTTCTCTCAATTGAAATTGCGCGAAAGAACGGGAAAATTTCGTGGATCACACCTTTCTGCAATCCACGCTTCGTGAATTGCAAGTCTTCCAGCGTTCGCCGCGATTCTGGGCAACCTTCGTCACGGTCGTCCTGATCTTTGCCCTGACCGGTCCCTACGACACATTCGCACGGCTGATGCCGGGCGCTCGGCTCGGCTATTGGCTGGCCCTTCATGCCATGGCCTGGTCGATAGCCATCGTCTTCTCCGTCGTCGCCGAAATCCTCCTGCGCAAACGGGTGGCCAGCATGTTTGCCCGGATGATGACGGGCTCGATCATTGCAGCACTTCCGATCGGCTTCGGCATCGGGCTGATCGATCTGGCATTCTTCGGCACCTTACCCACCGTGGCAGGCAGCCTGCGCCAATCGCTGACTTCGATACCGCTTTGCCTGCTCTTTTGCTTTTTGAGCTACCTGACCATGCATCGGCAAATCGCGGTGGCCGCCGAGCGACCAAGCAACGACGAGCCGGCAACCACCTCTATAAAGACATCGGAGATTCGCGACCTGCCCTCGCAGGCACCGATCCTGTCGCGCCTGAAACCGGAAAATCGGGGAGCGCTCATACGGCTTGCCGTGCGGGATCACTATACCGAGGTCGTCACCAGCCGCGGCCGCGAGCTCGTCCTGCTGCGCTTCGGCGATGCGCTGAGGGAAATCGGCGATACCGAGGGCATGCGCCTGCATCGATCCCATTGGATTGCCGCCGACCATGTCGCCGGTTTGAAACGCGACAACGGCAAACTTTTCATCGTGACGCGCGACGGCATGGAAATGCCCGTGAGCCGCCCTTATGCCGATGCAGTCCGGCACCGTTTTGGCTAGCAATTGTCGGATTGCCGACGCTCCGCCAATCCATAGTCTATCTCCTGGTACCCCCCCGTGGGCCAGAGATAAATGAGTCCCGCCTTCTCCCGGATATATCGGGGTCACCAAAACTTAGGAAAATTGGAAAGACCTCTTTTTGCGGTCGCAACCTTTGGTCAAAAAATCAACAGAACGCACGTCTACGTTCTTTAAATATGGCCGATTTACACCTAATTATTCTCTCGCCCATATTCTTTACGTTGCAATCTTTGCACATGTAGACAACCGCACCTGCGTGTGTGGCGGCTGGTAGACTTGTGCGGGCAACGTCCGGAATATCCGGGTATGAACGCGAAGGCGCCGAGGGTCTAATGAAGCGATCGATGAGTGTGTCTCTGCTGCTAATGGGAACAGCAGCGTTGACGGGCTGTGGCCAAAAGGAAGATACCGCACAAATATACAAGGACGCCGACGCCTGCATCGCGAGCGAAGCCTTTTCTGCCGACGAATGTCGATCCCAGTTTGCCGCAGCCGAAACCGAGCGCAAGCAGAATGCGCCCGCCTACGAGACGATGGCGAACTGCGAGAAGGAGTATGGTGCCGACAAGTGCCAACCAACAACCGGCGCCCATCAGGCAGGTACGGGCCACTTCATTCCATTGCTGGCCGGCTATCTCGTCGGCAGTGCTGCAGGAACGCTTGGCACCAAAGCGCTCTACCAGCCGCGTGGAAGCAGCGACTTTCGAACGGCGACCGGTCGCAGCCTCGCAAACGGCATGCTGCTTGGAAAAACAAACTATGCAGCAAAGAAAAAGGACGACGATATACAATCGTCATCTTCGGGTGGCGGCGGTGGCGGCCATAGTTTCTGGGGGTCGTCTTCCGAACGTTCGACGCGCTCGGCCGGCATGGTAGAGCGTGGCGGCTGGGGCTTTCGCGGCTTCCATCTTTCGGGTTAACGGGTGAGCGGATGAAACGCGTCGTCATGAACGAGCGACTGGATTGGAAGGCCGACGCCGAGGCTTGTGGCTTCACCATTCATTCCATGTATGGCCAACGCTATTGGGACGAACGGCACGCCTATGCCTTTACCCTTGAGGAAGTAGAGACGAGGCTGGAGGATCCTTCCGCCGAATTGCTGGAAATGTGTTACGCTGCCGTCGAGAAAATTGCCTCGGACGGTGAGTTGATGCACCGCATGGCCATTCCGCCCGCCTACCACGATGCAATATTACGCTCCTGGCGCAATCGCGAACATGATCTCTACGGCCGATTCGACCTCTCTTACGACGGAAACGATCCGGCAAAGCTGCTCGAATTCAATGCGGACACGCCGACCAGCCTGTTCGAAAGCGCGGTCTTCCAATGGCGCTGGCTGGAAGACATGAAGCAACGCGGCGAACTTCCGTCCTCAGCCGACCAGTTCAATTCCGTGCATGAACGTCTGATCGACGCGATACGCGTCCTTGCTGGACCGTCGCAGCGCATGCACTTCGCCGGCATGTTGGAATCCGAGGAAGACCTCGTGACGTTGAACTATCTTGTCGATTGCGCTGCACAGGCTGGCTGCAAGACAAAGCTGATCGCCATGCCCGATATCGGCGTCGACGACAAACATTGGCTAATTGATCTTCAAGACGAGCGCATCGACTGCATATTCAAGCTTTATCCGCTAGAAGACATGGTACGCGAGCCTTTCGGTCGCCATCTGCCGTTGACACCGACGCGAATAGTCGAGCCGCTTTGGAAACTGACGCTGTCCAACAAGGGGCTACTGCCCGTGCTGTGGGAAATGTTCCCCGGCCACGAAAATTTGCTGCCCGCCTATTTCGAGGACGATCTGCGCAGCAGCCATCTTGGGGACCGCTATGTCCGTAAACCGTTGCTATCCCGCGAGGGCGCGAATGTGACGCTCGTCAATTACGAAGCTGGTGGCGGTTTGTATCACGTCGAGGGCCCCTACGGAGAAGAGGGATATATAAGGCAGGCACTGCATCTGCTTCCCCGCTTCGGAGACGATTGGACCGTGATCGGATCCTGGATCGTCGCAGGCCAACCGGCGGGTATCGGTATTCGCGAGGACGATACGCCCATTACGCGCGATACCTCGCGCTTCGTCCCTCATTATATAGAGGACTAGTGATGATGAGCGGAACCGCCTGCTAATTCACCGCTCCATGAGGAGCGCATGCCGAATTCCTGTCGATTCCGCGATTTATGGGGTTCCGTTTGCAAATACATTTGCCTATAAGCCGCTTCTAGCCTGAAAAGACATGCCATGCGCCCCCGGCCGGTGATCTCCCACCCTGGCCGGTTTTTCGCGCAACAAAAAAACGGATGTGAGCCCATGCCGAAGCGCCAAGATATCAAATCGATCCTCATCATCGGCGCAGGACCGATTGTTATCGGCCAAGCTTGCGAATTCGACTATTCCGGTACACAGGCCTGCAAGGCGCTGAAGGAGGAAGGCTACCGCGTCATCCTCGTCAACTCCAATCCCGCGACGATCATGACCGACCCGGGCTTGGCGGATGCCACTTATGTCGAGCCGATCACGCCGGAAGTCGTCGCCAAGATCATCGCCAAGGAGCGCCCGGACGCCCTGCTGCCGACCATGGGCGGCCAGACCGCGCTCAACACAGCGCTGTCGCTGAAGCGCATGGGCGTGCTCGACCGCTATAATGTCGAGATGATCGGCGCCAAGCCGGCCGCGATCGACATGGCCGAAGACCGCGCCCTCTTCCGCGAAGCCATGGCCCGCATCGGTCTCGAAACGCCGCGCTCGATGCTGGCGAACGCCACCGACATCAAGGATACCGACCGCAAGACGCATGAAGCCGAGCGCACTAAGCTGAAGGCACAGCTTTCCGGTGCCGAGCTCGACAAGGCGCTCGACGAACTGGAAAACCAGTGGAACCTCGGCGAAAGCGACCGCAAGCAGCGTTACATGAGCCATGCCATGGCAATCGCCGCCCAGGCGATCGACCATGTCGGCCTGCCCGCCATCATCCGTCCTTCGTTCACGTTGGGCGGCACCGGCGGCGGCATTGCCTATAACCGCTCGGAATTCTTCGAAATCGTCGGCGGTGGCCTTGATGCCTCCCCGACCACCGAAGTGCTGGTCGAAGAATCTGTGCTCGGCTGGAAGGAATTCGAGATGGAAGTGGTCCGCGACACGGCGGACAACTGCATCATCATCTGCTCGATCGAAAACATCGATCCCATGGGCGTCCACACCGGCGATTCGATCACGGTTGCTCCGGCGCTGACGCTGACGGACAAAGAATATCAGATCATGCGCAACGCCTCGATCGCGGTCCTGCGCGAGATCGGCGTCGAAACCGGCGGCTCGAACGTGCAGTTCGCGGTCAATCCGAAGGACGGGCGCCTCGTCGTCATCGAAATGAA
The DNA here is from genome assembly GCF_012275345.1 of Rhizobium sp. SG570. NCBI lineage: Bacteria > Pseudomonadati > Pseudomonadota > Alphaproteobacteria > Hyphomicrobiales > Rhizobiaceae > Rhizobium > Rhizobium sp. SG570. The sequence continues at coordinate 4,391 of NZ_JAAZQI010000016.1, read as the reverse complement.
CCCGCGCGTGTCGCGCTCTTCCGCCCTCGCATCGAAGGCGACCGGCTTCCCGATCGCCAAGATCGCAGCCAAGCTGGCCATCGGCTATACGCTCGACGAACTGGAAAACGACATTACCGGCGGTGCAACCCCGGCATCCTTCGAGCCCTCGATCGACTATGTCGTCACCAAGATCCCGCGTTTTGCCTTCGAGAAGTTCCCAGGCGCCTCGCCGGTTCTGACCACAGCGATGAAGTCGGTCGGCGAAGTCATGGCGATCGGCCGCACCTTTGCCGAATCGCTGCAGAAGGCGCTGCGCGGCCTCGAAACCGGCCTGACCGGCCTTGACGAGATCGAAATCCCCGGCACCGAAGAGGGTGAAGGAAACCGCAACGCCATCCGCGCCGCCATCGGCACGCCGACACCGGACCGTCTGCGCATGGTTGCTCAGGCGCTGCGCCTCGGCCTGACGCCGGAAGAAGTGCACGAAGGCTGCAAGATCGACCCCTGGTTCATCGCGCAGTTCAAAAGCATCGTCGACATGGAAGCCCGCATCCGCGAGCATGGCATGCCGGAAGATGCGACCAATCTGCGCATGCTGAAGGCGATGGGCTTCTCGGACGCGCGTCTCGCAACGCTGACCGGCAAGCGGCCGAAGGAAGTGGCGGAGCTTCGCAACAAGCTGAACGTGCGCCCGGTCTTCAAGCGCATCGATACCTGCGCCGCCGAGTTTGCGTCGCCCACTGCTTACATGTATTCGACCTATGAGACGCCTTTCGTCGGTACCGCGCGCTCGGAAGCACAGGTCTCCGACCGCAAGAAGGTCGTCATTCTCGGCGGCGGCCCGAACCGTATCGGCCAGGGTATCGAGTTCGACTATTGCTGCTGCCACGCCGCCTTCGCCCTGAAGGATGCCGGCTATGAAGCGATCATGATCAACTGCAATCCGGAAACGGTCTCGACCGACTATGACACCTCGGATCGTCTCTATTTCGAGCCGCTGACGGCCGAAGACGTGATCGAAATCCTGAAGGCGGAGCAGGAAAATGGCGAAGTTGTCGGCGTCATCGTCCAGTTCGGCGGCCAGACCCCACTGAAGCTCGCAGAAGCGCTCGAAAAGAACGGCATTCCGATCCTCGGCACGGCGCCTGACGCCATCGACCTTGCCGAAGACCGCGACCGCTTCCAGAAGCTGCTGATGAAGCTCGATCTCAACCAACCGAACAACGGCATCGCCTATTCGGTCGAGCAGGCCCGCCTCGTCGCGTCGGAAATCGGCTTCCCGCTGGTCGTGCGCCCATCATACGTTCTCGGCGGCCGCGCCATGCAGATCATTCATTCGGAAGGCATGCTGCAAACCTATCTTCTCGACACGGTCCCCGAACTGGTGCCGGAAGACATTAAGCAGCGCTATCCGAACGACAAGACCGGCCAGATCAACACGCTGCTCGGCAAGAACCCGCTCCTGTTCGACAGCTATCTTGCCAACGCCATCGAAGTCGACGTCGACTGCCTGTCCGACGGCACCGACGTCTACGTCGCCGGCATCATGGAACATATCGAAGAAGCCGGCATCCACTCCGGCGACAGTGCCTGCTCGCTGCCGCCACGCACGCTGTCGCCTGCCATGATCGACGAATTGGAACGCCAAGCGAAGGCCATGGCCAAGGCGCTGAATGTCGGCGGTCTGATGAACGTCCAGTTCGCCATCAAGGACGGCACGGTCTACGTGCTCGAAGTCAACCCACGCGCCTCGCGCACGGTGCCTTTCGTCGCCAAGACCATCGGCGCGCCGATCGCCAAGATCGCCGCCCGCGTCATGGCCGGCGAAAAGCTGGATGCGGTGTTTGCCGCCTATGGCGAAAAGCCCGATCCGCGCAAGCTGAAGCATATCGCCGTCAAGGAAGCCGTCTTCCCCTTCGCGCGCTTCCCCGGCGTCGACATCCTGCTCGGACCGGAAATGCGCTCGACCGGCGAAGTCATCGGCCTGGATACCGATTTTGCTCTGGCCTTCGCCAAGTCCCAGCTCGGCGCCGGCGTCGAATTGCCGCGCGACGGGACAGTATTCGTCTCGGTCCGCGACGACGACAAGCCGCGCGTCCTGCCCGCCATCCGCATGCTGACGGAACAGGGCTTCAAGGTGCTCGCAACCGGCGGAACCCAGCGCTTCCTCGCCGAGAATGGCATTGAAGCAACCAAGATCAACAAGGTGCTGGAAGGCCGCCCGCATATTGAGGACGCCATCCGCAACCGTCAGGTCCAGCTCGTCATCAATACGACCGACAGCAACAAAGCGATCTCGGATTCGAAATCGCTTCGCCGGGCGACATTGATGCAGAAGGTGCCCTACTACACCACCATGGCCGGCGCCGAAGCCGCCGCCATGGCGATCAAGGCCCTGAAGGCCGGGAACCTCGAAGTGCGGCCGCTGCAGAGCTATTTCTAAGGACGAATTTCCGTCACGACGAATGCGGATACAGTAGCCGGATCACATTCGTCGCGGCGCGGAATGGCCACCGCGATGATCGGTGAAGAAGCCTCATGGCCGATTTCCGGGCACCCGGCCTTGGCATGCGAAGACGTGGAGTAGGCTCCCATAAGTCATCGAATTTTCTGGAAATCGGCTGTCGCAATCTGCTATAGATGACAAAATATTGGCTCTACATGGTTCCGAAGTACCGCTTCGGAACCTGTTTTCTTTTGTGTGTGCGGAAGAGCAGCGCAGGGAGTGAAGGACAAGGCAAATGGTTGAAAAGGTACCGATGACACAGAACGGGTTCGTCAAGCTGCAGGAAGAACTGCGCTGGCGTCAGCAGGAAGAGCGCCCGAGAATCATCGAGGCAATTGCGGAAGCGCGCGCCCATGGCGACCTCTCCGAAAATGCCGAGTACCATGCCGCCAAGGAAGCACAGAGCCACAATGAAGGCCGCATCGGCGAGCTTGAAGACCTGACGGCACGCGCCGAAGTCATCGACCTCTCCAAGATGTCCGGCTCGAAGATCAAGTTCGGCGCCAAGGTGAAGCTCGTCGACGAGGACACCGAGGAAGAGAAGATCTATCAGATCGTCGGCGACCAGGAAGCCGACGTGAAGGCCGGCCGCATTTCCATATCCTCGCCGATCGCCCGCGCCCTGATCGGCAAGGAAGTCGGCGATTCCATCGAGGTCAATGCACCCGGCGGCGCCAAGGCTTACGGAATCCTCTCCGTCACCTGGGGCTAATCAGCCCGTGCGCGATCGCGATTCAACGCATGCGAGCGATCTCCGCGAGATCGAGATCGTCGCGACGAATTTCAAACGCCGGCTCTCCGGCGTTACCTCCACGATCGTGCAGCTGATCCCCAAGCAGATCGAGCTAGGTTATCACATCGCAACGCTTGGCCCCGGTCTGCCGGCGGATTTGCCCAAGCTCGGCTGGATCAGGCTTTTCGGCCTCTGGACCAAGCCGCGCCGACATCGCGTGCGTGTCTGGCATGCCCGCCGCAACAACGAGATGCTGGTCGGCCTGCTTCTGCGCTCCGTTCTGCGCATGCCGTTGAAGCTGGTGTTCACCTCGGCGGCCCAGCGCCGCCATACCGGCTATACGCGCTGGCTCATCCGCCGCATGGACGCTGTCATCGCCACCAGCACCCGCTCCGGCAGTTTCCTGCATGTGCCGCACACAGTTATCCAGCACGGCATCGATCTCAATCGCTTTCATCCACCGGAAACTCCTGACGACCGCATGGCCGCCACGGGCCTGCCCGGCACCTATCTCATCGGCTGCTTCGGCCGCGTCCGCCATCAGAAAGGTACCGATCTCTTCGTCAAGGCGATGATCGAGCTTCTGCCGCGCTATCCGGATTGGACCGCCGTCATCTGCGGCCGGGTAACTGCCGAACATCGCGGCTTCGGCGATGAATTGGTGAAGCTGGTGAGCGACGCCGGCCTTGCCGATCGCATCCGTTTTCTCGGCGAAGTCGACGATATCAAGCCCTGGTATCGCCGAGCGACCCTCTACGTCGCCCCTTCCCGCAACGAGGGTTTCGGCTTGACGCCGCTCGAAGCCATGGCGTCCCGCACCGTGGTTGTCGCCTCGGATGCCGGCGCCTATGCGGAGCTGATCGTTCCGGGCGAAACCGGTGCCGTCGTCCCCGCCGGCGATGGTGAAGCGCTGACCAGGGCTATCGACTTCTATCTTGCCAATCCGGAGGAGACGCTTCGTCAGGGCGAAAACGCCGTGCGTCACGTGCGCAGCGAATTCGCGCTGGAAAAGGAAGCGACTGCCATTGGCGATGTCTATCGACGGCTGCTCATCGCCAACGATTGAACGGGCAGGCTAGAGCGTTTCAGGTTTTGACGGAAGCGTATCCAGCGTTGACGAAGTAGTTGTTGCATTCGTTGGGCTCGATTGTTTTGACGAGATGTCCGATG
>NZ_JAAZQI010000015.1:0-169519 GCF_012275345.1 Rhizobium sp. SG570 | reverse complement strand
CGAAGCCGAGGAGCAGCACTACGCCATGCTGGACGAACCAGCCATGGCCGCATAACTTAAACCAAACGGCCTCCGGCAAACCCGGCGCGGTTCAGCTCCTCGTTCGCGGATCTCATCAAGGCCAGCGGCCATGTGCGGCGCGCAAAGGCCGGACATATGACCGCACCGTTCCAATGTATGAAATCGACTGAAAAAGCTCTTGCCATGCGGGCCGTTCCACGTATGGGGGCAAGGTCAGTCGCTCTGGCGAATAAAATGGCGCGCATCGCATGGGCGATCATGACCAGAGCCGGGAGCTATGAAGCAAACCTGGCAACGCAATAAGCAAGACGTTGTTCGAATTGCCCTTGGGCACAAAAGTTAGCGGCGTGACGAAGGAGTGATGTGAAGGCACAAGCGGAATGGACCGTACGAACCGAAGTACCCGTGGCATCGTATAGCGCGGCAAAGCGCGGTAAGTTGATAGGGATCGGTTTGAGCGCAAAACATCAGGGCCAGCGGCCATATCAAACCGCGCTTACAGGCCGGAGACATGACTGCACGCGACCCGCCAAGCTCAAACATCGCCTAAATCACCTTGCCAAGCGGGCGCCATCCAGACACGACACCACCACATTACTTATGGCGTCACGACCTCTATCCTTCAAACCCTAAACGTGGGTGCCACAGATCGCGGTAACCACCACCTTCTTGTGGGTGGTCTGCATTGCCATCTTGCGATGGCTAGGTCGGTGCAAGTTTCATCTGCCATAAACGCGGTAACGCCGTCAGGAGGCTTCCATGACTACGATTGCATCTTCCTTTTATCCCGTTAGCGCTAGCTATACCGGCACGAGCAATTCAAGCCAGCCTAGAAACGATAGTACATTTATCGAGGAGCCGCGAAAGGGAACCGCCGCGGACGCGACATCGGCAAATTCGTATGGTTCCCAATCGGCCGCCGATGCGGGACCATCTGCAGCTATTCTGAATTTCCAGTCGAAGATCGCTGAGGGAGCAGTTCTCGATCGCTCTGCCCTCAAGAGTCTTGGAAATACCTGGGAACTGTCGGATGATGTTTACGGAAATATCGTCAGCGGCATGCAAATGAGCCTTGAAGCGAATTACCGTACAATGCCTGAAGAGCCGGGCTTGTCCAGTGATCCACGCACAGACGCGTATGCAACCGTTGTTGTCGATGGCAAGGTGGTTGCGACGATCGACAATCAGGGTGTCGCCGGAACCGATAACGATGTGTTAGGCGCTAAGCTTAGCGATGCCCTGCTAGGTAGCATAAATGGTACCAATGGTCCGGATCTGGCTCAGGCACGGGCTGAGCAACTTGCGAGATTGCTTGGCGGTAAGATCGTCAAATCCGACAGCGCTATAGCTCAAAGTGCATTTAATTCACTACCTCCATCAGAGGCTGCGATGCCCTCGCTCGACTACGAAGCGATGAAGAAGGATCCTTTGTATGCTCAGGTTGAGACTCTGAAACAAAAAAGGGCTGATTACCTAACTCAGCAAAATTAGCCAGATGCCAGGCGATCTACGTGTATCGGCTACGCGTAGGTTACGCCTTGGTAGTTCCGATCTTATTTACTTCACTAGGGGAGGCTCATTGAAGAGCCTCCGCTACTCGTTCCTGCCTAACAATTTAGATGTGCCATGGCTCCGCTTATGCTGCCAAAAGCGAGGTCAAATCGTATATTGGACCGGTGCCGTTTGCTACAGCAAGGTTCTCGACGACATAATGTCCGCCAAGGAAAAAGTTCTCGATAACGACGGAGCTGCTGAGTGTTCCGTCAGCTGCGTCTGCCTGTGAGAAAATCCGAAGATTATCCCCGACTCGGTCTAGATTCCAATCGGCATCTGTGTAGCTGACGATAAGAAGATCCGTATCGTAAGTAGTCTCGGCGCGAGCTGAACCGGTATCGGTCACACCATCGTTGATAACGTCAAACCCCTGGGCGTTGAACTGGTATTGATCGTTCCCGGCTCCTCCCCACATTCGATCACTGCCTGCTCCTCCATCCATCACATCACCGCCGGCATCTCCGAAGAAGATATCGTCGCCAGCTTGTCCAAACATCCTGTCGTTGCCCGCTCCGCCGACGAAAGTGTCGTTCCCAGCTCCACCTTCCGCATAATCATTGCCGTCATCACCCCATAACCAGTCATTTCCAGCTTCGCCGTAGAGATTATCGTTTTCGGTTCCTCCGTGCAGAGTATCGTTGCCGTCTCCTCCGTAGAGGTTATCGATTCCAGCTCCGCCGGTCAGCGAGTCGTTTCCGGCGTAACCATAAAGTGTGTCTGCACCGTCTCCACCATCAATGCCATCATTATAGGCGCTGCCACGGATGGTATCATTTCCTGCCAATCCGTTCAGGTTCAGCCAAATCTGGGTGTCTGGCCAACCAGCCGGCGGCGCGTTCGAATAGGTCCGATAGTCCATAGTGTCGTTGCCGGTGGTTCCGCTAAATGTAGGCATGCTACTCTCCTCGGGTTGTCGGCGAACCACTCGCCGGTTTCGGTCGGGCACAGCGGGTCGGAGGTCGGAAAACCAAGCCTGCTGTGTCCGGTTCTTTCTGGCCCCTTACAAAGCCAGGAATCTTTACTCCTCCCGGAACACACGTTGCATGTGGTCACGGATCGGTTTGGTAAAGTACGAAATAACCTTGCGATCACCGGTGCGGATGAACGTCTCGACGGGCATGCCGGGCACCAGCGCCAGATCGCCAAGACGGTGGGCCTCGCTTTCTGGAATGGCAACGCCTGCCCGGTAAAAGCTTGCCCCAGTTGTCTTATCTGTTTCAAGATCTGCGGATACGCGGCTAACCGATCCTTGTAATTCCGGTGTCGTGTTGCGGTTGAAGGCCGTCAGCCGCAAGGTTGCAGGCTGAGCGAGTGCGATCTGGTCGATGTCCTGCGGTGATATTCGCGCTTCAACCGTCAGCGCACCGCCCTGCGGCACGAGTTCCATCAAGGTTTCGGCCGGTGTGATGACGCCGCCAACGGTATGGATTGACAGCAGATGAACCGCACCGGAGATTGGGGCCTTAATCTCCGCATGTCTCAATTTGTCGCGGGCGGTAACCTCATCCTCAGCAAGCGTTGCAAGCTTATTTTCGGTGTCGCGAAGTTCGCCGGCGACTTCCGTTCGCAAGTCCTGATCGACCTGGATGCGCCGAAGCTCCAGTTCCGCGATCTGTCCACGGGCGGATGCGATCAATGCGACCACCTGGCCGCGCTCACCACGCAGCCGCGCCGCATTGCGATCGAGCGTGTTAACTTGGCTGAGGGTCATGGCGCCCATGGCATAAAGCCGTCTCTTCCCCTCCAGCTCTTTTTCGATGAAGCCGATTTCATCATCCTTGGCTTGCTGCTGTGCAGCCAGACCCTTGATCTGTTCACGCAGCTGTTCGACCTGCTCCCCAATCTGGCTTTTTTGACCATCCCGCGATGATCGGCGATCGTCAAACAGCCGTCGCTCGCTGGCCATGGCTGCTTCAGCCGCCACGTCCAGCCGTGCTTTCAAGGCCGCCGGCGTGGCGACATAGTCCAGACCATCCCGCTCCGCCTCAAGCCGAGCTTGTCGCGCGTGGAGCTGCTGAATGTTTTTTTCGGTTGCCGCCAAAGTCGCCCCGACGGCCGTTGTATCGAGTCGGATGATCGTTTCACCTGCCCTGACCATCTGGCCTTCCTGGACCAGTAATTCGGAAACGGTCCCGCCATCCGGATGCTGCACCTTCTTGACGTATCCATCCACGGCCATGGTGCTCGAGGCAACGACGGCGCTGGATAATTCTGTCGTCGCTGCCCATCCCCCAACGCCGGCAAACAGGAATAGAATGATTGCGGTACCGCCGAGCAGATTTCGTGTCAGTGAGCGAGACAGCTTCTTTTGGAGAACGGCGGTCAAGCGCTCTCTCCCTCAACCACGGTCAGCGCAGGGGCCGTCGGGATTCGGGGGCGGCCTTGGTTCTGCTGCAGGCCTCTCAAAACCCTATCTCGCGATCCGAACGCCTTGGCAACGCCATTCTCCATCACCAGCAACATGTCGATCTGCGCAAGCACGCTGTTGCGATGAGCAACGACAATGACAATGCCGCCACGCGCCTTGACGCCCGCGATCGCTTGGGCGAGCGCCCTGTCTCCGTCCATATCGAGGTTGGAGTTGGGCTCATCGAGGACCACGAGGAAAGGATCGCCATAAAGGGCGCGTGCAAGCGCCACACGCTGGCGTTGCCCTGCCGACAGATTAACCCCATTGTCGCCAACTTGCGTTTCGTACCCGTCTGGCAATGCGACGATCATGTCATGCACGCCCGCGGCCTGCGCTGCGGCAATGATGGCATCGTGAGACGCATCGCGATTTAGGCGAGCGATATTGAGGGCAATCGTGCTCGGAAACAGATCCGAGCTTTGCGGCATGTAGCCTATATGACGGCCGCGCAGATCGGACGGCCATTGATCCAGAGCCGCGCCGTCGAGGCATATCTTGCCTCGTGCATGAGGCCATACCCCTGTAATGGCCCTTACTAGAGAGGACTTGCCGGAAGCACTCGGTCCGATAACGCCGATTGCCATACCCGCTTCGGCACGAAAGCTGACATTTTGCACTGTCATTCGCTGACGTTCACCGGGCGGAGCGGCGAAGACCCCTTCGATGGACAACGACTTTGAAGGAGCTGGCAGCGCGGTTCGTTCAGCCTCCGGCGGAAAGAGCTTGAAGACTTCCTCCAGACGTCGCCATGATTGGCGGGCAGCGACCATGGCACGCCAGTTGCCAATCACCTGTTCGATCGGCTGAAGGGCGCGAGCCAGAACCGTCGTTCCCGCGACGATCGCACCACCGCTCAGATCGCCTTCGATCACCAGCCAGGCACCCAGACCGAGAGCTCCCGATTGCACCATTTGCCGTATAGTCCGTGAGAGGCCGGAGGTGAGGCCGGCAATATCGCCTGTCTTGCGCTGCAACTCGGCACTGCGCTCATGCGCTTCATTCCACTGCGCCCCTGCCTGTGACAGCAGACCCATAGCCGCAATGGCTTCGGCATTGCGATGCAGGGCCTCGCCAAAGCGGTTCCGCACCGAGACCGCATCACTGATCTGCCTTGTCCGTCGGCGGGTCACTAGGTCGGTAGAGAGCGTTATGACGACAAGGACGACCATCGCCCCGACGGCAAGCCAGCCGATCAGTGGATGCAGGAAAAAGCAGATGGCAAGATAAACCGGCATCCATGGCAAATCGAAGAGTGCCATCGGGCCAGAGCTGGATAAGAACGATCGGATCTGGTCAGCATCCTGGGCAGGTTTGAGAATATCGTTGGTCATCCTCGTACGAAGTGACGCGCCGGCGATAACAGCAGCCACCCGAGTCGAAATCTTGGCGTCCATCACGCCCGCGATACGGCTCATAACCCGACCGCGAGCCAGTTCCAGAAGCCCCGAAAAGCCATAGAGAGTTGCGATCAAGATCAGGAGTGCAACTAGTGTCTCGACGCTCTTGCTTGGTATGACCCTGTCATAGATCTCCAGCATGAATAAAGGGCCGGATAGTGCCAGGAGATTGATGACACCGGAGAACGTCAGAGTTCCGATGAATGGCATAAGGTATTGTATCGATACAGGATTTTCTATCTGCGACTTGCCCAGATCCATTAATCAGCCCCCGGTAAACGTGGAACGGAGACTGAAGGATTTAGTCAATTGACGCAACCCTGGGGAAAGTTATGGTAGAATCGCACAACTATTTGATTCAACCGAGAAAAGCTCAGAATCTTGCGTGTTCGCAATTTAAAGTTTCATCAAAAATTCATTAATTGCGCTCGGCTTAATGTAAGAGTTGTTTCAATTTGACCTTCAGTGGAGCCTCTGCTCAGATCTTGTTCATTCCGGGTCATATCCAGCGGCCCTGAAGTAGTTTGCGCATTCCGCCGGAGTAAAGCAGGGTAGCAGAGCGCCGACTGCGTCCCACAGGGCGTCGATCTTTCGCTCTGCCCGGCCTCGCAACATGGCTTTCAGTTTGGAGAATGCACTCTCGATGGAGCTAAGGTCTGGGCTATACGGCGACAGGAACATGAGTTTGGCGCCGGCGCGCTCGATGGCATCGCGCGCACCGGATGTCTTATGGGCCGGCAGGTTGGGGTAGTTTAAATGTGTCCGGAAAACCTAAATCGCTCATGAGCATAGGATTTCGCCCCCCCTCCCGCAAACGACCCCTACAAGACTGACAACTTGACATCAATCTCGACGTAAAGCCTATTCTCCCCCCATTAGAGTCCATCAGAACGCTCGGACAACCAGGTCGGAAATAGACCGCGCAGCCTGTTAATTTCGGAGGTGCGGACAAATTCTTGAACTGCTTATGCTGCAATTCCGAGATTCCGGCGGTATTCGGCGGGGCTAATGCCGCCCAGTGAGAGTTTTATGCGATGCTGATTGTACCACTGGATGTAGGAATCTAGCTGCTGCATGAAGTCGTTAGCGGTCGTATTGATCCAGGTGCGATTATAGTACATCTCGTTTTTCAGCCGCCCAAAAAATCCTTCACAGGCGGAGTTATCCGGCGAGCACCCTTTGCGTGACATGGAGCGGGCCAACTGAGCACTTTGCATGCGTGACAACCAGCCAGGCCAGCGATAATGGGCGCCCCGATCAGAGTGCACAACAGGGCGCTCCGAGCTGTCGGCGATTGTTTCGATTGCGGCATCAAGCATCGTGTTCACGAGTTCTGCGTCTGGACGCGTGCTCACAGACCAACTGACTACCAGGCCGTCGAAGCAATCGATTATGGGCGACAGGTACACCTTACCTGCTGGCAGTTGGAATTCAGTGACATCGGTCAGCCATTTCTCGTTCGGCTTCGCTGCGTGGAAATCACGATTGACCAAATTTTCCGGCGCAGGATCTAATTCGCCTTGGTAAGACGTGTATCGACGCCGCCTAGCCGTGGTCACGACGAGTTGCTCCTGCTTCATCAAGCGGCGCACCACCTTTTCGGAGACCTGTTCTCCGCCTCTGGCCAGTGCCGCATGAATGCGTCTGTAGCCGTAGCAGTTTCGGTTGGTCTCGAAGAGCACCACAATGGTCTGGCGAAGATCTGCGTATCGGTCCTCGAGAGAAAGCAAAGACCGATGATAAAAATAGGAGCTGCGGGCGAACTCAAGCCGCGTGAGGAGTTCGGGTAAGGCATATGTGTTTCGCAGGGCATCAACCAGCAGTGTCTTTTCCCGGTTTCCCAGGAGCCGCAGATCGATGCCCAGATCTTTTTTTATGAGTTCGTTAGCCTTCGTAAGCAGGTCATGTTCGAGTTGAAGGCGCTTCACATCACTGCGCAGTGCCTCAAGTTCACGCTCGAGTTCGTCTCGGCTGGCAGTCGGTGGTAACTCGCGATTGCGTGTCATGGATGCAGGGACCTCACGACCAAGTTTCTGGTTCTTCCAGTCGTACAACGTCTGCCGGCTCACGCCTACCTTCTGAGCCACCGAGCGGGCGCTCGCACGCCTGGAGGACAAATCGATCACGGCCGTTCGCTTCTGTTGCTCCGATCTGATGGTACCGCTTGAGTTGCCGGTGTGGACTCGCCGCCTACCGCCTGGCTCATATTCATCAATCCAAGCCGAAAGCTTCTGACGGCTAGGGTAGCCAAGCGCCTTCATGGTCCATGCCAGGCAACGGCCGTGGTCCAGATAGTGCTCAACAGCAGTTCTCTTTTGCTCATCCGAATACCGATGTCTGGTGCGCACGTAGCCTGCCGACAAATCGTTGCCACGTGCGAGTTCGCGATGCCAATGCTTCAGAGCATTCTTCGTCGGATAACCCAACTGACGGATGGCGGCATTCGCCCGTTTGCCGAGCTTGATATAGAGCTGCACGGCCCTCATGCGGTCTTCGTACGAATACATGAACTATCTCCTGTTAGTCCAAGTTTTCGTCCGCACCTCCTCAGAGCCAATTTTGGACGCCGATTGACACTCACTTTGTGTGGAGGTGGAATTTGCGGTGGGCGAAATGCTCGATGCCGTACGGACGAAGGCGAATTTGAGTGAAGTAGCGGCCATGCAGAGATCAAATCAGCCGATTGGAGACGATCAAGCGGGCGTTTTAGCGGAATTGGCAGGAAGCATACTCGGACAACGCATGCTGCCGCTCAATTGACGGGGTTGTTCGTCGGCCCTCAGGCGGATGCTGAGCGGGTCCCGATATGCGCTCCGCAGAGATCGACCGACTAGCTGTCAAGAGAGCAAAGCAACTGCGATGCGCCCGATACTCAATTCGGGTGGTCATTTAATACTTTTTGCCGCGGAATCCATCCGTGCTGAACATAAATCAGCGTGACGTTCGCCGCCCGCAATGCGATAAATTCGAAGATATGTTTACTCGTTCGAGTTTTACTCTTGCATAATAGCAATCTCGATGCATGATCATATGCGAATGTTGTTTCGACACCTTCGGATAGTCTTGTAGAGGGGCAGCGACAATCCGATGAGAAAGCATGTCAGGCTTGCGCGTTTGGTCGCACGGCCTGATACTATCTGCTAATTTCCCTCAGCGCATTTTTAGAATGACGGCAAATCCGCGACCGCGTCAGACCCGTTCGAAGGGCAGGAAGTAGACATGATCGGGGCTCGAACCGAGCGAGTAGTTTTTTCGAGGCCCGACTGACATCAGCATTCTCGATACGCTTGGCGCGGGATAGCCTACCGGACCGCCACCGAACAAAGCCGGCAATAGCAGCATCGATCGCCCCGTCCGGGCGCATCTCAATACAACTCGATTATCGGCGCAGATCAATTTGGGGGGAAGCCATGAGAGTACGCGTTGAAAAAGACGGTATCGTGGTCAATGCGATCGCCGGGTGTCACGTGGTGACGCTTGGCCTCAATATCAGCACCTCGATGAGGCCGGGCCTTCGTGGCTTCGCCGTGCGACGGACCGACCATACGGAGGGCGAGGTCTACTGGATGAAGGGAACCAAGACCTTCAAGTCCGTGGAGCCAAATCCGGCGCCGGGGGAGCAGTTCTCCAGCCTTGAGCACCCGTTCCAGACGTTTCAGTGGGCCGACTATTCCGCCAAGCCGGAACATGACTATAGCTACGAAATCGTCGCGCTCTACGGGGAGCCTTCGGCCCTCGGGTCGAAAGGGTCGGTCATCGTTTCGGTGCGCACCGAGCCGGTCGTCGGAGCGCAGCACGTCATCCTCTTCAATCGCGGCGCGGTGGCGACACAGGAATACGCTCGCCGCTTCCTGAACAAGAAGCCGAAAGATGCAGGCCCGGGCGCCTATCGTTGGCTTTCCCGCGGCCTGCTCGAGGGCATCCTTGCCTTCATCGATCGCGCGACTGACGGCTCCTTTGGGTTGAAGGGAGCATTCTACGAGTTCCAATGGCCTGCTGTCCTTGAGGCCCTGCGCGCGGCCAAGCAGCGCGGTGCGGACGTGTCCATTGTCTTCGATGATATAGAGGGTGAGACCGGTCCATGGGACGATAATGAAAAGGCGGTCAAGACGGCAGGTATAGGGAGCATATGCTTGCCACGTCGCAACGGAAATCTGATGCACAACAAGTTCCTGGTTCTGACAAGGAACGGTGAGCCCGTTGCCCTGATGACGGGCTCCACGAACCTTACCGAGAATGGGATTTTTGGCCATGCAAACTGTGTCCATATCGTCGAGGACACGGATGTCGCGAAAAAGTACCTCACCTACTTTGACATGCTCAAGACAGATCCGGAAACCAAGGCTCCATCGACATACAAATCATGGACAATCGAGGAGACGCCGGCCCCGGTCGTTCTTGATGCGCAGGGGATCACAACGGTGTTTTCGCCCCGCGCCAAGCTCGATGCACTGGACTGGTATGCAGATCTCGGGAGAGGTGCCAAAGGCGGACTGTTCATGACCTTCGCCTTCGGTATGAACGAGCGGTTTCGGCAGGTTTTTGGTCAGGAAGACGGCGTCTTGCGCATGGCCCTCATGGAAAAGGAGTGGACCGGCCGCAACAAGGAGGCGCAGATCGCCGGCATTCGCGCCTTGCAGCGCTTGCCCAATGTTGTGATCGCTGTTGGCAACCGCATCCCGCTCTCGGGTTTCGACCAATGGCTCGGCGAATTGGAGCGCATCACTTCTAAGGTCAACATCCACTGGATTCACACGAAGTTCCTGCTTGCGGATCCGCTGTCCAGCGATCCTATCGTCATTTCCGGCTCCGCCAATTTCAGCGGCAGCAGTACGACTGATAACGATGAGAACATGCTGGTGATCCGGGGTAATACCCGGGTCGCGGACATCTATTTCGGGGAATTCATGCGACTGCATTCGCACTATGCCTTCCGCCAGGCTGTCGGCATCTTCCTTGCCAAGAATCCGGATAAGACGCCCGATGATTTCACTGTGCGCTTCCTCGAGGAAGGCGGAGACTGGACGCGTGACTATTTCGATCCGCAACACTCCAGTGGGCGATTTGCGCGAAGGGTTTATTTCTCAGGCGGTGGGAATTTTGGCGCGTCTGCTTCGGAAGACTCCGCGACGCCGGCGTCCGAAGTCCCATTCGCGGTCGAACGCGGTAAGAGAACTGCAGCCAATATCCTGTTGGGACCGCTTGGCGGACCTGCACCGACATATCGACGGGACGAGAGATCATCGACCGAGCGTCACCGAAGGCAGGAATGGAGCGATGACGATCTCTCCGGCCTGCCTGGAGATCCCAGCACGCCTTTTCCGGATGATGTTCGGCATCCCTATGACCATGGAGAGGCGAGTGAATCCATATCGGGACTGCCGGGAGATACCACGACGCCCGTTCCCGATGATGATTCCAGTGAAAACAACCAGGGCCGATAGCAGGGGAGGCCATCGTGGCGCCGAAAGATATTCAGTTTTCACAGCCTGCCCGCGACAACCTGCTTCGTGGCGTCGACATTCTCGCTGACGCCGTGAAGGTCACACTCGGCCCGAAGGGTCGCAACGTCGTTATCGACAAGTCCTTCGGCGCTCCGCGCATCACCAAGGACGGCGTCACCGTCGCCAAGGAAATCGAACTCGAAGACAAGTTCGAAAACATGGGCGCCCAGATGGTCCGCGAAGTTGCTTCGAAGACCAACGACATCGCCGGCGATGGCACGACGACTGCAACCGTTCTCGCCCAGGCCATCGTTCGCGAAGGTGCCAAGGCAGTTGCAGCCGGCATGAACCCGATGGACCTGAAGCGCGGCATCGATCTCGCCGTTGCAGACGCTCTCAAGGATCTCCAGGCGAGCGCGAAGAAGGTCCATACCTCGGCAGAGGTGGCGCAGATCGGGACAATCGCGGCGAACGGCGACAGGCAGATCGGTCTCGATATTGCTGAAGCCATGCAGAAGGTCGGCAACGAAGGCGTCATCACGGTTGAAGAAGCCAAGACCGCCGAAACCGAACTCGAAGTCGTCGAAGGCATGCAGTTCGACCGCGGCTACCTCAGCCCCTACTTCGTGACCAACCCGGAAAAGATGGTGGTCGACCTCGAAGCTCCCTTCATCCTGCTCCACGAGAAGAAGCTTTCGAACCTGCAGGCCATGCTTCCGGTTCTCGAAGCCGTCGTTCAGACCAGCAAGCCGCTCCTCATCATCGCTGAAGACGTCGAAGGCGAAGCTCTTGCAACGCTCGTCGTCAACAAGCTGCGCGCCGGCCTGAAGATTGCTGCCGTCAAGGCTCCGGGCTTCGGCGATCGCCGCAAGGCCATGCTGGAAGACATCGCCATCCTCACGGGCGGCACTGTCATCTCCGAAGACCTCGGCATCAAGCTCGAGTCGGTCACCCTCGACATGCTCGGCCGTTCCAAGAAGGTTTCGATCTCCAAGGAAAACACCACGATCGTCGACGGCGCTGGCCAGAAGTCCGACATCGAAGGCCGCGTTGCCCAGATCAAGGCTCAGATCGAAGAAACCTCTTCCGATTACGACCGCGAAAAGCTGCAGGAACGTCTTGCCAAGCTCGCTGGCGGCGTTGCCGTGATCCGCGTTGGCGGCTCGACGGAAGTTGAAGTGAAGGAAAAGAAGGACCGCATCGACGACGCTCTCAACGCGACGCGCGCTGCTGTTCAGGAAGGCATCGTACCGGGCGGTGGTATCGCTCTCCTGCGTTCCTCCACGAAGATCACCGCCAAGGGTGAGAACCAGGATCAGGAAGCCGGCATCAACATCGTTCGCCGCGCTCTGCAGGCTCCTTGCCGCCAGATCGCTGAAAACGCTGGTGACGAAGCCTCCATCGTTGTCGGCAAGATCCTCGACAAGAACGAAGACAACTACGGCTACAACGCTCAGACGTCTGAATATGGCGACATGATCGCCATGGGCATCGTCGACCCGGTCAAGGTCGTTCGCACGGCTCTGCAGAATGCAGCTTCAGTCGCGGGCCTGCTGCTCAGCACCGAGGTCACCTTGGTCGAGGGCGTGCCGGGAAAGTCTCGAAGCGTGCTTTTGGACGAGCCGTCGACCTCATTGCACTCCGTCCGATCTCCCTACCTAGGTGCCTCGCTGTCCGGTCTTCCGGGCGACCCAACCACGCCTGTTCCAGACAGTGATGACGAGAATGGGTCTTCTAACGGTCGGACGTCAGGCGTGACAACACCTCGATCCGAGCAAAGCGAAACCTAGGATTCGGCGGAAAAGGTTACCATTCGATGTTTGGATCACTGACACAACTGGCAAGTCGACCCTTCATGGTTGGGTTTGTGCTACCTGTCCTGATTGCCTGCGTAATCGGATACTATCTTTTCTCCGATGTGGAATTCGTAGCTACCCTCAAGCCCTTCGTGATGCAGTCGGAATCGTGGGACAAGCTCGCCTACCTTGCTGTCACGGTTTGGGCGATTGCTCTATTTCTGTCGATGACCAGCAATGCGCAGTATCGGCTTCTGGAGGGGTATTCCTGGCCCGTCAATCGCTTTCAGCACTGGAAAGAAAAGGAAAGACGGCGCTATTGCGAAGACGAGGCGCGGGTGGCGGCATACAAAGCGAAACGCAAGAAGGCCACACCAGAGGAGGTGGCGGGCGTAGACGCCGGGCACACCAAATCCTTCGCAAAGCTCCGCCAGGAGTTTCCGCGGAAAGACAGTGCCCTTATGCCGACGCGCTTCGGAAATCAAATCCGGGCTTTTGAGTACTACTCCTCGACGGTCTATGGCGCTGATGCGGTGATGCTTTGGTTCTCGCTGAGCGCCGTCTTGCCCAAGGACTATCAGGAAGCACTCAACAATGCCCGCTCAAATGTCGATTTTCTCGTCAACATTATCTTCCTGTTTGTCGGGCTTGCGATCCTGGCGGCTGCCCGTATCGGTGACTTCATCTATCTGGAGACCACCCCAATTGATGGAGCGTTCCTGCTGAAGCACGTCTGGCTGTTTGTCGGCTTTGTCACATTGCTGGTGGCGGCCCGATGCGCCTATCTGTTTTCGCTGAGTGTACTGTTCCCGTGGGGAGAGCTGGTGAAGGGCGCGTTCGACAATTACCTCCCTGCCCTCGCAAAGCAATGGGGTTATGACGTGCCGAAAACCTGGGCAGAACGGAAAACTTTCTGGACGCAGGTATCCCAGCAACTGACGTACCATGAACCCCTCAAGCCAGAGAATTGGCTGCCCAAGCCTTTCCGTGAGCACCCACGCTCGTTTCGTATCCGCACTTGAAGCTGAATGTGTCGTTTTGCATTTAACCGGGTTCTTCCTCAATTCTTTAGAAGGGGCACACCTCCGTCACAAAGGGTCCACAATGGCGGTCTTGAAGGGATAATAACGCGCGACCCCGTTCGGATAGTGTGGCACATCGTTCAACTATGGAACAAATGAGCGCGTCTGCGACCATGGCCGGGCTCATCAGCTGCAGCCAGCGGTCGTCGCGCTAGAACCAATCGCGCGACAACACCTAAGCAATGTCTCCTGCTTCAAAGCATCACCACCTTCAATTTAAATCGCGCACATCTCCCACGCTGAAGAGACCTCGCTGCGAGCGGCCTGCCAGGCCGCTCCAATCGGTCGCAGCAATATCTATTCTGCCGCCACCACATGCCTGCTCTTTAGCACTGCGATCGAAAGGAGGAACACGATAGCCGAGCAGGTAGCGATGATGACCACCATCGGTCTTGCCGTACCGTCCATAAACATACCGCTGACGCCAACCACCAGCGCCGATGTCATGAACTGGACCGTGCCCATCATCGCCGAGGCCGTGCCAGCGATACGACCATGGTGCTCCAGTGCCAGTACCGCCGCATTCGGCACGATCATTCCAAGGAAAGCGTAGCCCGCAAACAGGAAGGCCGCCATGATGTCGAGGCGATCGACTCCACCGGCCATTATGACAGCCAGCGCCAGCATCGTCAGCGCGTAACCAGAAACCGCACCGCGAATGACCTTGCGCAAACCAATCCGGCGGGCAAGCCAGCCGTTCATCTGCGACATGCCGATGAAGCCAATCGCATTCATGGAAAAGACCAGGCTGTAAAAGGTCGGAGAGAGCCCGTAATGGCCGATTAGTACGAAGGAAGAGTTGGCGACATAGATCATGTAGCTTGACATGCCGAAGGAGGCCATCAGCACCAGACCGAGATAGTACGGGTCCTTAAGGAGTGTTCCATAGGCTTTTAATGCCCCGCCGAGGCTGCTTTCACTGCGAGCCGCAACCGGACGGGTCTCCTCAAGGAAAAAGCGGCCCGCGACGAAGCCGACAACACCGGCGAAGACCATGACCCAAAAGATCAGTCGCCAGTTCCCGAACGCTGTCACGATGCTGCCCGCAAGCGGCGCCAGAATGGGTGAGATACTGAAGACCAGCATAAGCCGCGACATCAGTTGCGCGGCGGCGGCACCCGTATGCAGGTCGCGCACGATGGCGCGGGCAATCACGACGCCGGCACAGGCGCCGGTGCCCTGAATGAAACGGAAGGCGACCAGCCAGCTAATATCGGTAGAGAGCGCGCAGCCGATCGCGCCGAGGATGTAGAGCACCAGACCGACATACAGAGGCCGCTTGCGGCCAAACATGTCCGACAGGGGACCATAGATAATCTGCGACACAGCCATGGCGGCGAAGAAGGAGATCAGGCTTGCCTGAACTGCATGGCTGTCAGCGTGAAGATCCAGACTGATCGTCGGCAGCGCGGGTAGATACATGTCGAGGGCAAAGAGACCGACGGCTGAAAGAAGGCCAAGGACGATGGCATGGTGGGAGCCGCCGGCCCCGGGGGATGAAACGGAATCCTTGCTCTGCACGGCAAAAACCTTTCCCGCACACCATTCCCCGGACGAAGCAAAGCCTCATACAAAAAGCATGTGACGGGGATTGAGTGGGCGATTATAGATGGGACAGCGGAAAGACGACGATGGTTCCAACGCATAGCCCGTCATTCCTGTAAAATATTTTGGACAGCATTGTCCAATTGGTCAAGCCCTATATGGTAGTGTCATGAAAACTTCGCCCGCAGCGGTTTCTTCCGAGACAGAGAGTTGCCCACCCGCCACCAGCAAACGTCAGGCAATCCTGAACGCGGCCGCAGACGTTTTTGCCGAGGACGGGTTTGCAGCAGCGAGCATCGATGCCATCGCAGCAAGAGCCGGCGTGTCACGTCAGACGGTGTACAATCAACTCGGCGACAAGGATAATCTATTCAAGGTTGTGGTCGCGGAGATCACCGAGAAGTCGAGCGCCGGCTTCTTCCGGGTGCTGGATACATTTCCCGTGGCGCCCGTCGACCTGGAAAAAGAACTGACCGAATTTTCAGCGCTTCTCCTGCGCAAGGCGGTCTGCGATCCGAATGGTCGCTGGCTACGCAAGCTCCTCGAGACCGAAGGCGGCAGATTTCCCGAACTATTCGAAACCTGGAAGGAATATGGACCGGGAAAGAAATACCCTGCCATTGCAGCTCGCTTGGCGCAGCTTGCGCTGGCTGGCCATCTCGACATAGAGGATCCGGCACTTGCCGCGCGCCAGTACATGGCGCTGCTCGCAACAGATCTGCGGATCAACCAACAGATCGGACGTGCAACTCCGGATGAAGAGGTCGACCGCATGGCAGGAGAGGCAACGAAGACCTTTCTACGCGCATTCGGCAAGCGCTGATGGCATCGCGGCCGTAACTGTAATAGAAAATATGACGCTCTCGCAGGCAAACTTCTCGTCTCTGCTGCGCGCTAGATATGACCCCTGGTTACGGGCATAACTGCGTCCGATCGAAGACATTCAGCGGAATGTACTGGTTATCGATGGTAGATCGACAGAGCTCGCAAATCACCCTGTCCGTCGCCTTGGGTGACCTTAAACGCCTGGTTTTCCGGCCTTTCGAGCAGATTTCGGCGAGGTTCGGTGGAACGGTCTCGCTCTGCAGGACACTCACAGCAGCCCTCTCCTGCCGAGCGAATGGAAATTTCTCGACAATCTTTCTCTCAGGCGACACCTCTTGCCCCTCCCCTCCTCTAAACGCCTTAGTTTCCGGCATTTCCGCCAAAGATGGCCATCAGAGCGCGTTTCCCACTGGCTGCGGCCGGATGCCCTTTCGGCGTCGCTTTTCGAGTCTGGCGGGGCTGCATTTAGGCCATAAAACAGGCTTGCAACTGAACGTTTGCTAGCACCTTCTGCATTTGTACAGACCGCTTACGAGACATATAGTGTGTCGATATATTGCGATTCTATCGACATGATTTGACGACATATCCGCTCGGCATGTCGATCACACGAGGATGTGGAAACAAAGGTCGCTAGTCGCATCAAATGCTGCCATAACCGCTTCGGCAACTGGCAATTCTAAGAGCAGTTATTCGACCCACTTTGATGGGTTGAATAATTTAAAGAAATGCATTATTTGAACCATTCAAAGGGTCAATTAATGCGCCTAACGCTCCAAATCCATTTCAATGGTGAGTGGCATCGCGCCGCGACGCTAGAACTGAAGGACGACGCGGCCGGCTTTCAGGGTGCGTCCATCGTCGATTACGATCTCGACTATTTCGTCACCGTGGCGTCGGCGGAATTCGCGGCCGGAACAACGGTCCGCGACCATCGTGCCTTGTCCGTCCGTTATCCCGTTGATCTCGAAAATAGATATAGCAGCAGCTGGCCGCCCTTCCTCTTGGATCTTATGCCACAGGGGCATGCAAGGCGAAAGCTTGCCGAGCACCTCGGCCTTGCTGAAGGCTCGCGCGTTTCCGATCTGCCGCTGCTGCTGCGATCGGCAGCGGGCGGCATAGGCAATATCCGCATCAAAGAAGCGGCGGACGCCGAAGCGGAACGGCTGCGCGGTGTTGAGCGCCAAGGGGTTACAGAAGCGGAAATCCTTGATCGCTCGGATCGGTTCATGGAAGTCGCCGATCGCTTTGGAATGCTTGCCTCCGGCTCAAGCGGCCTGCAAGGCGAATGGCCGAAGGTCTCGATGACCCAGGCGAGTGACGGGTTATATTACCCCGACAGCTTCGTGACCGATGATGAGGCCGTGCGCCACATCATCGTCAAGCTGGTCCGCAGCAACGAGCCTGTGGACCGCCTGATTCTCGAAGGCGAAGCCCTCTACTCGCGGATCGCTCAAGGGATCGGTCTAAATGTCAGCGAACCATCGACCTATGCCGAAGGCGTCCTGATCATTCCCCGTCTCGATCGGAAGACTAAAGAAGGCGGCGGAACCGTGCGGCTGGGTCAAGAAAGCCTGGTGTCAGCGATCGGCGTTGCCGATTTCGGCCATGTCGGCACGCATGAGGCCTATATCGACGTTCTGCGCCAATATTCAGCCGATCCCTTCGCGGACGTTGTGGAATACCTGAAGCGCGACATCGCCAATCTGGCGCTCGGTAATCCCGACAATCACGGCCGGAATTCGGCACTCAGCAAGCATCAGGACGGCACGATCCGCCTGTCTCCGCTCTTTGATTTCGCACCAATGCGGCTCGCCAAAGAGGGGATCGTTCGCTCCACCCGTTGGGCCATGATGCGTGACGGAGGTCGCGATCATCTTCCCGATTGGAAGCGGATTTGCACTGAACTGATGCCAAATCCGGAAGAGCAGAAAGTTCTCGCGGCTGCGCTTTCCGCGTTTGCCGAACATCTGCGTCAGGGTCCGGCCATGGCGAAGAATATGGCTGCGGCCCCGGAGGTTCTGGAGCGTGCAATGGGACGCTGCATTGAGATAGCAGACAGCGTTCTGGCGGCGTGCCACTGATGACGAAGGACCGCTAATGGCTCGATGGAAGAAACCGACGAAAGATGAGATTCTGGAAAACCGGCGAACACTGGCGGAACGTGCTCGAACTGGGGACCTGAGGCTGCCCGGTGCTGTGGCGGAGATCCGTAAAGGGTTCGGCATGACGCAGGAGGAATTTGCCAAGACGCTGTCGCTTACTAGGCGACAAGTTGCGGAGATCGAAGCCGGCACCGCGAACCCAACGCTCGAAACATTGGAAAAGATAGGCCGGTTGTTCGGATTCCGAGTTGGTTTTGTGGCCAAATAGCTCTGCGTGGCGTGAAACGCGGACAACACAGACATTGGAATATTCGGATTTTCAGGGGTCTGTATTGTGGGCACCAGACGGGAATTTGTAACGCAGCTTTTCATTCAGACATTACATCAATCCGGCTCTGCTTGCTCTTTTCAGCGACCGTCGGCCTCCGGTGGCAGCCGAGCGATGAAGCGCCCGGACACCAGACAGCGCCTGATCGGCTAACGGATACATCATTTGTCGCTAAGCGGATTCTCCGGCGCGGCGCTATCATGCCGGTCGGTCCGCCTTCACCTCAGGCGCCGGTCGGACAGTAGCCGCAACCGCGCAGGAAAAATGATGCCGCTTCGCGCGCATGATTTTCCATCTCCGTCTTGACCGGCGTCAGGTCGGCATGAAACAGCGAGGACATCATCATCGGCAGCAAGACCAAGTCGATGAAGCGGCGGGTCGTCGCCGGAAGATTGTCTGGTGCAAAGGCCGGGAGAGATCTGATTTCCTCCGCCTCCGCCAGTTCTGCGACGAGCTTCATCACCGTGGCCGTCCCATGCGCACGGATGGCATAGTGGATGGTAGTTGCCAGCTCCGGATGGCGCGTTGCCTCTCCCATCACGCTACGCATGAGCCCTACGGTCTCGTCCTTGATAGCGCGCTGCACAATCAGGACACCCGCAGTCTGGAAACGTTCCTGAATATTGCCCGAAGTGGCAGAGGCAGCCATCTCGCCGGACTTCTGCACCCAGCGCAAAACCACCTCTCTGAACAAGGTTTCCTTGCTGGTAAAGCGCGTATAGATGCTCGGCTTGCCGGCCCTGGCTACCTCGGCGATTTCGTCAATGCTGGCCCCTTCGTAACCGCGGGCGACGAAAACCTGAAGAGCGGCCTGCAAGATCCTGTCTTCGACTTCTCCAGCCATTTCTCGCGGCGGTCGCCCGCGCCGGGGCATGCCTGCCTTCGGCTCTATATTTTTCAGTTTTGTCGTTTCTCTCGCCAAAACGCGCCTCACCGATTTTTGATTGGCATGGATGGGGTCCCTGCCCTCTCCGCCTCTTGACTAACATCCCGATCAGTTCTAGGTCAATATTTAAATGAAACGTTTCGTTTCAATTTAATGCATCGAGCAAAGAGGTAAAACATGAGCGCGCCTCAAGATGAGACCTTTGGAAAGCTGATCGTGCTGGAGCCTAAAAAAGGCAGTGCGGCGGCAGACAATGAGCAGGATAACATCACGGCAAAACAGGAGCAGGCAGAAGCGCCGCACACCAGCGAGCAAGCCCGCATACGTGAGGATGAACGACAGGCTCCGGACAATTCCGATGAGGAGAAAGCCAAAAGTGGGCGCTCGCGACGCACGACGATGCTTTTGATCGGCGGGACCGCGCTGGCTGTGGCAGCTGCTGCAACCTATGTCTATTGGGATAATGGCTCGCACTACGAAAGCACGGACGATGCCTTTATCGCCGCCCGTCAATATGCCGTTACCTCCAGGGTCGCCGGTTACATTTCTTCCGTTGCGGTTACCGATAACCAGCATGTGACGGCAGGCGAAGTGATCGCCCGGATCGATGACCGCGATTTCCAGACATCTCTGGAACAGGCGCAGGCGCAGGTTGCCGCCGCAGAGGCCAATATCCGGAATACCGAAGCGCAGAAGCAGGTCCAGGAGGCGAATGTGGACCAGGCCAAGGCTCAGATTGAGCAGGCCAAGGCCAACCTCGTCTTTGCCCAACAGCAATATGACCGCTACGAAACGCTGATGAAGAGCGGTTCCGGCACCATTCAGGAAGCACAGCAATATCAGTCGCAATTGCATCAGCAACAGGCTGCCCTGAATACGGACGAAGCCTCTTTGACCGCCGCGCAGCGCCAGCTTGCTGCCTACGATTCTCAGATCGCCAGCGCCCAGGCCACCCAAAAACAGGATCAAGCGCAGCTCGACCAGGCAAAGCTAAATTTCTCCTATACGACCATAACGGCGGCGCAGCCCGGACGGGTCGTGCAGCTTTCGGCTGGCGATGGCCAATATGTCCAGACGGGGTCGAATCTTGCCATGTTCGTGCCGGACAAGCTTTGGGTGACGGCCAATTTCAAAGAAACGCAGCTCGACCATATGCGTCCGGGCCAGCCTGTCACGCTGACCATCGACGCCTATGGGGGACGCTTAATCGATGGCCATATCGCAAGCGTACAGCCGGGATCGGGGACCGCTTTTTCGCTGCTTCCGGCGGAAAATGCCACCGGCAACTACGTAAAAATCGTACAGCGAGTGCCGGTGAAAATCGTGCTTGACGATGTGCCGAGCGATGTGGCGCTGGGACCGGGCATGTCGGTCGTACCAACCGTGCGGACCGATGCAAGCCTATCCCTGTGGGAAAGCTTGAGGAGCCTGCTGTGAGCACGAACGCTGTTGCCAAACCATCGGCAACCCCGTGGATCATCGCCATTGTCGTAGCACTCGCCAGCTTCATGGAAGTGCTTGATACGACGATCGCCAATGTCGCCCTGAATTACATTTCCGGCGGCCTCGGCGTCAGTCAGGACGAGGCATCCTGGGTTGTCACAACCTATCTCGTCTCCAATGCGGTGATCGTGACGGCGACGAGCTATCTCGTGCGCATTCTGGGACGTAAGACCTTTTTCCTTGGCTGCCTGGCATTGTTTACAATTAGTTCGGTCATGTGTGGCTTTGCACCCAACCTGCAATTCCTGCTCTTAGCCCGGGTATTGCAAGGCATCGGCGGCGGCGGGATGGTGCCTGTCGCGCAGTCCATTCTAGCCGACAGCTTTCCGCCCGAAAAACGCGGGCAAGGCTTTGCCCTGTTCGGGGTCGCGGTTGTTGTTGCTCCTGTGGTCGGACCGACCCTGGGCGGTTGGCTTTCCGATAATTTTTCCTGGCACTGGTGCTTCCTGATCAACGGGCCGGTCGGCATTCTGACGCTGGCAGCCGTTGCCATGCTGATCAAGGAGCCCGAAGGCAGCGCCGAGGAGCGCGTGCGGCTGCGGAAGGAAAAGATTGGCTTCGACTGGATCGGCTTCGGCCTTGTTGCGACCTTTCTCGGAGCGCTGGAGCTGATGCTTGATCGTGGCCTTGAAGACGATTGGTTTGGATCGAACTTCATCATCATGGCCGCCGCGATCTGCGCTTTGGCCTTTGTTTTAATGGTCCCCTGGGAACTGAAGCACAAGAATCCAGCCGTTGATATCAGGATGCTCGTTAGCCGGCAGTTCGGCACCTGCTTCCTGGTGATGATGGCGACGGGCGCGCTGCTTCTGGCGACAACTCAATATCTGCCGCAGCTGGTTCAAGCAAATCTCGGCTATACGGCAACTTGGGCTGGCCTGATGCTGTCTCCCGGCGGCCTCGTGACGATGATCATGATGTTCGTCGTCGGCGTCCTGTCGTCAAAAGTGCAGCCGAAATATCTGATCGCGGTCGGTGCCGGCTTTGTTGCCTTTTCCATGTATCAGGTAACCAGCGCCTATAGTGGCATCGGCTTCTGGTATCTTGCCGAAGCACGCATGCTGCAAGGAATTGGCCTGCCCTTCATATTCCTGCCGATTACCGCGGCCTCCTATGACGGCATCCCCTCCAGCAAGACAGACCAGGCGTCGGCCTTGCTCAACGCCGCGCGCAACACCGGCGGATCGATTGGCGTGTCGCTGATATCGAACATCATTACCCATCGGGAGCAGTTTCACCAGAGCCGTATGGTCGAGCATGTCATTCCTTCGAACGGCGTCTATCAGGATACGCTCAACCAGGTGACAAATTACTTCACTAGCCAGGGCAGTTCACTGGTGACGGCAAATCAGCAGGCGCTTGCCTGGATCAACGAGCAGGTGCAAAGTCAGGCTTCGTTCCTGGCTTACATCGATGCGTTCTGGGTTTTGACGCTGATTTCCCTGGCCGCAATTCCGCTGGCCCTTACCCTACGCAACGTAACACTCGGCAAAAAGGCATCCATGGGACATTAGAGCCTATCGAAAACCAGCAGCCCCAACTTTGTTCAGATGTGTTCCGGTTCTTCAGAGGAGCATTTAGGAGACGGAGAAAGCCACCGCCTCAATGCCCATCCGGTGCGACAGCTTCCTTCGGGATAGTGTCGGTCAGATTCTTCCGGTGGAAGATGAAAAGACCGGCAAGCACGATGATGGCGGCTCCGAGGAAGACCTGGATATCCGGAATGTCGCCGAAGAAGAAGAAACCGAGCGCTATCGCCCAGATAAGCAGCGTATATTGCAGAGGTGCGAGCAGCGACGCGGGCGCAAGTTTCAGCGATCGCGTTATCAGCATATGGGCGCTGCCGGCGACAACGCCGAGCGCCAACATGGCCGCAAAATCGAGCGTCGAGGCGGAACGCCAGTTGCCGATGCTGAGTACCAGTCCTGCGACAAGTGCGCCGACAGTCTGCCAGGCGACGAGCGTCGCATCGTTCGTCTGTCGCAGCCGCCGGCCAAGCACAAGTGTCATCGCGAACGCGAGGCTGCCGCAAAGGCCGAAAAGCGACGGCCAGGAGAACATTGCCGTCGAAGGTTTAAGCGCGATCAGTACGCCGGCAAAACCGACGAAGACGGCCAGCCACCGCCGCCAACCGATCCTCTCGCCAAGGAAGAAATGCGAGATCGCGGCGACATAGATAGGACCGGCCATGTAGAAGGTCATGACATCTGCAAGCGGCAGATAGGCGACAGCCGCATAGAAGAGACCAACGTCGGTGGTCGTCATCACTATGCGCAGAAGCTGCAACGGCGGCCGCTCGATGCGGAACAGTGCATCGCTTCCCTGCCGCGCGATCATGGGCGCGAGAATGACAAAGGAGCCGAGCGAGCGTATCACCAGAATTTGGCCGACGGAAAAGCTCGCGACCAACCACTTGCCCATGGCATCGTTCAGTGAAAACAGAAAATCGCCGAGAAGCATCAAAAGCACGCCGGCAAGCACGAGATTACCGTCCGTGCCGGCTTTGCGAACATCCATGATGCTTCTCCCGACGATTCTCATGTTTCTTTCACATGGCTGTAGCCGCTTTTGCCCCTACCCCGCAAGGCGGCCGCGAGCGGGTCGCCTGGCTCGCGGCCTATATCCCGATCAGCCATTTTGAGGCGCAGACCATCTGTTTGCGGGATCAGGTCACGCCTGTTACCTTTTGCCTTGATGAGCACTTGGTGCTTCGCAAAGCGAAGAAGGGTGACAAGAGCGGCAGAGGCCGACCAGTTCGATCGTTTATCCGATCATGCGGGAAGAAATGCGCTTGGTTGGTCGCAAGTTGAGATCTATGCCCTCGCGTCCAACGACCAAAATGCATCCTGTGTTTTTGTGGTTGCATAACCCGTTGCCAATATTATTCGTTAGCCAAGCAAGAGAGCAGTGATGACGCAGCAGCCGGGAAATCCGTCAAAGTCAACCATAGAAGATCAGAACGACGCCGACCGGCAGCCCCGCGTCTCGCTCGAATTGCTCCAAGCTCAGCTTCTGTCGCTCACCGAGCGATACGAATGGCTCGAGGCGATGATCAACTACGTGCCCGACTTCATCTACGCCAAGGACAGAGACGGCCGTTTCCTCTTTGCCAACCGTGCGATCGTCCTCAACAACGGCTTCACGCATGTCGACGAATTGATCGGCCTTACCGATGCCGAAATTCACCCGGTGGCCGACGCTCATAAGATTGACGAAGTCGAACGGCGGGTCATGGAGAAGGGTGAGCCCGATCTCGGCGTGGAGGAACGACGGCTGAAGGGCGAAGGCTGGCTGATGATGTCGCGTGTGCCGTTGCGGGACCGGAATGGCAATATCATCGGCGTCGTCGGAGCCTCCCGCGATATCTCGGCCCGCAAGCGCGCAGAGGAGTTGATGAGCGCGCAAACGAAGCTTCTCCATGACGTTGCGCGAGGCGTCGACCTCGGTTCGTTTCTCAAGGATGCCCAAGCCCTGCTTGAGCGCCTCCTCAACGGAAGACGGGTCAGCTTCATTCTGGACGGCCAGCAACGCGAGACCCAGGCGAATGAAGTGATTGAGTTTCCCATTTTCTCGCGAGATGGAGGCAAGCACGGGACATTGACAGCATCGAAGACCGAGAATGACGAAAGCGGCCTCGTGGAATTCCTCGCAGGCATCGCTCAAACCGTCGGCATCGCGATCGATCGGCATCGTGACATCGCTCACATCGCCTATCTTGCCGAGCATGATGCGCTGACCGGGTTGCCAAATCGCACGCTCCTTAATCGAAAGGTCGTCGTTCTCCTGGAAAAAGCATCGCAGGCGGGGAAATCCTTGGCCGTAGCCTTTGTGGATCTTGATAATTTCAAGCTGGTGAATGACAGCCTTGGACATGCCGCCGGAGACGAATTGCTCAAGGTGGTTGCCCAGAGGATATCGGCGCAAATTAAAAGCAGCGGCATCGTGTCGAGGATCGGCGGCGATGAGTTCATCATTGTTCTGGAAGAGAACCAGAACCCTTTCCATGAAAGACTCAAGGCTATTCTCGAAGGCATATCCGAGCCGCTGACCATCGATGGCGTCGAAATTCGAGTCAGTTGCAGCATCGGCGTAGCGTGCTCCAGAAAGCACGGCGATACCGCGTCGGAGCTATTCGCAAACGCCGATATGGCGCTTTATCGCGTGAAGGAATCCGGTCGCAACGGTATTCAGCTGTTCACGCCCGCAATGGGGGAAGAAGCCCGCAGCAAGCTGAGCCGTATTGAGGAGCTGCGGCGGGCGGTGGAGCGGAACGAGTTCGTGCTTCACTATCAACCGCAGAAGAATATCAGTAGCGGTCAAGTGATCGGCGTCGAAGCGCTCGTACGATGGCAGCATCCTGTCGAAGGCTTGCTATTGCCGGGAACGTTCATCCCGCTGGCCGAAGAAACGGGGCTGGTGGTCTTGATCGGCGATATGGTTTTGCGCGAGGCTTGCCGCCAAGCTCGGGCCTGGCAGGACCAGGGTCTGCCACCATTGCGTATAGCGGTGAATGTATCCGCCAGACAGTTTCTCGAGAATTCGCTGATAGACCAGGTTGCATCGGCGCTTCAGGCTGCCGGCCTCGATCCACAATGGCTCGAGCTGGAACTGACCGAAAGCTTGATCATGCGGGATGTGGAGGGGGCCATAGAGCGCATGCATGCATTGAAAGAGCTCGGTGTCAGCATCGCGATCGACGATTTCGGCACGGGATATTCGAGCCTAAGTACCCTCAGACGCTTCCCCCTCTCCCGGTTGAAGATCGACAGGTCGTTCATTGCGGACATTCCCGAGAAAGCTGGCGACATGGCGATCACCTCCGCCATCGTGTCACTTGGCAGAACTCTCGAATTGGAGGTCGTCGCCGAGGGTGTGGAGACCGAGGAGCAAGCCCAATTCCTCGAGGGGGCCGGATGCGAAATGTTTCAGGGCTTTTTGTTTGCAAAACCCCTTCCCGCTTCCGAGGTCGGAAACCTTATTGCCAAGCTGGTTGCCCAAACCGGATAGCCCAACCGCCGCACCTTACGCACCAGCGTAACCGCTCCTCTTCGGCTGTCCGAGTTCAAGGCAACGTCACGATTTCGATCCAGTTCGCGCCGGCGTCGACCGGATACCTGCCGACGGAACCGAGCGTGCCGCTCGTCTGGTCGATGGCATAAACAGACAGTTTGTCGGATTTCTCACCGGATGCCACAAGGAATCGGCCCGACGGATCTACGCGAATGCCACGCGGTTGCTGCTCGGTCGGGTAATTCGTGACATAGGTCAGCGTCCCGTCCCCACCAGCCACATGGAAGAGCGCAATTTTGCTGGTGGTTCGCTCGGTCGTATACAGGAATTTACCGTTGGGCGTGATGCCGATGTCGGCAGCCCAAACCTTCGGTTTGCCGTCATCCACTGGGGCCGCGGCGGGCGTGATTGCATTGAATGGTGGAGGAGCCGGTGGGGTGGCGCCCGGAGACAACCCCGCGTCGTCAGGCACGGACGCCACACTTTCGATTTCGCTCAACGTACCCCTGCCGGGATCGAGAGCGTAGTGGATGACGTGGCCGGTCAATTCGGTCAGGACATAAACGGACTTATTGTCCGGAGACAGAATGATATGACGCGGACCGTATCCCGGCCTGGTCGCGACGTGCGGCGGATCGTTCGCCTCCAGCATGCCGGCCTCCGGATCGAGGACGAACTGCTGCACGACATCGGAACCGAGATTGGTTGCGAAGACGAATTTGCCGGTCCGATCGCTGACGATCGAATGGGCATTGCGGCCGGTGAGGACCGTCTGTCGCGCGCCGTCGGTGACAAGCCCGTCCCTGTTAATAGGCAGTACGGCGATCTTGTTGCCGCCATAGGAGGCGGTGAAAAGCAACCTGCCCGATGGGTCGGTGGAGACGTAAGCCATACTATCGGGCAAAGCAGCAACAGCTTCGTGCGTCAGCTTGCCGGTTTCCGGGTTGATCGCCAGCGTCAGCACCCGATATGGTTGCGAGCGAATGACGGCATAGAGATGCTTCCTGTCGGGGCTGACGGTCATCGGCATGATCATCTTGCCCGCATCGAAAGTCGAAACCTGCGTGAGCGCGCCTGTCGTTTCATCCATACTGTATATGTCGATCGTCCCCGCCGTCGTTGCGGCGACATAGACGAACGTCCGGGTAGCTGCACGGAACGAAGCTTCAATCATTGGTCACCTCACCCGAGCGTTGACTGCCGGCCCGGCTTGACGATCAGACGAGCCTTCTAGCAAAAATTATCCAGCTGCGGCGACGATCTTTTCCAGCACGGTCATTTCTTCCGCCGTCAGATCGGTCAAAGGTGGTCTCACTGGACCTGGATCCTTGCCGAGCACGCGCAGGCCCGCCTTGATGATCGAGACTGCATAACCTTTCCTGCGATTGCGCAGGGTGACCAACGGGAAGAAGAAGCCTTTGAGGATATTGTCCACCGTTGTCTGCTCGCCGGCACGCAACGCTGCATAGAAGCGCTGTGCCAAGGCGGGCACGAAATTGAAGACGGCGGAAGAATAGGTCGTTACTCCAGCGCCGAAATAGGCCTGAGCATAGACTTCGTGGGTCGGCATACCGCCTACATAGACCAGGCGGTCCTTGAGCAGCGTCGTGATCTCGATCACCTTGTCGACGTCACCCACGCCATCCTTGAAGCCGATGAGGTTCGGACATTCGTCGGCAAGGCGCGCCAGGCTCTCGGCGTTGAGCACGGCATTGTCGCGATTGTAGACAATGACGCCGATGCCGACGGCCTGGCAGACGGCCTTCACATGGGCAATCAGACCTGCCTGCTCCGCAAACATCAGATAGGGCGGCAGCAGCAGCAGACCGTCCGCGCCGGCTTTTTCCGCGGCCCTGGCGATTTCGACGGCAAGCGACGTTCCGTAGCCGGTTCCCGAAATGATCGGCGTATTGCCTGCCGCGGCCTTGGCGGCACGAACGACCTGAGGGATTTCGGCAGGGTTGAGGGAGAAGAACTCGCCGGTGCCACCGGCTGCAAAAAGTGCCGCTGCATCGTAGCCTGCCAGCCACTCGACGTGACTGCGATATTTGGCTTCGTCGAATGTCAGATCCTGATTAAAATGCGTGACGGGGAACGACAGAAGACCGCTGCCAACTGCCTTTTTTAGGTCATTCGGGTTCATCGTGAAATCCTTTTGTCGATCGATGGAGCGACGATGCTTCAGGCGTGTTCGAGCGTCTGGACGAGAGCGGCGATGTACCCGTAGCAGAAGGCGAAGGCGACGCCTGTGGGATCGCGGCCGCTGATCGTCGGCACATGGTCCGGCATCAGCATGTATTGATAGCCGACCTCCTTATAGATCCGGGCCGAGCGAATCATGTCCATATCACCCTCGTCCGGGAAGGTTTCCATGAAGGACAGCTTGCCGCCCCTGATGTTGCGGAAGTGGACGTTGAGGATTTTGCCGCGCGTGCCGAACCAACGGATGATGTCGTCGATCTCCGCGCGCGGATTGTCGAGCATTTCGCCGATCGAGCCCTGGCAGAAGTTCAGCCCGTGATAAGGGCTTTCGCGCATAAGCACGAATTTCTTCAGGCCCTCCACCGTGCCGAGGACGCGCGTGACGCCGCGGTAACCTGGCGGCGTATAGGGATCATGCGGATGGCAGGCGAGACGGACGCGATTGCTTTCCGCCACAGGAACGACGCGCTCCAGGAAATAGTCGATCCGCTCCCAGTTCTCGTCTTCCGACAGCACACCGGCCAGGCCGGGGGTTGCCTGGTGGTCCGCCTTGTCCCAGCGGAAGCTCGCATTCATCGAGCCACCTCGCCCCGCCTCCTCGGGCGTGCGCGGGATGCCGATGAGATTGAGATTGTATTTCGCCGATGGGATGCCAGCGGCCGCAATATCTTCGATCAGCTTGCAAACCGCGTCGATCTGCCGGTCGCGATCGGGTCCGGCAAGTAGGATATCGGGATAAGAAGCCTTCTCGATCGGCTGGGACGGCAGAGGCAGCTGGATCATGTCCAGGATCAGCCCGAAGCTTTCGATCTTGTCGCGGTGACGTTCGAGATCGGGCAGCGTCCAACTGTCAGGTCTTCCCGGCGGATCCGCGCAGATATGCTTCAGCCCTAGTTGCCTGAAAACCCGGTAGTCATCATCGTCCCGTGCCTCGACCTGCGTCCCTGCATACACCTGGTGTATCTCCCATGAGATTCATATCATATGACATAATATGACTTTTGTCGGGAGTCGAGCCCTATTGCGGTTGCTGTTCTGCAAGGAAGCGATACCGTCGCTGGCTCGCCATCATGTGAGCACGCATCGCTTGCCGCGCACGCTCCGGATCCTGATCTGCGATCGCCGCCAAAATCTCGACATGCTCCGCATGAACCTTTTCCAGATAGGCGCGATCATTCGCCTCCGGCAATGTCGGAAACTGCCCGCGCGGGATGGTGCGAGTACCGAAATGCCTGAGCACATCCACGTAGAATCGGTTGTTGGTGGCGATGGCGACGGCCATGTGGAATTCGTAATCCGCTTCGACGGTCGGGAGCCCCTGCTCTATCAGGGCAGCCATTTTCCGATTGGCCGCAGCGATTGCCGCCTCCTGTTCGGCGGTCCTGCGATAGGCCGCAATGGCGGCCGCCTCACCCTCTGTGGCCATGCGAAACTCCAGCAATTCCAGCGTTTCCGGGATGCTTCTGATCTCCACAGGCGTCAGCATTGATCCTGAGGGTATCATCATTTCGGCAACAAACACGCCCTTGCCCTGAACAGGCCTGACGAGCCCGGCAGAGCGCAGATCGGCAATCGCCTCGCGCACGACGGTCCGGCTGACGCCATATGTTGCCTCCAGCTGCGGCTCCGTCGGAAGCTTATCGCCCGCCTGAAGCTTGCCCGTCTCGATCTGGACGCGCAGCTGGTCGATGACCCGTTGCGCCAGTCTTTGCCGGCCTCGGCCGATTATCGTCATTCCTTGGTCCCCAAATCTGTCATGGCAAGTCGATCTGTTTCGTCCATAGGCCGGATCAATCCAGAAATTCATATTATGACATGTGGATACCATAGGGAAGCAGGTATCGGAGAGCGCGTTATCCCGAAAACAAAATCAGCATATTGACATTTGTCGATAGCCTATCGAATATTGTCAATATTGGTGCTTGGCGGTGGCAATCGGTGTTAGCCGACCTTGATCCGGCATCGGGAGTGCGGAGGAGAAAGTGGATTTCCTGCTTGAAGTGGAAGGACTGAAGAAGTCCTTTGGCGGCGTTGCTGCGCTGCGCGACGGGCGCTTTCAGTTGCGAACGGGGTCTGTCCACGCATTGTGCGGCGGTAACGGCGCTGGCAAATCGACCTTTCTTAAGATCCTGATGGGCATTCACAAGCGTGACGCCGGCTCCATCCGCCGCCGCGGCAAAGAGGTTGATTACGCCAGTCCAGCGGAAGCCCTTTCCGCCGGGATCGCCATCATCGAGCAGGAGCTCAGTCCGATCCCGCACATGACGGTTGCGGAGAACATCTATCTCGGCCGCGAGCCGTCTGCCCGTTTCGGCGGCATCGATTTCAAATCGATGAACCGCAATGCACAGGCGCTGCTCGAACGCCTGCAGTTCAATATCCGCGCCACGCAATTCATGATGAACCTCTCGGTCGCCCAGGTTCAATTGGTCGAGATTGCCAAGGCGCTCAGCCACGATGCCGAAGTCATCTTCATGGACGAGCCCACCTCGGCCATCGGCGAGAAGGAAGCGCAGCAGCTGTTCTCGACCATCGAGCGGCTGAAGGCCGAGGGCAAAGGCATCGTCTATGTCTCGCACCGGCTATCGGAAATCTTCCAGATCGCCGATTCCTACACGGCCTTCCGCGATGGCTCCTATGTCGGCAGCGGTGCGCTCGCCGATATCGACAGACCCGGCCTCATCCGCATGATCGTCGGCCGCGAACTCGGCGAAGAATACATCAAGACCAATGTGCCAACGGATGTGCCCGGGCTGGACGTCTCGGGACTTAGGGCCGACGGCAAGATCGACAACATCTCCTTTGTTGCACATAAGGGCGAGATCTTTGGCATTTACGGCCTGATGGGGTCGGGCCGTACCGAGATCTTCAACTGCATCTTCGGCCTCGATACGGCAAGCGGCGGCGAGCTCAAGCTCGGCGGACAACCGATCACCGTGCGCAAGCCAGCGGAGGCCATGCGACACGGCATCGCCTTCGTGACCGAAGACCGCAAGCTGACGGGGCTCAATCTCACCGATAGCGTGCGCAACAACATCTGCTTGGCGAGCCTGCCGGAAATGAGCCCGCATTTTTCGATGGATCGCCAAGCCGAAGCGGCCGCCAGCCTCGATATGATCAAGCGTTTCGGCATCAAGGCCGCGCACGACAGTATGTCTGTCTCCGGCCTTTCGGGCGGTAACCAGCAGAAGGTCGTGCTTGGCAAGTGGTTCCTGCGCAAGCCGAAGGTGCTGCTTCTGGACGAGCCGACGCGCGGCGTCGATGTCGGCGCCAAGCGCGAAATCTATCGCATCATCTGCGACTTCGCCGCCCAAGGCGGCACGGTCATCATGATTTCATCCGAAATAGACGAGGTTCTCGGCATGTCCGATCGCATCCTGGTGATGCGCCAGGGACGCTCTGCCGGAATTCTCAAAAGGGAGGAGGCCGACGCGCAAACGCTCGTACACCTGTCGACGTGAAGGCGACAGACGACGAAGCCCAAAAACAGCGCCCGGCAACAAGAGGTATTTGCAATGTCCGCCACTGAAGACAATCAGTCCAATTCCTGGTTCGGCTCCGACCGGCGCCGATTGATCATCCAGGAATATGGGATTTTCCTCGCCTTCCTGCTGCTCGCCGCCATTCTTTCGGTCTCGAACGAATACTTCCTGACACCTGGCAACATCTCGAATGTGCTGCTGCAGACGTCGATAAACGGCGTGCTGGCAATCGGCATGACATTCGTTATTCTCACACGCGGTATCGACCTTTCCGTTGGCTCCGTCGTTGCGCTGACCGGTATCGTCAGCGCGAGCTTCGCAACGACCTCGGCAACGGCCGGCATTCTCGGTGCGCCCTATCCGCCTTATGTGGCCCTTACCGTCGGAGTGCTGGTCGGCCTGGCGTGCGGCGCCTTGGTCGGGGTCATCGTTTCGCGCTTCGCCGTTCCCGCCTTCGTCGCAACGCTCGGTATGCTCTCGGCAGCACGTGGTCTGACGCTGATCTATGGCGGCGGCAAACCGGTTCCGGCGCTAACGCCTGATTTCCGCTGGATCGGCACCGGCAGCGTCTTGTCCGTTCCGATGCCCGTCATTCTGCTTGCCATCGTCTTTGCCATCGCATGGTGGGTTCTCAATCGCACGCGCTTTGGCCGCTATATCTATGCCGTTGGCGGTAATCCGCACGCCGCCACCACGTCAGGCATCAATGTCAGCAAGCTGCGCTTCCTCGTCTACGTCATTTCCGGCGGCCTTTCCGGACTGGCGGGCATGCTGCTTGCCGCACGTACCGGCTCGGCTTTGCCCCAGGCCGGTATCGCTTACGAACTCGATGCGATCGCCGCCGTCGTCATCGGCGGAACCAGCCTTTCCGGCGGCGTCGGGCGCATCACCGGCACTCTGATCGGCGCGTTGATCATCGGTGTGATGAACAACGGCCTCGATCTGATGGGGATCCAATCCTACTACCAGCAGGTCCTCAAGGGCGCCCTCATCGTCGGCGCCGTGATGCTCGACCAAAAGCGAAATCTGGGCGGCTGAACCCCAAGACATCCAGGTGCTGCGCACTCGGAAACCAAACGGCGCGCCACGACGGCCGCCGGACTTTCAACGGAGGAGAATTATAATGAAGAAATTACTAATTGCTCTTGCAGCGGCCACTGCACTTCTGGCCTCGCCGGCCCTCGCCCAGGACAAGAAGCTGAAGATCGGCGCGGCGCCCTACGGCCTGAATGCGGAATTCATGCAGATCTGGTCGGCAGCACTCAAGGAACATCCCGCCGTCAAGAACGGCGATGTTGATCTTACCATCTTCGATGGCCGCTATGATGCTCTCGTCCAGCAGGAGCAGGTGAACACGATGATCACGCAGAAGTTTGACGCGATCATCTTCGCGCCGATCGATATCGAAGCCGCCGCAACCGCCGTTCAGGCCGCACACGACGCCGGAATTCCGGTCGTCGGCTCCAACACCCGCGTGGACTCCGATCTGCTGACCGCCTATGTCGGCTCTGACGACACCGTTTCCGGCTACATAGAAGCGAAAACAGTGCTCGACAAGATCGGCTGCAAGGGCAATGTCGTCATTCTTGAAGGTCCGGTCGGCCAGTCCGCGCAGATCTCGCGCCTCCAGGGCAATAAGAAAGCTCTTGCCGAGTGCCCGAATGTGAAGGTTCTGGAAGACCAGACCGCCAACTGGTCGCGTGCCGAAGCCCAGACGCTGATGGAAAACTGGCTGACATCACATCCAGGCCAGATCAACGGCGTCATTGGCCAGAACGATGAGATGGCGCTCGGCGCGATCGAGGCGATCAAGGCTGCGAAGCTCAACGTCAAGGACTTCGCCATTGCCGGTATCGACGGCATCACCGATGCACTCCATGCCGTCAAGCAGGGTACAATGACCTCCATCCTGCAGGATGCCAGTGCACAGGCACAGGGCGCGCTCGATCTTGCGATCTTCGCCGCCAAGAAGGGCAACTATAAGCCGGAATCGAAGATCTGGTCGCAGTATCCCGCCATGCCGTTCAACGATGGCAAGGACAAGAACTACAATGTCCCCTGGACCCCGGTGACGGCTGACAACGTCGACAAGCTGCTCGAAACCCGCAAGTAAGATCAATGCAGGTGGGGCGAAGATTTCGCCCCACCCAATCCCCAGCTAGAGGCTTGAACAAGATGACCGAGACACCTCCCGACATTGATTTGAACTTCCCATTGTCAGGCAAAATTGCCCTTGTCACGGGCGGCGGATCCGGCATCGGCGCCGCAGTCGCGGCAGCATTTGCATCCAAGGGCGCAAAAGTCGCCGTTCTCGATATCAATGTCGATATGGCCACGACAAAGGCAAGTGAGATTGGTGGCGGTGCTGCACCATTTGCCTGCGATGTCTCCGATCCCGCTTCGGTCAACAAGGCCATCAGCGATGTGATCTCGCATTTCGGCGGCATCGATGTCGCTATCAACAGTGCCGGCGTCGTGTTTCTCGCACCAGCTGAGGATTTGCCGCTAGACTATTGGGATAAAACGATAAACATCAATCTCAAAGGAACCTTCCTCGTCACGCAGGCGGTCGGCCGCGCCATGATTGCCGCCGGTAAGGGCGGCAAGATCGTCAACCTCGCTTCGCAGGCGGGCACGGTCGCCATCGAGGAACACGTCGCTTACTGCGCCTCCAAGTTCGGCGTCATCGGCATGTCCAAGACCTTTGCAGCCGAATGGGGCAAGCACGGCATCTGCGTCAACACCATTTCCCCGACCATCGTTCTGACCGAGCTCGGCAAGAAGGCCTGGGCCGGCGAAAAGGGCGAGGCTGCAAAGAAACGCATCCCCACCGGTCGCTTCGCATATCCGCAGGAGATTGCAGCCGCGGCTGTTTTCCTCTCCTCGGCCGGTGCGGACATGATCAACGGCGCCGATCTTCTGATCGATGGCGGCTACACAATTCTTTGAGCGCAAGCGCTCGACAATTCGACAGGAGAGACCATGCAGCGGTTCATCAACAACCCCGATGAAGTCGTTGAAGACACTGTAAAAGGCTTCATCAAGGCGCATTCGGATATCGTTCGTCTGGCCGAAAACCCACGCGTCGTCATCGCCAAGAATGCTCCCCACGCCGGAAAAGTCGGGGTGATCACCGGCGGCGGCTCGGGGCATGAACCGGCCTTTATCGGCTACACGGGCAAGAACATGCTGGATGCGGTCGCGGTCGGCGAACTCTTCTCTTCGCCGACGGCCAAGAGCTTCCATGATGCCATTCGTGAAGCCAATGGCGGCCGCGGCGTGATCTGCCTCTACGGCAACTACGCGGGCGACAACATGAACGTCAAGATGGCAATCAAGCTCGCCGCCAAGGAGGGTATCGAGGTCGCAACTGTGGTCGCAAATGATGACGTCTGCTCCGCTCCGCCGGAGGAACGCGAGAAACGCCGCGGTGTGGCCGGCGAGATCTTCATGTGGAAGATCGGCGGCGCCAAGGCGGCGACTGGCGCAAGCCTCGAAGAGGTACGCGTCGCCGCTCAGAAGGCGATCGACAGCTGCCGCTCCGTCGGCATCGGACTTGGTCCCTGCACCCTGCCCGCTGTTGGTCATCCGAATTTCCAGATCGAGCCCGGCACGATGGAAGTGGGCATCGGCCATCATGGCGAGCCAGGCGTTCGCGTTGAGCCCCTGAAGACCGCCGCTGAAATTGCCGAGACGATGTGCCAGATCGTTCTCGACGATCACGACCTGGCCGCTGGCACGGAAGTCGCCGTCCTCGTATCCGGCCTCGGGGCTACACCGGTCAACGAGCTCTACATCCTGAACGACACGATCGAGGCGAAGATCTCCGAGCGCGGTCTGAAGATCTACAAGACTTATGTCGGCAACTATTTCACCTCGCTTGAAATGGTCGGCGCGACACTGACCGTCATGGCGCTCGACCCGGAGCTGAAAAAGCTTCTGGATGTCGAAATTCAATGCACGACGCTGCTCTGAGGGGAACGCAATCATGCAGACATTCAACAACGCAACGGCGGGCGACATCGTGCTCGCGATGGCTGACCGCATCGTCGAAAACCGCGCCTATCTGAGCGAGATCGACGGCAAGATCGGCGATGGCGATCACGGCGTGAACATGGCCAAGGGTTTCGGCATGGCGTCGGAGCGCCTAAAGGGCAAAAACCTCTCGCTCGCCGCTTCGCTCGACACGCTGGGCACGATCCTAATGACGGAGATCGGCGGATCGATGGGTCCGCTCTATGGCGTCATGTTCACCGAGTTCGCCGAGAAACTGGAAGGTGTCGAAGCGATCGACAGCGCCACCTATAGCCGGATGCTGCATGCCGGCCTGGAAGGCATCCAGGCGATCGGCTCGGCAAAGCTTGGCGACAAAACGCTGCTGGATACGCTAATTCCGGCAATCGAAGCCTTTGACGCTGCGGATGCCGCCGGCAAATCCTTTGCTGAATCGCTCGATGCCTTGGTAGCGGCGGCCGAGGCCGGGCGCGACTCCACGCTCAACTTGGTCGCCAAGATCGGCCGGGCCAGCCGGTTGGGCGAGCGCTCGCTCGGGGTGCTTGATGCCGGTGCAACATCCTGCGCCATCATCCTGAAGGCGCTTTCCTTGGGCGCTCGTTCGAGGCTGCAATAGATAGGGACATTTGATCTCCCAAGGCTGCGCGATCCCATGACCCTGCATGGGGCCGCGCGCCGCCCCTGTCCGAAGAAGCATTTGCAAACATACGCCATTGCTTTCATGTTCGGGCGGAAAAAGGGAATTGTGAATCATCATGACAGGCAAGGCATCTTCGGTCAGCAAAACGGGTGGAAGCAAAGCGGGCGTGCCGGACGCGCTCGACGCTATGCCGCTGCGCTATGGCGATGATCCTTATGTATGGGCCTGCTGGCTCTATTATGAAGACGGCAAGACCCAGGGCGATATCGCCGAGATCATGGGCATTTCGCGGGCAACCGTGAACAGCTACCTGGCCGACGCACGCAGCCGCGGCATCGTCAATATCTCGCTCGAACCCTCGCGCCTGAGTTCGCTCTCCATCGCACAGGAGCTCAAACGCCATTTCGGGCTGCATGACTGTCTCGTGGTGCCGAGCGACGATGGAACACGCCCGTTGATCGATCGCCTCGGGACAGCAGGCGCGCAGGCCATCGCCAGACTGCTGAAATCCGGCGACACGCTCGCCCTTGCCTGGGGCCGCACGGTTCTGGCAATCGCCGAACAGTCCAATGTTCCAAACCTGCAGGATGTCACGATCGTTCAGGCGACCGGCGGCACGCGGGCGCGTTTCGCCTATACGCCGGAGCTCTGTGCCGCGGCCTTCGCGAATGCCGTTGGCGGCAAGCTGATCAATATTACGGCTCCGGCGATTGTCTCGACGACGGAGGTCCGCGATATCCTGCTGCGCGAGCCGTTGATCGAAGATCAGTTTTCGATCCTTTCCAAAGCCAACAAGGCCCTCTTCGGCATATCGTCGTTGCGGCCGAATTCGACGATCCACACGAGCGGCTTCTTCGAATCCGTCTCGCTTCAGGATTATCTGGCCAAGAATGCGGTCGGCGTCGTCGCTGGCCGCTTCATCGATCCGAAAGGCCAGCCGGTCGCTGGTCCGCTCGATGACAGAACCATCGGCATATCCCTCGACATGCTCAAATCGATCGGGCTGCGCATCGCGGTCGCTGGCGGCTTCGATAAGGTGCCAGCCATTCTTGCCGCATTGCGTGGCGGCTATATCAATGTGCTCATCACCGACGCGGCCACCGGTCGCGGCATTCTGAATGCGGATGGGGTGACGGAGTTCGACCCGAAGGCAACCCAGCGCCCGAAAGCGGATAACAGCGTTGCGCTGCCCAGCAGCTATCGTACGCATATCAAGAAGTTCCTGAACAATCCCGATGATGTCGTCGACGAGATGCTGGATGGTGTCGTCAAGGCGCATGCGTCCTATCTCGCGCCGATCAAGGGATCGAACCGGGCACTGGTCGCGCGCAACGGCCCTCGGCCGCAAAAGGTCGGCCTGGTCATCGGCGGCGGCACGGGCCATGAACCTGGCTTTCTCGGCTATGTCGGCAAGGGTCTCGCCGACGCCGTCGCCATCGGCAATATCTTCTCGTCGCCCCCGCCGACGCCTATCCTCGAATGCGCCAAGGCGGCTTCCGGCGGAAAAGGCGTGCTCTTCGTCTACGGCAATTATGCCGGCGACGTCATGAACTTCGAGATGGCTGCGGAAATGGCGCAGGAACAGCAGATCGACGTTCGGACCGTATTGACGACGGACGACATCGCGTCGTCCCCTATCGAAGACAGGGAGGGTCGCCGCGGCGTTGCGGGCAATTTCTTCATCTTCAAAATTGCAGGTGCGGCCTGCGACAGGGGCCTCTCGCTCGACGCCTGCGAGGCCATAACGCG
The DNA here is from genome assembly GCF_012275345.1 of Rhizobium sp. SG570. Taxonomy (NCBI): domain Bacteria; kingdom Pseudomonadati; phylum Pseudomonadota; class Alphaproteobacteria; order Hyphomicrobiales; family Rhizobiaceae; genus Rhizobium; species Rhizobium sp. SG570. The sequence goes on along the minus strand of NZ_JAAZQI010000015.1, from coordinate 131,526 downwards.
CAAGGCCAATGACCGGACCTTCACCATGGGTGTTGCGCTGGAGCCCTGCTCGCTGCCGCAGACGCGACGCCAAAATTTCGAGATTGGGCCAGACGATATCGAGTTCGGTATGGGCATTCATGGAGAGCGCGGCGTCACCCGCGAAAGAATGATGAGTGCGGACGAGATCACGGACCGGGTCATGGACCGTATTTTCTCCGAGATGAAGCCTGCCGCCGGCGACCGGGTCGCTGTGCTGATTAACTCCTTCGGCGCGACGCCGCTGATGGAGCTCTACATCCTGTTCCGGCGCGTCGCGCAGCGGCTGAGCGCCAAGGACATCAAGATCGAGGCGAACTGGGTGGGACACTACTGCACGTCGCTCGATATGGTCGGCGCATCCATATCCATTTTGCATCTCGATCAGGAGCTGACGGAATTGCTGTACCACCCATGCGATACCTTCGCTCTGAGGGTCGGATGATCGAATAAGAATGTTGCCCAGCAAGCCCTAGGGACTGCTGGGATCGGGAGGAAGACGATGTCAGAAAAAGCCGCGCGATGCCTGAGCGGCATGTTTCAGCGCATATCCATCGCGATCAATGCCGGGAAGGATCACCTCTCGGAATTGGACGGAGCGATAGGAGACGCCGACCACGGAATCACCATGTCCCTCGGCTTTATGGCCGTGAACGCCGAACTGACGAAGCTCGACCTCGCGCAGGCGTTACCCTCCGAGATCTTCGCCGTCGCCGCCTCGGCCTTTCTGGATGCCGTCGGCGCTTCGACCGGACCGCTTTACGCGACAGGTTTCCGCAGGGCTTCGCAAGCGCTGAAATCGGATGAATCGCTCTCGCCGGCCTGCCAGGCGATGATCGTCGACGAAATGAGGGCCGGCATTCAGCAGCGCGGCAAGGGACAACGTGGCGATAAGACGATGCTCGACGCCTGGATCCCCGCCGCCGAAGCCGCCATCAACGCGAGCGCGCGCGAACTCGCCGTTGCCGGCATGTGGAACGCCATCCTGGAAGCCGCCGAAGCCGGCGCGAACTCGACAAGCTCCATGGTCGCGGCCCGCGGGCGGGCGGCGCGGCTAGGCGAGCGATCTTTGGGACATATCGATCCAGGTGCGGCTTCGGCCGTGATCATCTTGCGGGCAATGCGGGATGCGTTTGTGGAAGCGCGACTGAACAACAGCTAACGTTTGCTTAGTATACAATGAACTGGCCTTGTGGAAAAACGCCGGCGAACCCACACGGAAAGTGCCCACGGAGATAATATAACGAAAGAGAGGAAAAAAATGCTGGCTCCACCAGATCGGAATATTCAGCCTCCATACACAAATGGAATATATCCCATCTGACACACCTCAAAAATGCATCAGGAAGCCTATGTGATACCGAAATATGTTCCGACTTGTCTTTCACTAGGGCATCAGAAAAAGGCTTCACGGTTTTTAAAATTGCATTCCATTGATTTAGCCGCTCCCTACTTTTCTCTCCGATTCGCTCCCGCAATTGATTGGCAGCTTCCAAAGTAAGATTTCCCCAGTCAGACGTCGAACAAGATTTTATGGCCTCGTTCCATGAGTTTACATATCCGACGTGATTCTGATCTTGACTGCCAACGCTCACAAACCATTCAACGGAATCCAGCTTATCTAACGTCGCGATTGTACGAGGATTGGGCTCCGACAAGAGTTTTCTCCAAAGTCATCTGGACAAATTTACAAGCACCTGCCGCCGGCGTTCTTGCGGTGGGCTGATCTGAGTTACATCCTGGATCACATTGGGATCAAAATTCGGGTCTGTCCGCAATTCCGCGAAAAGATCCACCATTCTTTCTGCTCCGCTTCGCGGCGGTGATTGCAACTCAAGATGACTAAGTCGCCACGTCGCTTCCGAAGAGCTTCCGAATTCGCTCGACGTCACTAGAGGTGCTGCAGAAAGCTACCTTGGCCCTATCGGGCGCACCACGACCGACTGTCCATATCCTTGCATGTCGATCAGATTATATTCCATGGCCTGCGCGACGATAGCAAAATGCTCAGGCGCCTTCAGGCGCTTGAGGTGAGCAATATCCGCAATTCCTCCAAGGGCTAAAGCGGGCACGAAACCATAACATTCACCAATTTCGAGAGACCCTAGCTTCTTGGCTGCCCGCTTGAATAGGGGCTTACCGGCGTCGTCTTCAAAATCCAGCGCCTGATCCGATAGCCAAAATGGTACCGAGACCGCATTGACTGCCATCGGTCCTGCATGCTGACCCTTGACAAAGTTCTTGTGTGTCAAACGCCCTTCATAAATACTGATATTGCCATACCCGTACTCTTCCATCCAGAAGAAGATGACACCAAAAGCGGAGTATGCGAAAGCATGGCAATTGTCGTGCGAAAAATCCCTGTCAGCGCCCAAGATAAGAGCAAGAACTCCCCTCATATCGTCGGGATGGCATGATTGAATGAGGCCGTCACGCAAAACCGACCGACCAATATTGAAGCAAAAATCGGCAACTTGGTTTGGAAAAAATCCCCGGAGCGCTAAATGCTCCTGGTCCGTAAACGGGATCTTCAAAACCGGATTCCCATATTTATGCAGTATATCTTCATAAATCTTATTCATACAAACGCTGCTTCAGCCGATTTTCCTCACAACTTTCGATACACCGTAGCCCTCAACATCAACAAGATTAAAATCATTTGTCTGCGCTACGATGGCAAAGTGCTCGGGTGACCTAAGACGCTTCAGATATTGAAGCTCTGGAGACCCGCCAAGTGCCAAGGCGGGCACGAAGCCATAGCACTCCCCTATCTGGAGTGACCCTAGTTTCTTAACGGCGCGCTTGAAAAGCGGTTTATCGTTCACATCGTAAAAGTCTGCATCCGCACCGAATGGCGTTATGAAGGTACGATCGGTATTGGCATCTCTCGACAGGTTTTTCGTAAGCAAGCGACACGTCACGCTCCCCGCGATGATGCCAACTATCGTCAGCCCGTAATCCCTGTGCCAACAAAAAATCTCGCCAAAAGCGCTGTAGGCGTATGCGTGGCAATTTTGATGGGAGAAAGTCTCATCGCCACCAAAAATCAGAGTTAATACCCACTTCTGATCATCAGGATGGCAGATCTGGATTAGTCCATCTCGAAAAACTGCGCGGCCAAAGGCGCTCATAAATGCGAGTAGATCATCCGCAAATTTCCCAGCGAGTTGATGCATTTCCTCTTTAGAGAAAGCTACATGTAATTGGGGGCACCGAAATCCTCTATATACTCTGCAGCCTCCCTCGATAGCTTCATCTCAACACTTCCTCAGTTCGAAATTCTTTTTTTTTGCCTAAATTCTTGGCGTCATTTCACGTAGTCTTCCAGCGATTGTGATCCGCGATCTCTCCGCTGCGAATCGAGGGGTCCGAGGAAACTTCAGAAGAATCACAATGGATGACCAGATTTAGCAATCTCATATTGAGCTCTGATACGTATCAAGCAGCACTGGCGAAAGGTAAGCTGCCGACGCTCAACTAGCCAATCGGCCGCACCGCCTGCAGCCCGCCTGAAACAGGTTTGGTAAGATAGAAGCGCTGTAACTGGGCAAGGAAGGTGAAATGCTCAAGTGCCTTCACTCGCTTAATGTGCTCTACGCTTTGCGCTGGGCCGAAAGCGCCGGCAATCGCTAAAGCAGGAAAGAAACCATAGCATTCGCTTGTCTCGTTTGCGCCGTAGGCGCGTTGGCTTGCTGCAAACATCGGAGTACCAGCAACATCCAGGAAATCCGCCTCTTCTTCATCCGGAATCATGCCCGACGCAATATGCTCTGCACTCGCTTGGGGCGGCCAGTTTTCCGATGTTGTAAGAGCTCTGCAATAAATGACATTCAGGGGCAACTCTATCCGAAAATTGTAGAGCTTGTCTGACCAACAACAAAGAACACCGAAAGCAGTGTAGCCGAAGACGTGGCAATCCCGATGGTGAAAATCGTCGTCGGCACCGAATACCAGCGCAGTGACCGCCCGCATCTCCTCCGGATTGCACATGGTAAATAGACCATTGTGAAAAGAGCAGAAGCCCTTTTCCTTGATAAAATCGACCACTACCTGCGGCAGCATCCGATGCAACTCCGAAAGTTCCGCGTTCGATGCGCGCCGGATTTGTCTGACTGGACCATACTCGTCCAAGGCATATTGAAAATTTTCATGAATTGCCGGCATGATCTATTTACACCTCTTCAACTCGACATGCATCTTTCGGCAGTTTGACGCTGCGACGCGTACGTTCCGCCGCCTCTCCGAATGGTTCAGGGTGTCCTTTCTGAGCTACCTACTGCCCAAGTGAAAATTTAAGCCACCACTTCGCGCACCAGATCGTTTGGTGTCTCTTGGACACAGCGCCCTGGAGGCCGACGTCGACCGTGATCATATTGCGTGATAACGGGATACGTTTGCAGAAGGCTAAGCTGGTGACCGAGTGGTAGTTGAGGCTCCCAAAACGCCGTTAAACCCGACAGTGCCGGTTAATCCATATTGCAATCACTCCAGCCCCAGGGTGTGTCCGTTCCTCTCGGGTCCTTGACCATAACTCAGAATGACCGGCTCGCCACGTCGCTTCGGAAGAGCTTCCGAACTCGCTCGACGTCAATGGAGGTGCTGCAGAAAGCTACCGCGGCCCTATCGGGCGCACGACGACCGACTGTCCATATCCTCGCACGTCGATCAGATTGTATTTTCGCGTAGCGTCGACATCCCGCAGTTCGGTATAATCCTCGACAAATCCGCTCGACAAGCTTTGTGGATAATAGTCCCATTTGTTCTTCGGCACAGGAATTAAATCCCAAGCTTCTTGAGCAGCCCCCAAAGATCCTCCCAAATCCCCCTGCTGAAAAAGCTCAGCTGACTTCTGAGGGATGCTGTCAATCTCTTTGGTAGTCGCGGGGTCGATTTTATCTTTACGGATTGCTATTGATAATTTTCCCCACCACTAGGCTCGCTTGCTGATCTCATCCAGGAAGAAGGTGCCAAAACTTTCCGCCAAACGTTCACCCGGATTCGTCACCGAGACAGCCGGCGCCCATTCAACGACGGGATACTCGTTTTGTGAGTTCACGACGGAACTATCGAGACAGAAAATGGGACCATAACCGCTGCTCATGATGGTGATATACGTCTTGGGATAGCCTGCAAACTTACGATCCTCCAAAGTCCGCCAAACCATGCTGGGAACAGAACTGCCAGGTATCTTGTTTGCGACGATTCCATAAAATTCGGCATCATCAAACGAGCCGACGCCCAGGGTGACAAGGAACCTACGATAACTGGGCGGCATGCGAATACCCAACATCCGCTCTGCGGCGTCGACATTGTCTTCAGGGACCGGACCAAAAAAATCAGAGCTGGAGGGAGTGTTTTGCACGATTGCAAGTGCGTCTTCAAAATCGGTTATCGCCGTCATTTCTCGCTCCTAGAAGTCATTTGCTCTCGTCCGCCAATAATCGGACTTCCATTGATTGAAAGGCCCACGATCCATTGAAGGAGGCGCACTGCTGTATCTATGCCAATTGCCGGCAGCATCACGATACATTTTATCATATTGATTTGAATACATATGTAGCACGCGATCATTTTCAGAATGGAAAGTGCTCTTCACCTCGGCCATCGCACCTGGTTCATCCTGTGTCAGATGGTGTAAATTAATTTCCTTTCCGTCGTCGCCAAGAGGAGCGAGTCCTTTTTCCATACGTTGTTTGTTAGTTCGACCTAAATCATCAACTTTGTTTGGATCAATTAAATCGTCGCGCTGATAGACTCTCCGCCCATTTACGTCCTTTCGTAGCCAGCGACTGAGGCGGGTACTCCTAGCTCCCTGCTCACCGCTAACCTTTGCTGTACTCTCTGCAGCCCCTTCAGCCTCCTTCGCTACAGTTCCAGCCTCTGCTCTCGCCAAATCATCAGTCGCCGAAGCGGCAGTTCGAGCAGCAGTCTGGCCTGTCTGTCTCAGTACGCTGCCTGCGCCGGCAACGCCCCCAAGGACCACCTGACCGCCGCTAGCAATCGTCTTCGCGGTCTGTACCTGCTCTGGTGTTCCGCCTAAAGCCGAAACCACAGCGCCGGTAGCTTGAACCGTTGCGGTCTCCTGTGGCTTGCCGTACCACATCTGACGTAGGCCAGTTGAAACATTGTCGGAAGCATTGACCAGACCAGCTACACCGACTGCTTGTCCGGCAACGCCAAGTGGCGCACCAACGACGGTGGCATCGGCGGCCGTTCCCCCCACGATAAGAGCGCTTGAGCCAATCGCTTCAAATGCTCCGCCAACGGCCTGAACTGCTCCCATGGTTCTTGGGTGCTCTTCCACCCACTGTCCTACAGCCTTTCCAGCATCGCTAGCCGTCTGGCTCGTCCAATCCCAAGCCTTTTCGTACCAAGCCCTGTCGTCCTTGTCGCTGCCGTCGGGTGCCTTCTTCGCATCTGTCGATTGGACATAGACATATTCCCCATCGGTATTGCCGTTATTCAGCGTGCAGCGATCGTTGTGGCGCTGAACCCAGATACCATTTGCCCGCACGATTCCCGAGGATGTAACCGGTTCGACGACATCCCCAACCGTATTGGATTTGCACCCCAATCCCACGCCAGGTTCATCGCCATAACAGCGTGAAAACTTGGAGTCCTGGCGCTTGATAACCATGCCATTCGAACGGACATCAGGCGAATAGTTCAGATTGTCTGAAGCTTTGCCCCAAGACATGTAAGGAACCGGTTTATCGGGTGATTTGCACACGTCCGGCGACAGGCAAACGGCGATGGCTTTGCTATCATCGGGAATAAGTTCGGGCGGTGCGGGATCGGCCGCGGCGGGGCGTGTCTGCTCCACAGGCTTGGCCGCCTCCTTCTTGGGAGGTGGCCAGGGCCCGTCATATTTGAGCATAGGGCTGTTGCCGTCCGGCGTCTTTGTAAGCAACGTGCCAGACATCGGCGGGCCGATGATTTTGGTATCGGGAGGGAGGCCATAAAGAGCGGCAAAGTCCCCATCATAAATTGGGTCTGGAAATTGCCTCTCGCCCATCACGCCGCTCCTTGGACGGAAATTGCGAAGGCAAGACGCGGCAGGCCGCGGCGCTCCGGCCAGGGGAAACCAATTCGCCACGTCAGGAAAACACGCCCGACACCGGGCCGCATGTCGAAGTGGACACCGTCGAGCACCATGGGACCCCGCGCCGGCCCCATGCCCCGATCGATCGTAACCTCAAGCTGGATGTTGGGGAGACGACCGCGAAACATCCCCAGTCCCGGTAAAAGGTGATCTAGTTCGAAAGGCTCGTCACCCCGTAGCCAGGGATCCGCCACCAGGTCGGGATGCGCCGCCTGCCAGAAGGAAAAATCGAAGTCGCGCGGAAGCAGCGGATGCCGATCGTTCAGCCAGGCGTCGTCATAGGTACCGGCTTTCTGGACCCGATCCTCCCAGAATGGCGAAAGCGGACCAAGGCCCGCCGGCGCTGGCCTATCACTCACAGAGCGAATGGGCGCATCCGCGTCCTCGATCTGCGGCGCCGGCCATTCTGGTCTTTCGAGGAATTGATCCTCGTTGACAAGTCCAACCCCCACCGGATTCCGTTCGAATGCCTCGCCGTCCTCGAGCCGCCCACCGAATGCAAACCGCCAATCGATTGGGACATGGGTCACGACGTCGCCCGCGGTCAACTCCCAGCCGTCGAGGGCATCCTCTTTCTTCTTGTCGACCAGCCCGCGCCAGGTCTTGCGGGTCTTCGCACGCCAGAAACGTGGTCCGTGGACGCGCAGTCGTTTCTGAACGGGACCGACTTTGAGGCCGCATATCCACGAAGAAGCTGCCACACCGTCCGGAGCAAAGGCGGCACCGATGAAGGTTACGTCCGTGCCCGGCTTGAACGGTGCCAGATCCGTGCAGGCCATTTGCGGCGTCTGGTGCGGATCGCCGTCATAAGCATCCGACATGACCAATGGCCGTTGGACATTATCCATGACCAGCGGACCGCCATTCGCCAGCTTGAACGTGCCTCTGGCGACAACGACGCCAAGCAGATCGCCCGTCAGGTTGTACTGGCGAAAAGCGAGTGCCGGAAAAGGCGTGCGGTTATCGACCGACATCAGCGCCTCAGCCCTGCGCCGTCGTATCCGACGATGTCGGCGATGCCTCAGCAAAGCCGCCACCTGGCTTATTGAGATCGACGACCTTGCCGTTGATCTGTGTCGGTCCGGACGCCGTGAAGTTGAAATGCGTCCCCAGGATGATGACCGTGCCGTCCTGACGCATGATGAACTTCGAAGCACCGCATTCGATGACGAACTCTTCGCCGACGATCACCTTCTTGAATTTACCGACCTTTTCGAGCGATGTCTGACCGACATTCGTGACCTTGCTCACACCGATCTGTTCAACCCGGGCGACACCGACAGTATCCGACTTGAAAGAGCCGACAATGGTATTCATGATCCCCGGTAACGGGAAAAGATCCGACGCGGCGCTTCCAACACCACTTCCCGATCCCGCCAGCGCCGTACCTGCATCGGCACGCGGACTGGGGCCAGAGACGACACCTTCACGGCTGCCAAGGCCGCCGGCACTTAAGAAGCCAAGGGCAGAGGATGCCAGCGTACCGGCAAATGCGGCAAGGCCGGCTCCGCCTCCGCCGGCGATCTGACCTGCCTGGGAAAGTAGCCCGGCCGTCTGTCCCGAAAGCCCTTGCACCGCTCCCATCAAGGCCACCGCCATCGGGCCTGTACCACCGACCACCGTATTAACCGATCCGCCGATCTCATGCTTCTGGTTGCCGCTGACCTCGACGGCGCGGTTGCCGCCGATGGAGGCGACTTCGTGGCGGTCGACGCGTTTGGTGCGGTCGTTGCGGATACGTGTCGTCTGGTCCTTCTGCGCATGGAAGAACATGTTCTCGCGGCCGGCATCGTCTTCGAAGGTCATTTCGTTGAAGCCGGTGCCTTTGTGCGTGTTGGAGCGCATGACCATGCGGGTCTTGTTGCCCGGCAGGTCGTAGGGCACGCCATTGCTCGGGTTCGGCACCACGCCCGTCACCAGCGGCCTGTCCGGATCGCCGTCGATGAAGGCGACCATGACTTCCATGCCGATGCGCGGAATAACCTGGCCGCCCCAGGTGCCGCCCGCCCAGGTCTGGGCGACGCGCACCCAACAGGTGTCCGAACCATCCTTCTTTGCCTTTCTGTCCCAAGGATACCAGAGCTTGATGCGGCCATATTGGTCCGGATGGATCTCTTCGCCAGCGGGACCGGCGACGATGGCCACCTGTGTACCTCGGATGCGCGGCCGCTCGGTCTTGCGATGCGGCGTCATCGGCACGCGTGACGGCACCGCCTCGAACTCGTTGGTATATTCCGGCTGATCCATGTTGGTTTCGTAGGAGGGATCGACGGCGACATGGGTCGCGCGGATGATCACGTGCTCCTCGTAGACATGTTCGGGATGGGCAACCTCATAGGGTGTAAACCGCCGGCCCGCCTCCAGTATCCGCGATGTCGAACGCCCGACGACGCGATTGTGGTCGGCCTCGCTCGCCTGCATGCGAAGCTTCTGCGCCCGCTCGGCCTCCGAGACAGAGGCGATGCGGGCGGGATATTCGTAGAGCTCGCGCTTCATCGCCCCCGGCATCTGCACCAGCGAAGGCGTGGTGGTGCCCGGCACGATCTGCGGGGTCTCGAAGTTCCAGTCGGCGCCAGCCCGTTGACCGGGGATATAAGCGTAATGCTTCATCCATTCATTGATATGGTTGCGGTCGGTCGAGCCCTGTGCAAGACGCACCCTGCCCTCGCCTTGCGCTGATGGCGACGGTCCGGCCCATGAGTTCGCGCCATCCGCGACATGCAGCCGGTGGCTGCCATTCTCATGGGAAAACCAGTAGAACAGGCCGTCCTCTTCAAAACGGCGGGTCAGATAGTCCAGATCGGTCTCGCTCCATTGCACCGAATAATGCTGTGGCGGCGGTGTCGTGACCACGCCGGAGAGGTCTGGTGCCGGAATGCCATGCTCGGAAAACAGCGTTTCGACGATGTCGATGCTGGTCTTGTCCATCCATATGCGGCAGTCCGAGCGCTGCGACAGCAGCCACATTTGCGGCTTCAAGACCATTGAATAGGAGCGCAGCCCGCGCGTGATTGGAGGCCCCTCCTGAAGAGAGGTCACCAGACCGTTGAAGGGACGGCGAACGCCGTCGCCGCCATCTTCGGACTGTTGGACTTCGATTGAGATATCCACCAGGCGGCCGATCAAATCCTCCGGCTGGATGACTTCCCGCTTGGCGCGCACGGAAAGCCGGATATCGAAAAGCGAGGATACGCCTTCCGTTATCGTCACCCGCTCCGGCAGGAGCTGGTCCGTACCAAGCGGCGAGACGACCCTTAGATTTCGGGTCGCCTGGATGAAATCATTGGCCGAAGGCTGGTCGTTCATCTGTGCGTCATCCTACCCGTGAGCTCGCTGCACCCGCCTTGCCGGCGCTACCGAGCACTTGCTTGCGGCCGCCGACGAGATAGGCCATCTGAAACAGCGTGCCGTTCGGCAAGGTCTCGTGCATGCCGGGGCCGTAAAGCACTTCCGGCGTCAGGATCTTGCCGATCTCGGCACGTGAAGCGACCGTGCCGAGCAGATAGGCACCTCGTGCCATATAGGCCCGGGTCTCGCCGTCGGTGACGGAATAGTTGAACTGGGCAACGAACACGGAATGATGGTTGGTGTCCATCTCCCGGATGATGTTGGCTTCGTTGTTGCGCAGCCATCGCTGCAGCCAGTGCGTCAGCGACATTTCATTGGCTTTTTCGGAAAACATCCGAAAGAGAGATGCAGCGGCACCCATGGCCTGGTTCCGGGCGGCGAATTCGCGCGGACCACTGGGATAGGAGAAGTAATCATAGGAAGGACCGCGGCCTGCACGCCTCATTGGCGGAAGGTCGGTCTGCCTCACCGGCTCCATTTGCAGCGCCGGTGATGAAACGGAAAAATCTACCATGGCGACCTCGATGAAAAACGTTGTCAAAAACGTGCAAATCGCAGCCGCAGCGGCGATTTAGCATCGAACACGGTTCCGGCGCGTCTAATCGCAACGCGCCGGAAAACGGTGCTATCGTTAGGCAGCCTTGGTCGTTGCCAGGTCGTAGGAAGCGATCATCGGCGACTGCGGCGACTGCGAGTCGTCGTAAGGCGTGTACTTCACTTCCATCTTGGTGAAGTTGAGCTTGATCGTTTCGACCGGGCGATCGCCATTGGAATCGACCGAATAGCTGGCGATCAGCGTATTGGTGAGCGTGTATTCGATATAGGTATCGCCCGGGTTGCCGGTCGTTACCAGATGGATCACGGCCTGCTTGCCGGTGCGGCCCGAGCATGCTTCCTGGAACAGCTTGGTCGACGAGGAATCGCTGACCTTGGTCAGGATCACTTCCGAAACGGTGGGCTCGGAAGCTTCGCGGTTCGCTGCCGAACCGGCCGACGTTTTCATGTTGCGTGAAACGTTCCAGTGGATGACTTCGATATCCATCCACTTCTTGTGCTGTTCGTGGGTGGCATCGCCCTGAATTCCGTCGATTTGCAGATAAATCGGCATGCTCTCAGCTCTCCTGTTGGGATTGAATTCGCCTTGTCGCTGCAAGGCGGGTTACCTTTCCGTCTAATGCCGCATCCGGACATGGTTCTCGTCCGGGGCTGCCTCATTCGCCGTGCCGCCTGTTTCGCGGCCAGCGAATTCACTGTCGTCCACCGGATTTTCCTCGATGAGGAACCGGTGATCGCCAAAACTGATGGTGATGCCGGCGACCTTGCGTCCCGCCGCAACGGCATCGAGAAAGAAGGTCGACAGTTCGGGCAGAAGATCGCGTCCGATCATGGTCTCGATGGCGCGGGCGCCCATTTCGCTCGCCTTGGCGCGGGCGACCAGCGCCTCTCGGGCCTCTGCCGACAGCGACACCGATGTTCCGTACGATGCCGCGACGCGATCGCGAATGCGACCGATCTGGATGTCGACGATGCCGCTCAGCGTCGCGCCATTCAGCGGCAGGAAGGGCAGAACCGTTGTGCGGCCGACGAAAGCGGGCTTGAAATGTTTCTGCAGTTCTGGAAGCAGCAGGGCTTCCAGCGCTTCGCCCTCGGGCATCGTCTCCGGATCGGAGGCAAGGGCTGCCAGCAATTCCGAGCCGGTATTGGCAGTCATGACGATAGTGGTGTTCTTGAAATCGATATCGCGGCCTTCACCGTCGCGGAGCGTTCCCTTGTCGAACACCTGGTAGAACACTTCCTGGACGCCGGAATGGGCCTTATCGATCTCGTCCAGCAGCAAGACGCCATAGGGGCGGCGGCGCACGGCTTCGGTAAGCACCCCGCCCTCGCCATAGCCGACATAGCCGGGCGGCGATCCGAGCAGCAGCGAAACCTTATGCTCTTCCTTGAACTCCGACATGTTGATGATCGTCAGATATTGGCTGCCGCCATAAAGAAGATCGGCCAGCGATAGCGCCGTTTCGGTCTTGCCGATTCCCGACATGCCGACGAGCAGGAAGACGGCGGGTGGGCGGCGCGGATCGGAAAGTCCGGCACGGGCGGAGCGCATGGCGGCCGAAATCCGCTCGATCACGGCATCCTGGCCGAGGACGCGCTCCTTGAGCCTGGCATCCAGCGTCTTGACCGTCTCGACCTGATCCGACAGAAGCTTGCCGACCGGAATACCGGTCCAGCGCGCGACGATGCCGGCGATGACTTCCTTGTCGACAACCCGGGGAACCAGGGGCATCTCTCCCGCAAAGTCGGCGAGATTGCGTTCCGCCTGCGCCAGCGCCGCACGAATGGTTTCCGGGGACGAGCCATGGGGCGGGAAAAGCGCGACATTGTCGCCGCGCACAGGTGTCCCGTCTTCGCTCGTCTGCGCGTCGGTATCTTTCAGCAAGGCTTCAATTCGGTCGGCTTCCTTCGATAGCCGGATCTCCTCGTTAAGCTTGGTCTGCAGCCGCTCGATCTCGGCGATCACTTCACGTTTCTCGTTCTCGATGATGGCCAGGCGGGCGGTGAGTTCAGGCGCCGGCGGCTCGGCAGAGAGTGCCTCGGCCTCGGCTTCCAGCATCTCCTGCTCGTAGCGCAGGCCTTTCAATGCCTCGGGGACAGTTTGTCGAGCCAGAGATACGGCAGCAGCAGCCGTATCGATGAGGCTGATCGCTTTATCGGGCAATTGTCGCGCAGGGATGTAGCGCGCCGAAAGGCGAACGGCGGCGGCCAGCGCCTCGTCGCGAATGCGAACCTTGTGATGAGCCTTGAAGCTGTCGACGACGCCTCGCAGCATGCGGATAGCCGTCTCCTCATCGGGCTCGAGCACCTGAACAACCTGGAAACGTCGAGTCAGCGCCGCATCCTTCTCGATGTGGCGCTTGTATTCGCTCCAGGTCGTTGCCGCGATCGTTCTCAGCTCCCCGCGCGCCAGTGCCGGCTTCAGGATGTTGGCGGCGTCGCCCTGCCCGGCCTGACCGCCGGCGCCGATCAGGCCATGGGCCTCGTCGATGAACAGAATGATCGGCTCCGCTGAAGCCCGCACCGCGGCAACGACACCGTGCAGGCGGCGTTCGAACTCCCCCTTCACGCCCGCGCCGGCCTGGAGCAGGCTGAGATCCAGCAGCAGAATTCGAACCGGCTTCAGCATATCCGGCACGCTTCCGGCGGCAATCTCAAGTGCCAGCGCCTCGGCGACCGCCGTCTTGCCGACGCCGGCCTCGCCGACCAGGATCGGATTGTTCTGTCTGCGTCGCATCAGGATGTCGATGACCTGACGGAGTTCGCGGTCGCGTCCGATGACGGGATCTATGCGGCCAAGCTTGGCATCGGCCGTCATGTCACGGGTGTAAAGGCGCAGAAATTCGTTCTCGCCGGCACTAGGAATCGGCTCGGAATGTGGCGTCGATGAAGCTGCACCAGCGGTCGACGATACAGCACTTAACCGCTTTTCGAGCGCGTTGCGGTCGAGATTTCGCAGCGAAGGCGCCATGCCGCGGGCCATGATTCGCAGCGATTGATCGTCGGTCAGCGCGGTGAGGAGGTCGGCCAGGGCGATGCTGTTCCGGCCACATTGAAGCGAGGCAACAAGCCAAGCTTCTCGCATCAGCGCAAGCAGGTGTTGGGATAGCACCAGTGCTGTCCCGCCGTCCCGCGGCAGCTCCGCGACGGCGGTATCAAGCTCGGCTCGCAGAGCGTGTGAAGATACGTTAAGCCCTTCAAAAAACGAGCAAACTTTAGATACGTCGAGCAACGCACGTATCCAATGTGCGACATCCACGTTGGCATGCCGATCGCGCGCAGCGAGAGACGCTGCAGCCTCAAGACCCACACGCAATTCGGGCTCAAGCGTTCTGATCAGACGATTGAGATCGATGTTGAACACGTGGAAATTTCCTCCTTAGGTTTCTAAACTAAGTGCATCCTCCATGCCGCGAGAACAACTAGGGCGGTTATCCAATTGTGTCCAGCCCGCAAACATTAATTTTTGCGAAGCCCTCCTATTTGGCATTGTCACAAATCCGTTACAGAATATACACAGTTGACAACGAAATATATCGACATAACTATCTTGCGCTTAGGCGATGTAGTTGGAAATGTGGAGTTAAGCCCCTGCTCAATGTTCGTGAGATAGAGACTCAATTTGACGAAGATGCGCCATGCGGAGAAAACATACGCGTCAATACTTCTATGCGCGAAATATACTATAGAATAAAAGACGCAAGGAACCAGGCTCGAGCTACTGAACGAGGTATATCACCTGGTGAGAATATTAGCCTTTCACCTGCTTGGTCAGACGTCAGCAATCTTGGATTGCAGATTGTTTCTTCAAAAAGTAAGGACCTCGAAGTATTAGCGTGGCTGGCGGAAGCAGAACTACGTCTCCGCGGTTTCGAGGGATTGAAGGATGTCTACCAGGCGATAGCGTCGCTTTTAGACAAGCATTGGGAGAAATTTCATTCGGTCGGCGAGGACGACATAGAAGAGCGTCTTGCGCCCTTGGCGGGGCTGAATGGGGTCGGCGGCGAGGGCACGATCATCCAGGCGATCAGGCTGACAGCGCTCGTGCCCGGCATGAAATTCGGCCAGTTTTCGCTCTGGGATTTCCAGCTTTCGCAACGACCCAACGAGACCAGGCGACGCGAGGAACTGAACCAGGCGGTAATAGAAGCCGGCACTTCGGCGATGAGTGCCCATCTCGAACATGTCAACGGCTGCATCGCCGCCTTCGAGCGGCTCGTCTCCATCCTGAACGAGCGCTGCGGAGCGAAGGCGCCACCAAGCTCCAACACGCACAATGTCCTGCTTGAGGCCGCATCAGCGCTTCGCACGCTTGCCGGCATCGAAGCACAGCCAGTCGAAGCCGAGGTCGTGCCGCGACCGCCGGAAGGGACGAACGAACCGGCTCAGCCGCGTGCACGGCCCTTGAGCGCCGAATCGATTGGCTCACGCGAAGAGGCTTTCGAGCTGTTGCTCGCCGTTGCGCGCTACTTCCGTCGCACCGAGCCGCATTCGCCGATCTCGATGGCGATCGAGACGATGGTGCGGCGTGGGCGTATGGATTTCTCGGAACTATTGGCCGAATTGCTGCCGGAGCAGCAGGCTCGAAACGCCGTGCTGACGGCCGCCGGAATTCAGCCGAAATCCAACAAGAGCGGGTGACCGGTACAACCTGCCACACAACTTTTTGCAACCCGCCCTTTCCAAAATCGAGTTGCGCCACATGTGAAAAGCGAATTTTGCCGCTTGGGATTGAAGGAGAAGCTTATGGCGAGTGTTCATGAAAAACTAGAGCGAGTGCGCAAGCCGAGGGTCCACATCAAGTACGAGGTGGAGACCGAAGGCGCCATGGTCGTGAAGGAACTGCCCTTTGTCGTCGGCGTGCTCGGCGATTTCTCAGGCAATCCGACCCAGCCTCTGAAGCCGTTCGGCGAGCGCAAGTTCGTTCAGATCGACCGGGACAATTTCGACGACGTGATGCGCCGCATGACCCCCGGTCTGAACATCACGGTCGAAAACACGCTCGAAGGCAACGGCTCGGATATTGCCGTCTCGCTGAAGTTCGAGAGCATGACGGATTTCGAACCCGGGTCCGTCGTCAATCAGGTCCCCGCGCTGAAGGCCCTGCTCGACGCCCGCAACCAGCTTCGCGACCTGATGAGCAAGGCGGACCGTTCGGAAGAGCTGGAGCGGCTGCTCGAAGAGGTCCTGCAAAACAAGGCAGATCTTTCGAAGCTGATGTCCGAACTCGGCGCCCACGAAAAGCCGGCGGCAAGCTGATAGCAATCGGCGGTCCGCGAAGCGGATCGGCCAATCCTGTTTCAAGCAGCCGATAGCGGCGGGCGCACAAGCTTCACCGATATCGCAGCATTTTCCGTAAGGATCGAAAAATGAGCGCTGAAAGCCAGTTGAAGACCAAAGAGGCCGAGTTTGCGCCCGAGGAAGATCTGCTGACGCAGATCGTTTCAGCAACCCGGCAAACCGAACCCGATCGCGCCCAGGACCTCCTGAGGACGCTGACCGACCAGGCCTTGAAGGGCACTGTCACCTACGACCGCAACCTGACGGTCACCCTCAACAACGCCATTGCCGAACTCGATCGCAAGATCTCCCGGCAGCTCGCGGCCATCATGCAATCGCCTGAGTTCGCCAAGCTGGAGGGCAGCTGGCGCGGGCTGCACTATCTGGTCAAGAATAGCGAAACCAGCGTCAATCTGAAGATCCGCGTGCTCAACGCATCGAAACGCGACGTCTCGAAGGATCTGGCAAAGGCCGTGGAATTCGATCAGTCGCGGCTCTTCAAGTCGATCTACGAAGACGAATTCGGCACACCGGGCGGCGAGCCCATGGGTGCGATCATCGGCGACTACGAATTCGACAATTCCTTCGACGACGTGCAGACGCTGCAGGCCATCTCATCGATCGCCGCAGCCGCTTTTGCCCCTTTCATTTCAGCGGCAAGCCCCCGCATGTTCGGCTTCGACGACTATCGTGAGCTTGCCCGTCCGCGCGATCTCGAAAAGATCTTCGAGACGGTGGAATATGCGAAGTGGCGCAGCCTGCGCGACAGCGAGGATTCGCGCTTCGTCACGCTCGCGCTTCCCCGTGTCCTTGCCCGCATGCCCTACGGGCCGAAGACCAACCCGATCGACGAATTCGGCTTCGACGAGACAGAGCATTCCACGACCGGCGAACTCGAGCACAATTCCTATTGCTGGATGAACGCGTCCTACGTGATGGGCACGCGGCTGACGGACGCTTTCGCGCAGAGCGGCTGGTGCACGGCCATCCGCGGCGCCGAAAACGGCGGCAAGGTCGAGAACCTGCCCATGCATATCTTCTCGAGCGACGACGGCGACCTCGATCTCAAGTGCCCGACCGAAGTCGGCATCACCGACCGTCGTGACGCGGAGCTCGGCAAGCTCGGTTTCCTGCCGCTCTGCCACTACAAAAACACCGACTATGCCGTGTTCTTCGGTGCGCAGACCACGCATAAGCCGAAGCTCTACGACAAGCCGGAAGCGACAGCCAACGCGGCGGTTTCCGCTCGCCTGCCCTACATGATGGCGACGTCGCGTTTCGCGCATTATCTCAAGGTGATGGGCCGCGACAAGATCGGTTCCTTCATGGAAGCCGAGGACTGCGAAAACTGGCTCAATCGCTGGATCTCCAACTACGTCAACGCCAACGACGACGCAGGCGAGGAATCGCGCGCCAAGTATCCGTTGCGCGATGCGAAGGTGACGGTCCAGGAGGTTCCGGGCAAGCCCGGCTCCTACAACGCCGTTGCCTGGATGCGACCCTGGCTTCAGATGGAGGAATTGACCACCTCGCTGCGAATGGTCGCCCGTATTCCGAGCAAGAACTAGGGGGAGACCGCGCGGCGGTCATCCCGCCGCGCGCCTTCAGTCAACCAAGATGATCGCGACGACGATGGAATCGAGAGCCGCCTGGCCCCGTCAGGTGCATCGCGTGATCGCCATGATCGACGATGCCCTTAACCGGCAGGTCAACGCTATCCTGCACCATCCCGAGTTCCAGGCGATGGAAGCGCGGTGGCGCGGGCTTGCCATGCTGGTGCACCACACCGGGCAATCGGATGACGTGAAAATCAAGCTCCTGAGCGTCAGCTGGGCACAGCTGTCGCGCCATCTTGAGCGCACGACCGATTTCGATCAGAGCCATCTTTTCGAGCTGGTTTACAGCCGCGAATTCGGCATGCCCGGCGGCGAGCCCTTCGGCCTGTTGATCGGCGACTACGAACTGTCGCCCCAGGATCCAAGCGGCGGCGATACGATCGGCGCTCTGACCCAGATCGGCATGGCCGCCGCCTCCGCCTTTTGCCCCTTCGTCGCGGCCGCTTCGCCGCAGGCGATCGGCCTGCAGCACTTCAACGAATTGAACCGGGTCCAGGATTTCTCCTGGCTCGCCTATGATCCCACCCGCATTCGCTGGAACGGGCTTCGTGCGCGGGAAGACTCGCGTTTTCTGGGACTTGTCGCGCCGCGAATCCTGATGCGCTCGCCCTATGAAGCGTTCGCACGTGAACGCGACGATCAATTTCCGTTCCGCGAAAGCATTGCCGCCGACGGCAGCACCCTGCTGTGGGGCAATGGCGCCTTTGCCTTTGCAATGATCGTCATTCGCAACTTCATCGAATCCGGATGGTTCGCCGATATTCGCGGTGTGACCCAGGATGCGGTCGATGGCGGCTTGCTTAGCACGCAGGAGCTGGCACCCTATGATCTCGGGACCGAAAGTCATGGGCTTTCGCAACAGGCGCCGGTCGAAATACGCCTGACCAATACTCAGGAGCAGCAACTCTGCGAGCTCGGCCTCGTGCCGGTCGCAACCACCTATCTTTCCTCCTCGGTGATCTTCAATTCCAACCAGTCGCTGCATGCGCCGCCGCATTATTCGAGCGAGCAGGCGCGGCAGAACGCGCGCATCGCCGCCATGCTGCAATATGTGCTCTGCGCCTCCCGCTTCTCGCACTACCTCAAGGTCATCATGCGCGACGAGATCGGCCGACTTGCCGACACAGTCTCGATCGAGCGCAAGCTCAACGACTGGCTCTCCAGCTACACCCTTGGCAACGACGATGCCGATGTGCCGTTGCGCATCCGCTTCCCATTGCGCTCGGCTGGCATCACGGTCGACGAGATTCCCGGCAAGCCGGGCATGTTTGCCTGCACGGTGCGGCTGCAGCCGCATTTCCAGCTCGACGACGTGTCGACAAGTTTCCATCTCATTGCGGAGGCAGCGAACTCGACGCAAGCGCTCTCCCGTCCCGCAAACGCGCCGCAAAGGATGTCTGCATGACTCTCTCCGCAAAGATCGCCGAAGCACTCCGCGAAAATGCGCTCGAGAATGCGATCGAGCAGGCGAAGGCGCATTTGAAGGTGGCGCCGGGCGATAAGGACGCCAGACATCTCTTCATCGACCTGCTGATCCTTGCCGGCGACTATGCGCGCGCGGATGCTCAGTGCAATCTCGCTGCCACCTTCGCTCCGGAAGACACGATGGGCTTTGCCTTGCTGCGCAATCAGTTGCGGGCGATGGCAGCGCGGTCTGCCTGGTTCGATAAGGCGGCCGCTCCGGATTTCCCGAATGGCCCGACCGTGCTCGACCAGGCGGCATTGAAGGTGGCGGTTGCACATCGCGACGGCTCTCCGGAAACGGCAGCAGCACTTCAATCCTTCGAGGAACTCAGGGGTGAACGGCCGATGAGCTGGAACGGCCAGCCGGTTTCGGATTTCCGCGATCTCGACGACCGAATTCCGCATGCGCTCGAAGCGATCATGACCGGGGGAGCCTATCTCTGGATCGATTTTTCCAGGATCGCCGCTGTTCGCCTCGAGCCCATATCGCGCCCGCGCGATCTCGCCTTCCGTGTGGCCGAACTGGAGCTTGCCGATGGCGCCATCGCGACGGTTCTCCTGCCCGCGATCTATCACGGAACGACAGGGGCAAAGCTGCTGCTCGGCCGCGAAACAGAATGGATCGAGGAGCCCACGGGCATCACCACCGGCCGCGGCCAGAAGTGCTTTCTGGCCGGCGACGACCTCGTCTCCTTCCATGACCTTGAGATGCTGGAAGCCGTGTCCCGCAACGCCGACGAGACAAGGCGAGCCGCCCATGGTTGACCCCCTCGAACGCTACAGGCCCCGGGAGAGGATCGTCGCCAGATCGATCATCGATCGGCTGATCGACGAGAACCCGGATCGATTGCAGGACTCGCCGCTGACGGCAGCCGAACAATTGCGCGAGCTGCGCGAATGCATCCGCCGCGATCTGGAAGCGCTGCTCAACACCCGACGCTGCCCGACCGCACCGCCTTCGATCTATGAGGAACTCGGCGATGCGCTGGTATCCTTCGGCGTCGATGGCATGGTGTCGGCAAACCTCGTCACGGATGAAGCCAAGAGCCGTCTTGCCCGCCTGATCGAGCGGCGGATCGCCCTTTTCGAGACGCGCCTTTCCGACGTGCGCGTGAGCATCCTGAAGAGCCGCGGCAACGGCGAACGCGCCTTGCGCATGCGCATCCAGGCGACATTCCGGGTGCATGAGGGCATGCCGCCGATCAGCTTTGAATCGACGATCGATCCGTCGACGCAGCGTTTCCTTGTGGAGGCCGGCAATGGCTGACGGCTTCCTGCAGCGATACAATGACGAACTCGCCGCCATCCGCCGCCGTGCTGCGCGTTTCGCAGACGCCTTTCCGAAAATCGCCGGCCGTCTGCGCCTGACCGGTGAAGTGGCCGATGATCCCCATGTCGAGCGGCTGATCCAGAGTTTTGCCTATTCGGCCGCTCGCGTGCGTCAGAAACTCGATGACGAGTTTCCGGAACTGACCGACGGCCTGCTCGAAACGCTCTACCCGCATTATCTCGCGCCGCTGCCCTCGATGAGCATCGTGCGCTTTGCGCCGAGCAACACGCTTGCCTCGGTTCAGACTGTTCCGCGTCACACGGAAATCTTCGCCGAGCCGATCGGCGGCGAGAGCTGCCGCTTTCGCACGACCCAGGATACCGAGGTTGCGCCGATCGAGATCGTCTCAGCTTCGCTGGCGGGCCATCCGATCAGCGCGCCGCCCTCGCCGCATGCCGGTGCTGCCGGTTGCCTGCGTTTGTCGATCCGCGCGCGCGACACGAACAAGCCGTTGAGCGAAATCGGCCTTGATCGGCTCCGGCTGCACATCGGCTCGTCCTGGCAGCAGGCGGTCGCCATCCACGAGCTTCTCGTCAACCACACCCTCGGCATCGCGCTTGCGCATCATGCGGATGATCGGGCCCCCGTGATGCTGCCGGCCAGGGCGCTGCGGCCGGTCGGATTCGAACCGGACGAGGCCATACTGCCCTATCCCGCCTCAAGCTTTGCCGGCTACCGGTTGCTGACCGAATTTTTCGCGCTGCCGCAGAAGTTCCTCTTCATCGACATTGTCGGCCTGAAAGCCTGGCAAGGAGAAACGCTGGAGATCTTCATTTATCTCGACGAAACCAGCGCAAAGCTGGAGCGGACGATCTCGGCACGCGATTTCGTTCTCAACGCGACGCCGGTGGTCAATCTGTTCCTCCAGACCTGCGAGCCGATCGCGCTTGACGGCACGCGCACCGAATACCGTGTCCTGCCGGACGCCAGACGGCAGAAGACGCGCGAGATCTATGCGATCGACAGAGTGCTCGTGTCCGGACGCGCCGGCGAGGAGGAGCATTGCCAGCCCTTCTTCGGCCGCACCCTGAAGGGTGGAGCCTCGTCGCTGTTCTGGCAATGCGCTCGCCGTTTCGATGCCGATGACGGCACCTCGGACATGGAAATTGCCTTCGTGGATCGCGCACACCGCCCCAGTGGGCCTGTAGACAAGATCGCCAGCATTGACGCGCTCTGCCTCAATCGCGAACTGCCGGAACAACTGCCGTTCGGCGGCGGCCATCCCTATCTGCAGCTTGCCTCCGGTAGCGAAGCGGTGGGCGCCGTCGAGGCCCTGATGGCCCCCACCCCTTCCGTGCGGATGAACGAGCAGCAAGGCCGCAACTGGCGGCTCATGTCGCATCTGCAGCTCAACCATCTCTCCATTTTCGACAATGACGGGGCCGCGCTGAAGGACATCTTTTCGCTCTATGCTTTCCGCGACAGCCGCGAGACCAGACAGCTTGCCGATGCCCTGGTGCGGATCGAGGCGAAGAGCTCGATGACCCGTCTAGGCAGTGGCGGCATGGTTCCCGGCACCGATATCCGGCTGGAATTCGATCCCGCGGCGATCGACCGGCCTTCGGCCTATCTCTTTGGCAGCGTTCTCGATCGGTTTTTCGGTCTTTACACCTCGATCAATAGTTTCACCCGTCTCTCCATCTCATTGAAGGGACAATCAAAACCGATTGCCGTCTGGCCGGCACGCGCCGCCGAGCGGCCCCTGCTCTGACGAAAGGATGGGTTGAAGACAATGGAGCAATTCCGGCCGAGTGACAGCGACATGCTCGCATCGCTGCTCGAACGCGACCCCGGTCGTTTCGAGCCGACGACGGCATTCCGCGTTGCCCAACATTCGGCTGGCGATCATCTGTCGGTGTCCTCGCCAGTCGGCGTTTCGCCGGCCCCGCTCGCTGTCAACGATTTCAAGCGGAAAAGCAATGGTGCGTCGCTGAGTGCCAGCATGGGCGGCTTGCTCGGCCCGCTCGGGGCAATGCCGCCGAGCTACAATGAACTTGTGATGCGCGAGGAGCGCAATCGCGCCCGCGGGCTTGCGAGCTTCTTCGATCTTTTCACCAGCCGTCTGACCGAGCTTTTCGTCGATGCCAGCGAAAAGTATCGCCTTGCCCGCAGGCTGCGATGGAATCCGGACAGAAACGGAAACTCCTTCGTAACGACGCTTTTTTCGCTTGCGGGCTTCGGCACGGCTCGACTGAAGGAGCAGGTTCGGCCCGACGACGAGCTCATCCTCAGATTTTCAGGTTTCTTTGCGGCCCGGACCCGTAATGCGGTCAATCTGCAGGCCATGCTGCATGAGTTCAGTGGGCTGCCCGTGGCAATCGAGCTGTTCAAAGGGCGTTGGCTTTCCATCCCCATCGAGGAGCGCAGCCGCATGGGCCAGCCCCACGGTGTGCAGCTGGGGGTAAACGCGACGGCGGGAGCGGCGATCCATGACTTCGGCGGTAGTTTTCGCGTCGTCATCGGACCCGTCGACTACAAGGACTACTGCTCCCTTTCCCCTGATAGCCGTAACATCGACGCGCTCTTTGCATTGACACGCCTTTATGTCGGCCCAGCGCTTGATTTCGATATTCAGGTCGTCCTCAAAAAGGAGCACATCCCTTTCTGCCGGCTGGGCGAAGACGGTGATCCGCCCAGACTCGGTTGGAACAGTTGGGCACGCGTCGGCAGCGCGGATCGTGACAGCGGCGACGCTATCATCACCGAGCCGCGCTCGAAACACGCGCAACCCACCGAAGGAGGCGCCCATGCGACTTGAGTTGCGTCAGATCGCTGGTGAGGGTGCGAGCAAGGGCTGGTTCTTCGAGCGCGGCAAACGCACGCTCGGCCGGTCACCGGACAGTGACTGGCAGGTATCGGACCCGCGGCGGTTGGTTTCGAAGATCCATTGCGTGATCGAGCGCGATCGTGGCGGTTTCCTGCTGCGCGACCAGAGCGCCAACGGCACCCAGGTCGACGGCGTCACGATCCTGGAAGGTGAAACTGCAAGGCTGACGGACAAGTCGAAGATCGCTTTCGGCGACATCGCCTTCAATGTCGTCATCACCGGCGAAGCCGATCGCGATATCGACGATCCCGCCGCCGATCTGCGGCTGAGCGACGAGACGATGACCATCTCCTCGATCCTAGCCGACATCGCGCCCGGCGGCGGCACGGCGAACGGCATACTCGGCCAGCGCGGCGGAGAAGACTGGATCGCCGCAATTCCGCAATCGACGCGAAAGGACAAGCAGTCGAGCCGCAACGTCGATGTCGGCTGGGGCGGTCCGCCCGATATCGACGGCATCAAGCCGATCTTGCCTGACGATTGGAACGCGGACTTCAATCTGGGCAGCCAGCTGGAGCATGGCCCGGCGATGCATGTCTCCGTGGCGGTTGCGCGCAGCTCCGGTCGCGATGCCGCGGATACGACGAAAGCCATCGTTCCGGCAAACGATACCCGGGGAGCGGAAGACCCAAGTTATGGGGTGCAAGACGAAGCCCTGCTGCTGTCGGACGATCCGCTCCAGCAATTTGAGGCTCTTGTCGATATGTTGGAGCAGACGCTCACCGATGAGGCGTCGATCCTCGGCATCGACGATGATCGTGTCCATTCGCCCACTTCGCTCTTCAGTCGCGAGCGAGCCGCGCAGCTGACAGATCGGCTTCGGGCGCTCATCGCGAGGCAGTCCGCCCTCAACGCCGGCCTAGAAAATCTCGTTCGTGAGGCGAGCCGCATGTTCGAGCCCCGTATGATCGAAGCCCATGTCGATGCCACCACCCGCAAGGTGCTGTGGCATGGCAGCCGGGACTATTGGAAGACCTATCGCGCCCAGTTCGAACGGGACGGCCGGAGCATTTCCGTCCGCGATCTGTTTGCGGAGGCAGTACGCGCCTCAGCGGATAGCCGCGACGAACAGGAAATCAGCACCATTGCAGAGAGGACGGGTAACACCCGATGAAGAACGAAAATCGAGTGGCGTGGAGCGAGGGCATGTTCCTTCGCGTACAGCATTTCCAGCAGGCCGATCGTTGGACGGAACGGCTGGTCCGCACCACCGCGCGCGGATTGTCGCCCTATCCCTGGGGCGTTGCGGAAATCGGCGTCGACCGCAGCGCGCTTGCCATCGGCCAGTTCGCGCTGTCGAACCTGCGCGGCATCCTGCCCGATGGAACGCCGTTCGAAGCGCCCATCGACGCGGACTTGCCGCCTCCGCTCGATCTGGACGATTCCACGAAGAATGCCATCGTTTATCTCGCCCTGCCGGCGCGCCAGCCCGGCAAGGCGGACGTCGCATTGAACGGCAGCGCGATGCGCAACAGCGTGCGCGTCACTGCCTCGCTCTACGAGGCGCCGGATTCCAATATCGAAACCGACTTCATGGCGCCGATCGATGTCGGCCGCCTGAGCCTGCGCTACCTGAAGACCGGTGACGAGCTTGCCGGCTACGAACTGATCGGCCTTGCCCGCGTTATCGAGGTGCGCTCGGACAGGGCGGTCATTCTTGATCCCGATTATATCGCGCCCTGCCTCAACTGCGCGGCCGAAGCGCGGTTGAACGAGTTGATCACCGAATTGCTCGGCATCGTGCGTCACCGCGCCGAAGCGATCGCCGAGCGCATCGGCGATCCAACGGTGCGTGGTACCGCCGAGGTGGGCGATTATTTCCTGCTGCACATCCTCAATCGCGCCGATCCGATGTTGCGCCACATTGCGGCGAATGCATCGAGGATGCATCCGATGGCCTTCTACGAGCAGTGCATCGAGCTTGCCGGCGAGCTCGCCACATTCACGACCGACAGCAAGCGGGCGAGCGATTTCCCGCCTTACCGACACGACGATTTGAAGGCGACATTTGCAGCTGTTTTCAATGACCTGCGCGCTTCTCTTTCCTCCGTGCTGGAACAGGCTGCGGTCGCAATCGAGCTCATCGAACGGCGGCATGACGTGCGCGTCGGCACCATCAACGACCGCTCGCTGCTCAAGGATGCGGGCTTCGTGCTTGCCGTGCGCGCCGAGATGTCGGCGGAGGACGTGCGGCGCAAGCTGCCGGCGCAGATCAAGATCGGCCCTGTCGAGCGGATCGCCGAACTCGTCAATGTAGCACTGCCCGGCATCCCCGTCCGTCCGCTGCCGGTTCTGCCGCGGCAGCTGCCCTACCGGTCCGGAACGATCTATTTCGAACTCGATACGAAGAATCCGCTTTGGAAACAGCTTGATACCTCCGGCGCGATCGCCCTGCATCTTGCCGGCGACTTCCCGGGCCTGGAGATGGAACTGTGGGCTCTCAGAGAATGAACACACCACGATCGACACCATGGCACGAGTTGCCAACCATCATCGAGCTGACGGAAAGCGGCGCCAAGAAGAACGACGCCGCCCGCAAGATGGCCGATATCCTGGATGACGAACTCGATCAGCAGGCGGCACTGGCGCCCGGCGGCTGGTCCGTCGATACCTTGATCCGCAACTTCCGTTTTGGCGGCGAGGACGTTCCGACCATTGTGCGCTCGGCCGCTCCCCTGCTCAACCTTGCCCATAATCTCCGCAACACCGACGAACAGCCTGATATCGCCGAGTTGCGGCGTGTGACGATCGAGGCCGTCGGGCGCTATGAGCGCGATCTCGCCAGCGCCCGTATCAGTCCGGAGCGGGCGCGGGCAGCGCATTATGTAGTCTGCGCAACCATCGACGACGTTGTGCTGAGCAAGCGCTGGGGCGTGCGCGCCGGCTGGGCGCGCTCGGGTCTCGTCTCCACCTTCCACATGGATGTTACCGGCGGCGACCGGGTGTTCGATCTCCTCGACCACTTCCAGCAAAGCCCGGGCACCAACAAGGACTTGTTGCTCCTTATATATCTCTGCCTGTCGCTCGCCTTCGAAGGCCGCACGCGCGTTTCGCCGCGCGGTTCGCTGGAACTCGGACGCATCCGAGATAGCCTCTATAAGACTTTGCTCGGACAATATGGCGTCTTCGAGCGCGAGTTGTCGCCGCACTGGCGCGGCGTTTCCGCCCGACACAAGCCGTTGCGCACCGTAGTCGCGCTATGGACAGTTCTTTCCGTTCTCGCCCTGCTGTTTGCGCTCGGCTACATGTTCTTCACGCTCTCGCTCAATAGGGCTTCGGACGCGACCTTCGAGCGTCTGGCAAACTTGCCGCCGCACGATACGCCGAGCGTTCTGATCGACACGCCGAAACCCAAGGAGACGGTAGTCGAAGTTCCGCCGCCAAAGAAGCAGCCCGAAACGGCCCCGCCGGCGGTCAAGCAGGCTCCGAGCCCGCTCGACAATCTTCTGGCTTTCCTGCAGCCGGAAGTCGACCGCAAGCTCGTCACCCTTTCCAACTCCAACGGGCGGCTGCTGGTCCGCATCAACAATTCCGGCCTGTTCGATACCGGCAGCGCCGAAGTCAGCAACCGGTTCCGCGACCTTCTCCAGCGCATCGGCGGTGCGCTTGCCTCGGAGAAGTTCCGCGCCGTCGTCGTCGGCTATACCGACAATGTTCCGATCCGCACGACCCAATTTCCGTCGAACTGGCATCTCTCCGAAGCTCGTGCCCGCGCCGTCGGCGATATCCTGGCTGCCTATACCGGCAAGGATGCCATCCTGACGGAGGGACGGGCCGACAGCGATCCGCTGGCCGGCAACGACACGCCGGAGGGCCGCGAAATAAATCGGCGCACGGAAATCCTGGTGCTGACCGATCCGACGCAACGGCTTGGTGACGCCGCCCTCAATCCGCAGTCGACGACCGGGCCTGTGAGCGGCAACGCGCCCACCACGCCGGCAGCAACGACGGGGGCTGCCCGATGAACCCACTCGGCATATTTTACACGCTTCGCTCCTACGTCTCGGTCTATGCCGGTCTTCTTGGCCAGCGTTTCATATCGCTCATCTGGGTCGCAGCCATCTGCGTCCTCATCTGGTTCTACGGCTATACGATCGGCTACGGCACCTTCAAACCGTTCGCCACCGTCAGTGCCCGCCTGATCGCAATCGGCGCGGTCATTGCGGTTTGGCTCGCCTATCTGCTGCTCTCGAAGCTGCGCGCCCGCAAGCGCGACAAGGCACTCGTGGATGGTATCAGCGACGATGCAGCGAGCCAGCAGGCCGAAGTCGGAGAGATCCATAGCCGCCTCAAGGAAGCACTGTTGCTGCTGCGTCGCATCAGCAAGAAGCGCTTCGGCTACATCTACGAGCTTCCCTGGTATGTGATTTTCGGCGCCCCTGGCTCCGGAAAGACTACGGCGCTCAGCAATTCGGGATTGAAGTTCCCGCTCGGTGATGCCCTTGGAAGCAATTCCGTGCAGGGCGTCGGCGGTACCCGCAACTGCAATTGGTGGTTCGCCGATGAGGCGATCCTCATCGATACGGCCGGCCGATATACGACCCAGGACGATCTGAACGGCGCATCGAAGGCAGGGTGGGAGGGCTTTCTCGGTCTCTTGAGAAAATACCGCCGGTCGCAGCCGATCAACGGCGCCCTTGTCACGCTCTCGATCGGCGACCTGCTCGGCCGCGATCATGAGGCGCAGCTCGACGAAGTGCGTTCCATCCGCAAGCGGCTGTCGGAACTTGACGAATATCTGCAGGCGCGGGTGCCTGTCTATGTCATTCTGACCAAGGCGGATCTGTTGACCGGCTTCGTCGAATTTTTCGATGGTCTTGCCAAGACTGACCGCGAACAGGTCTGGGGCACGACCTTCAGTCTCGACGAGAGCTACAAGGGCGAAAAGCTGCCCGAACGCTTCATGGAGGAATTTGCGCTGCTGCAGCAGCGGGTCGACGCGATGCTGATCGAACGACTGCAGCAGGAGCCGAATATCGAGGTTCGCGGCCGGATATTCCGTTTCCCCGCTGGGCTCGCCGCCTTGGGCGAGCGGTTGCAGGAAGTGCTGAGCGAGCTTTGCTCCTCGTCGAGCCTTATCGAAGCGCCGCTGATGCGCGGCGTCTATTTCGCATCCGGTACGCAAGGCCGGGAGGCGGCGATGGCGGAAGCGCCCCGCATGCGCCGCAGCTATTTCCTGTCGCGCCTCTTCAAGGACGTCATCTTCGGCGAGGCGTCGTTGGTCGCGCGTGACAGGCGCTTGTCTGGCCGTCAAACGATGATCCGGCGCATCGCTTATGGCGCGGCAGCGCTGGCGCTCGCAATCGTCTTCACCGGCTGGACCGCAACCTATTTCCAGAACTCGCGCGCCATTGCCGCCGCCGAGCGGCGCATCGACAATTACGAGAAGCTGGCGATCGGCATTCCGGTGCGCGATGTCAACGACGCGGATTTCCTGCGGGTCCTGCCGGCTCTGGACAATCTGCGCGCCGTGACCGGCGGCTTTGACGAGGCAAAGATCTGGCCGACGAGTTTCGGTCTCGACCAGGAAAGCAAGATCGCCAGCCGCCAACGCGGCGCCTATCAGCGGGCGCTGAATTCCCTCTTGCTGCCGCGTATGCTGGTGGAGCTTCAAACGGAGCTCAAGCAGTCTCCCCACGTCCAGAAGACCTTCGAAAGCTTGAAACTCTACGGGATGCTCGGTGGGCTGGGCCCTGTCGACAAGGATTTCGTCTCGCAACAGGCGGAAGACATGTTTGCCGCGCTCTATCCAGGCGAAGGACGCGCCGCCACCCGGAAGGCTCTGGTCACGCATGTCGAGGCCTTGGCCGCCGGCAGCCTGCCGGCGATCGAACTCGACAACACGCTGATTGCCAAGGCACGCGACACCATCCGGCCACAGAGCCTCGCCTCGCGCGCCTATGACATTCTCACCCATTCCCGTCCGGCACGCCAGCTCGATCCATGGATTCCCGGGGACGCTTTGGGACCGCTCGGCGCACAAGTCTTCCAGCGAAAGTCAAAAGCGGCGCTACGCGATGGCATGCCGGGAATTTTCACCGGCAAGGGCTATCGCACAGTCGTGCTGCCAACAGTCGAAACAGCGGCGTCCGAAGCGCTTAAAGAACAATGGGTTCGCGGCGACAACAGCAACCCCACCGGAATGACCGCGGATACCATCGCGCAGGCGGCATTGCAGCTTTATTTCGATACGTTCCAGCAGCGATGGTCGACGCTTCTTGCTGATCTGCAGGTGCGGCCGGCAAACAGTCTCGCCGACGCAACCGAAACGGCGAGGATCCTCGCGGCCAATCCCAGTCCTGTCGAGATGGTGCTGAAATCCATCGCGACAGCAACGGATCTGCGCCCAACGGCAGGAACCGAGGTCGCTTCGCTCGACGATGTTCCGGATGCCCCCCTCGCCTCGGTCGCAACCAGCGTCGCCAATACGCCTGATCCCTATGGCCCGCTACGTGCGGCCCTCGAAGTGAACAGCAACAATACGCAGGCCGCCTCGTCGGACGAAAAAACGGCAGGGAGCAGCGACAAGCCTCGCTCCCAGATCCAGAACCTTCAACCCATTTTGCAGAATATCTATAGCCAGCTGTCGCGTGCCGCCACATCGACGGCGGAGGTCGCGCGCGTCTTCGACGCCGGCGGCCAGCTTGCCAACGCCAATCAGGACCTGCTTCAGCAGGCGCGCGGCCTGCCGGCGCCGGCGGACGCGTGGATGGTCGCGGTCGCCGCCGATATCGGATCGCTAGCGGTCAAGACGGCGCGCGCACGGATCAACGATCTTTGGGCCACCGAAGGTGCGGATCTCTGCGCCCGCATCGTCACCGGCCGCTATCCTTTCGACCGGACATCCGTACAGGATATCGCCATGGCGGATTTCGTTCGTCTCTTCGGACCGCAGGGCCTCTTCCAGACCTTCTTCAAGAACCGGCTGGACGCCTTCGTGGATACCGGCGCACAGCCTTGGGGCTGGCGAGGCACCTTCGGCGGCGACAGCATCCCGAGCCAGGCGATCGCGCAATTCGAAAATGCCAGCAAGATCGAACGTGCCTTCTTCCCTGCCGGCAGCGAGAAACCCGCGATCTCCATCAACGTGAAGCCGGTGTCGCTGTCGGATTCGGCCAATGCCGTCATGATGGAGATCGAGGGCGAGCGCGTCGTCTATTTCCATGGGCCGATACAATCGAAATCCATCGGCTGGCCGGCTGCGGGCGCGGACAATCAATCCCGGATCGCGTTTCTGCCCGGAGGCTGGCAGGAGGCGATGACGCAAGGCGGCGACTGGTCGCCCTTCCGCCTCTTCGACGCCGCGAAAGTCACGGTCGAAGGGCCGGATCTTTTCCGGGCCCGCTTCGAAGACAGCGGCCGAACAGCTGAATTCGACGTGCAGTTCGGTTCCGTCCTCAATCCGTTCCGGCTGCAGGCATTGTCCGATTTCAGCTGCCCGGCGCAATTTTGACGGTCCGGTCGATGAACGAACATCTCGCCCGCACCCAATCGTCGACCCAAGCCGACGCGATCGGCTTCTTCGGCAAATTGCCGACGCATGGCGATTTCGTCTCTTCCGCGCTTGGCTTGCGCTTGCAAGGCGAGCTCGACCAATGGATCCGGGGTGGTCTGATCGCGCTCGAGGCTGCGTTGGCAACAGAATGGCGACGGCTGTTTCATGCGACTGCGGCCTGGCGTTTCGTCGTCGGTAGCGGTATTTGGGCACCCGGGGTTGTTGCCGGCGTGCTCCTGCCGAGCCGCGACCGTGTGGGGCGGAGTTTTCCGCTTGTTATCGCAGCGCAATTGCAGAGATTTTCCGGACAGCTCCGCGATCTCTGCGAAGACGACAGCTGGTTTACTGCCGCCGAAGCGCTGGCCGAAACCTCCGCAAAGTCGGACTTCCAGATGCAGCGCTTTGTCGAAGGGATAAAGCGGCTGCGCCTGCCGCTTGCCGATAACCGCTCAAACACGCATCAATCCGCCACAACGAGTGATGCGCCCCTGCCTGCTTCGCTCTGGTGGCGCATCAATCCCGGGACGCGTCACGGCAAGGGATTTCGCACTATGGCGGCGCCGACGGTTGAGGATTTTGTCAAACTCGTCACAGCGGAAAATCTCAAGACGTCGCAGCCTTCGGAACTGGCGGCACGCCCTGTCGTGGCTGTTGCGATCGAGGCGGTAGAATCCGTAGCGGCACCCCAGTCCGAGTGGACGATGGAAAGCAGCCATGCCAGCCATCCGGGAACGCGGCTGTCGCTTAATGCCGACGCCCTCCTCGTTTGCGACAAGCCGCGCATTTTCGCGATTGCCGACGGTCTCGGCGACGGCATCGGTGCCATCGAGGCGGCACGCACCGCGACCCAGATACTCGCCGGCATTCCCGAGCGCGAGGCGTTGCAGACGTTGGTCCAGGATGTGAGAAGCAAGCTCAGCCACGCGCACGCCATCCTGCGCGCGAAGGGGACGAACGGAGAGCGGGAGCCACCCATTGCCAGCATTGTCGTCGCGGCATTGTTCGACGGCAAATTTGCAGCCATGTGGGCAGGAGACACGCGCTGCTATTTGTTGCGTGACGGCATGATGCGGCTCCTCACCCGCGATCACCTCGACATCGGGATGCGGCGCATGCTCGGTCGAGGTCTGGGTTTGAAGGAACAGTTCGCCTCGGACATCGTCATCGACGATCTTCAACGCGGTGATCGGCTGCTGCTTGCCAGCGGCCCGCTTTCACGCACGCTCACGGATCGGGTCATCGCCGAGATATTGATCGACGCTCCTGTGGACCAGGCTGCCGATGCCCTGATTCAGGAGGCGCTCATCGCCAACTGCCGCGAGAATGTTAGCGCCATCGTCGTCGGCGCGACATGACGCGGGAACCAGATTCCAAGCATATGAGAGAAATCGCGGCGAGCTTTGCCGGGTTGCTGCGTCTCCTGACCCATGAGGGCGAAGTCGAGCGACCGGCAGACATTCGCAATCTTCTAATCGATCGCCTGCGCGATGCGCTCGACCGGCGCATGCCATCCATGCCCGACGGCGAAGCGACCTTCGTTGCAGGCACATTTCTGGTTGAGGCGATCATCTGTTCTCATGAGCGCACGGAGATCACCCGTCTGCGCCACCGTGATCTCGGTACATCGCACGCGCTGAAGACCATCAGCGCCGATCGAGCCAATGAGGCTGTAACCAGAGCCATGCTGTTGCGGGAGGCGCGTATCGGCATGACGCTCCACCATCCCAATCTCGTCGCGGCTCAACTCGCCATACGATTGGCCGACGGACGACCCGCGATCATCATGGAATGGGCGGGGCCGTCATTGTCGCAACGATTGGCGGCGGGATCGATTTCTTCGGCTGACATCAGGCAATCAATGAAGTCGCTGCTTCTCGGGCTGGATGCGATACATGCGGCCGGCTATGTCCATGGCGATATCTCTCCCGCCAATCTGCTCTTATGCGACGATGATTTCGAGCGATTGAAGATTGCCGATTTCGGCACCGCCCTGGAACGCGGCACGCGCTACGGCGATCTCGATATCGCCAAGGTGGCGACGCCGGGTTTCACCGCGCCGGAACTCTTTCGAGGCGAAGCCGCCGACCCTCGTGCCGATCTTTATTCGGCCGGCTGTGTCATGAGTATGCTTCTTGAACATTGCAGCGACACGGAAGATGCCGTGGTCGAGCTGAAGAGCACCGCCAGAAAATTGATGGATCACTCTCCGCCCAAGAGGCCGCCAAGTGCCATGGCGGCTCTTCAACTCATAACTGAAAACTAACCCGGAACCCGTCAGTTAGCAGACGAGCTTCCCGGTTGCGGGGCGGCTGCCGTCGGCACGCTCTTCTGATAGACGGTCAGCAGCTTGGCGGCGTCGACTAGCCCGGCATTGCTCGCGTAGAGCGTATCGCCGTCCTGCATCTTGAACTGTTGCATCAGGACGAAATTCGAGACGTCCTTCAGATTGACGCCGTAAATGACAGGCTTGATCGAAACGACGGTCGGCACGCTCGCGCCCTTTGCCAGGGGGACCGCGGCCTGCGTGTAGATCTTCTGATTGCGGAAGAGGTAGAAGTTCCGCGAGTCGGCGCGGTCATCGAGCAATCCGCCGGCGCGGGCGAGCGCCTGGGCCAGCGTCGTCTTGCCCGGTTCCAGCGGAAACTCGCCGACACTCTTGAAGGCGCCCAGCGCCGTGAAGCTCTGCGATGTGCCGTCGACGAAGATCTGATCGCCGGGCAGCAGGCGGACATTCTGCTTGTCATCCTGCAGAACCCGATCCAGCGGCGCGGTCGCGCGCTGCGATCCGCGTGTAAGCGTGACATTCGTGTCGCTCGGCGCAGAAGAAGCCCCGCCCGCAAGGGCGAGGACGTCAAGCACGCGTTCCTTGCGCGCCGTCAACGGGAAGCGTCCGGCAGTGCGAACCTTGCCATCGACGGTGACGGCGCTGGAGGGCTTGTCGACCACCGTCACCACGGCCTGCGGATTGACGGATGAGCCTTTGAGTGCGGTCACGATCTGCGATTGCAGGCCTTCGGGTGTCGAGTCGCTCACCCGCTGCTTGCCGACATAGGGCATGGTGACGAAACCACGCGAATCGACTGTGAAGCGACCGAGATTGAGTGACTTGCTCTGGGTGGTGGACAGCAATCCATCCTCGCCGGTATCAAGCACCGTCACGTCGATAACGTCTCCGGGACGAAGGCGAGCGTCTGAAAAGCCGCCCGAGCGAAGCCGTGCAAGCCCTTGATCAGAGGGCGCATAAGACGGGGCAACGACCTGTCCGCCCATCGGGGCGTTGGCCAGCGGAACGACCGGAATCCTCTCGTTCGTATGCGGCATCGTCGCATTGCGTATGTTGCCGGCGCTTGGTCCATCGGACGGCCTTGCACAGGCGCTGAGGACAACCAAAGGTAAAATCGCCGCCAATTTCCGCATTCCCGAACCTCCTTCGGATGTTATAGGCACGGCAGAAATATCAACCATAAGGCGGGAGGCAATATGCGAGCCTAATAAATAATGAATTATGACAGTCTGGTTGTTTACCAATGTGTCCAATTCGCAACCGATCACCATTTTTGCCCTCCGAGCGCACTCTTCATGGCAGCTGCCGGATCAGGTTTTGAGCTTGAAACGCTTGCAAAAAACGAATCGGTGGGCGCCGGCATGGGCATTGCCGGTGACCGAGCGCGCGAACTGATATTGCACCTGTGCGGATCTCCGTTTGGAGGTCGATTTATTCAGCGAACGCCATTTTCATATCGGCAAATGACAATCAGATATGCGGATTTCGCTATCTGTACGCGCCGCGTTTGATATACATATTCGCGGCTAGATGGCATTTTTGTTCACGCACCGACCCTTCTGTCTTTCAAGACAATCAACGAGGCTGTAAACCATGCTCCGAAGAGTTACCTGCGCCTTTGCGCTTGCGATCCTCCCAGCAACTCCTGTGCTGGCCGATGCCTGTGCAGGACATTACGAGAGCAGCGGCGTTCCGCTGGTAACCGGCATCACCTACAAGACCTGGATGGTTTTCCCTTCTATCAATTCCAACGTTGCCTTCGACAAGGTTTCCCAGGCCGTTCTGGCGGAAGGCTTTGTCGATGTGAATGTGGAAAAGAAACTCGGCACCCTGACTGCGCAACAGGAGACGAGCGGATCCGGCCGGCCGCAGACATTGCGCGTCGTCGTCCGCAAGAATGGCAAGGGTAGCCGGGTCGATGCGGTGTTTATCGTGCAACCAGGGCAAGTGGCTCCCGGAGTCGGTAAAAACCTTTGCCGTATCGTGAACTCAGTCGGCGAATAGTTCCGGTTCAAGAATAACACCGCTGTGAAATCAAGGTCGCCGTCGGTTCAACGTCATCCTGCGTTCTCCACCATCGCAACCAAGACTCATTCTCCGGCAAGTTTGTGCACGGCTGCGACAAGTTCCGGTTCGAAACCGACGGCAAAGGTGTAACAGCGCTTGAGGTTGAACTTCGTGCAGGACGCACTCATCGAACTCATGACGCCAACTGCTTCCAGACCTTGAGGTCCTTGGCGGAGCAACGCCCCACCCGACGCACCATGGCCGGAGGAACAATCTGTGCGAATGCCACTGGCGGCGACGCCATCAATATTGTCGATCGCACGTATCCTACAATCACTGAGAATTCGCTCGTTCCAGTCATCGGGAAGAAAGTTGTCCTGGCGAATAGTAGCCATTATGATCTTGTCGCCCGCAGAAACAGGCTTTGAAGGCATATGATAAGGCTCGAACTCGGTCACTGGTTCGGATAGTCGCATTACAACCCAATCAAAGCGGTCCGTCAGCGAACGTTGCTTGGCATCGGGATAGAGGAAAGATCGAACATCGACCTTGTGCCATTTCGACCCTTTGCCGTCGCTCACCTCAAAGCCACAACGCGAAATCGACATCCGACCAGCGTAGCCGCCCATGCTCGCTTCGGGAAAAAGAACATGTCTTGCCGTGACAACAATATTGGACTTGAAAATAAGGAAGGCGCTAGCCTCGCCAAAGGGGCACATGATCCGGCCCGACGCACCGAACTTCTTGCGGGCCTCATCCGGCGACATGCTGTGTGATAGGGCATACTGATCGATTGGGTGCCGATTATCGCCGCCAATGGCTCCTGCTTTGGCGTGAGAAGATCCGAGGATCAATACAAGTATGATTGCGAATAGTTGCGGCAGCTGCCGAGCAACGATTGAGAGCGACTCCATTGATAATTGTGACATGTTCTGGCTTTCCCTCCCGCTTCTGTTTGGCCTGCGACGCCAAAACTATTCTTCGCATATCCCACCCCTAATTGCGCCGCACCTCTTTGATACAACTGCACCAGGCGCAGGTCCAGGCTAGTTCAGCAGTTGCTCAACGCAGCTACGGCCATGCCGGGGGACAGCGTTACGGAACTCCCTTCAACATTCATGGTGCTGTTGTCGAGCTTGATGGCATGGGGAAGACGAGGTTCTGGACCCGCTGCACATTCGTCGTCGGAACGGTTGCCTGTAACTGCTTGCTTGGATCGCCTTCGAGCTGATTTGCATCCGGCTCTCCGGAATGGCGTCCGTGGCGACTGCCGTCACGTGACCATGGATCACGCCATAAGGCGTGAATGGGAACGCCTCGATCTTGACCACGGTCGGCTGCCC
The DNA here is from genome assembly GCF_012275345.1 of Rhizobium sp. SG570. Classification (NCBI taxonomy): domain Bacteria; kingdom Pseudomonadati; phylum Pseudomonadota; class Alphaproteobacteria; order Hyphomicrobiales; family Rhizobiaceae; genus Rhizobium; species Rhizobium sp. SG570. The sequence continues at coordinate 94,857 of NZ_JAAZQI010000015.1, read as the reverse complement.
CCGAGCATGGCCATGGCCTGAAACTAATCAGCAACAACCGTTTCTCGCGCATAGGCGCGGAGCCTAAGCGCAGGGAAATCCAGCATCGGGCACAAGTGCATCGCCGAAACCGATGTCAACCGTAAGGTTGATGCGGGCGCGCTTATCGAAGCGACCATCCGCAGTCTGAGACCACCATATTCCACTCCCTCACGGATACGATCCACACGAAGAGTTTCGGCATCGAACGTGACGCCGTCATCAGCTTGTTGCGCCAGAATATCCGGAAAGGTTTTCAGCATCGGATCAAGTTCCGGGTCTCCAAAGCCCAACAGATCGAGACCACGGGTGCCGCGGTGCGGATCGTCAAACCAACTCATCATCAGCATTGCCCCCTTCAGAACGAAGCGACCAGCGTAGGGCGACTGGCTTGAGCCTAAGCAACAGCCGCTCAAGCGCGAAGCATGTCAGAACCAAATCGACGCTTTGTCCGCTTGTCTTGGCGAGTTGCAACAGGCGAGCTCACACCGAGGCTGCGACGTTTCTGACTTGTTTAGCCATTGACAGTCAGCGCCTCGAGGTATGGGCGGATCACGGTGCCAACGCCACCGCGCACCGCCTGGTTGGCTATCTGACCAGGAGTAGCACTTCGTTTTCTTAGAGCCTCCTGAAGCCCCTCAATTGCCACGGATAGGCCGATCTTGTTGCGATAGCGGAAGCAATCGGCAATTGTCTTGGCAACTCCGAAAATCTTTACGGGAACCCCCTCGATGGTGTGAATCTCGACACCTTCGCTGAGCAGTGTTTGCGTGAAGCGCACGATGCGAATAGGCATACGATCCGGTTTTGGAGCCCAATCCCTGTTGCCTATGGAAAGCCACACTTGTCTTGGAAGCTGGTCCGTCAGCCCGTGGAAGGCGAGGGCCGAGACAAGGCAGATGACAGCTTTTGGAGAGCGCTTAGCGGCCTCTGCCAGACTGTGGTTGGCATCAAGCTCCGCATCAGGAAGTTGATAGAGACCTCGCGCAAGCCGTATCACCTCCCGATCCCGTTCCATTCGGCTCATGGTGGCCGCCGTCACACCTGCCCTCCGCAGTTCTGCCAGACGTGCTATGCCGCGCTCAGCGAGCACGGCCAGCGCGATTTGACGTTGAGTGACGGAGCCGGGCATTGATATAAAAACTCGGATATTGGGATCTATTATCCAAGGTTTTGTATCAAAACGGCCAGGCTCGAGAAAGCCCATGTGTGCTAAGACTCTCGCCATTTTACGGTGGGCCCAGTGACCTTAAGGGAAATTTAACCTGCACGTCATTTCACTGAATCGACGAGCCTTCCGATAAAAACTGTTGAGTTTCACAACTGTCTGACCCGTATTTTCATTTGACGTCGGTCCATTCGGTCGTCGCGTCGGCGCAGCCTGGCTGTGTCGGAGGGCATTTCGCTGAAAGCTTGATGATAGAGGGCGGCAAAACGCCCCATATGTGAAAATCCCCAACTACGCGCAATTTCGGCGACCGCCTGCGAACGGGCCGGATCCATCAATGCCCCGCGTGCGCCCTGCAGGCGTATCGTTCGCAAATAGCTGAGAGGCGTCGTATTCTTGAACTGCTGAAAGGCGGCTTGCAGCGCGCGAACGCTCGTGCCGGCCTCACGCGCGATTTCGGCGATACCCATATTCGAGCCGACATTGGCATGCATGTATTCTATCGCCCGTTTCAACCGTCTGGGTATGGCCGGTGAAGCCGGCTTCAGCATTCGTTCCGAATAGTTATGCGGCACAGCTTCGAGCAGCGCGATCATCATCGCCTGCAACAGATGCTCAGTGAATGCGGAGGAGGATCGGTCAGCATCTTCCACCGTCAGGCTCTGCCAGATAAGATTTCCAAGGGTCGCGATCTGCATGCCTCTTGCCGACGACAGGTCGACGGTATCGGTAAATTCCAGATCGTCGAGTACAGGGGCGTCGAGCAGTTCACTCAATTGCCGGATGAGCGCCGATTTCTCGAACGCAATGCCCATATGGCTGCGCTGCTCGTGCAATGTCAGCTTTTCGAATGAGGACATATCACCCACCAGCCCCTCGCCCGGCTTCGACACAAGCTCCCTGGATCCCACATCGATCGCCATCCCGCCCGAGGATGGAATGTAAAGCCCGTAGGCATCCGGGCCGCCCGAGAGTGACACGCTCATGCCGGAATTACATTTGCCGTTCCAGATGCTGCAATAGCCCACCGTGTAATGACGGTCTTCAACTGAGATCAGCGCGCGCCGATGCAAAGGTTCGACGACGGCGGGAAACAAGGTCCTGGCATAGTGTGCCGTCATCTCCTCGGCATCGGCATCTTCGATCTTGAACATGGATTGAGTAGCGTATCTCAAATATAGCCCTCTCCAGCGCCCAAGGGCGCGCCTCCCGAGATATTGCTCAACGACAACGCGAGTATATCTTAATTTACACCCTTGCTGTAAATTAACACTAGAGCATTCGTCGCCGAAATGCACTACCTAAGAAATATTGTACCCAAAGGGCGATAGTAGTGCCGTGATTAGTACCATGAATTAAATTAGCGATTGTTTCGATATTCATGTGATGATTGCGAACATCTGGAGATTTATTTTAATCATAAAGAAGTTTATCCCTGCTGCCGCACGACAACCTTCCCATCAACGCACGGAACCGGCGGGAAGCATCATGCCAGCGTGGAGCCTCTTGACGGAATGTTATCGATAACATAGCCTCTTCCCATCGAAGCTTTGGGAGGAGCGGGATGGACGACGGAAAGCTGCTCGAATTCTGCGATATCACCAAGGAGTTTGGTGGAACGCGTGCCCTGTCGAATGTATCGCTCGATCTGAAGCAGAGTGAAATCCTCGCGCTTCTCGGCGAAAACGGCGCGGGCAAATCGACGCTCATCAAGACACTGGCAGGCATCTACAGGCCAGACGGCGGACAGATCCTGTTTCGCGGCAAACCATATCAGCATCGTCCGCCGCAACCCAACCAGCGCCAACCGATCGCCTTCATCCATCAGGATCTCGGCTTGATCGAATGGATGACGGTGGGTGAGAATGTCGGGCTTGCGCAGGGCTATTCGCTGCGCGGCCGGCTGATCGATTGGCGGGCGACCGAACGGCGAACGGCAGAGGCCTTGAAGCTCGTCGGCTGTGATTTCGATCCCTCGACGCGCGTCCAGGAACTGACGAGAACGGAAAAGTCGCTGGTGGCGATCGCCCGCGCGCTGGCTGTCGAGGCCGATGTTCTGGTCCTCGACGAACCCACAGCCAGCCTGCCCGCCGATGAGGTCGAGAAGCTGTTTGCGGCCATTCGCCCGCTCAAGGAGCGCGGCGTGGCGATGATCTACGTCTCCCACAGGCTGGATGAGATCTTCCGTATTGCCGACCGCGTCGCCGTGCTGCGCGACGGACAACTGGTGGGACAGAAGCCCGTTTCCGAAACCACGTCGGACGAGCTCATTCGGATGATCGTCGGGCGCAAGGCCGACCAATTGTTCGTCAAGGCGGAACGAAGCTCGGGGCCGGCCATCGTCTCGGTCAAGGATCTCGCCTGCCGCGGCGCCGGGCCGGTATCCTTCGATATCCGGCAGGGGGAACTTCTCGGGCTTGTCGGATTGCGAGGCGCGGGCCAGGAACTGATCGGACGCGCGCTGTTCGGCTGCGAAGCATCGAGCGGCACGGTGCGGCTCAACGGCGTGGAACCCAACCTTTCGAGCCCGGTCGCCGCCATGGCGTCCGGCATCGGCCTGATCGCCAGGGACCGCACCGAAGAATCGGTCGCGATGTCGCTCAGCCTGCGCGAAAACACCTTTCTCAATCCTGACGCCTCCGGGCGTGGCCTGATGTCGTTCCTCTCGCCGCGCAATGAAGCCGAGAAGGCCTATTCGCTCGGCAGCCGGGTCGGCCTCAGGCCCAACGACCAGAGCCTTGCGATCGAGGCCCTATCTGGCGGCAACCAGCAGAAGGTCGTTGTGGGACGGTGGCTGGCGACGGGCCGGAAGCTGCTGATCGCCGAAGATCCGACCGCGGGCGTCGATGTCGGCGCCAAGGCTGATATCTATCGGCTGATCGCCGAGGCGGTGGAAGGCGGCCTTGCCGTTCTCGTCGTTTCCACCGACTTCGAGGAAATCGCCCACATCTGCCATCGTGCCCTTGTGTTCTCGCGCGGCCAGATCGTGCGCGAACTCAGCGGCGCCGACCTTACAACACCGGCGGTGATCGCCGCCGCATCTGCATCCGAAGCGGCCTGAACCGGAGGGGAAAACCATGCAATCGATCGAATCCAATGCGCTCGAACCCACACGCTCCGAGCTGTCGGCAATGAGCTTCGGCCAGAAAATCCAGCGTCTTCTGCCGGTCTACGGCCTCGTCATCCTGACGGCCCTGCTGATCCTGTTGTTTTCCATTCTGCTGCCGCAGACCTTCCCGACCATGCTTAATCTGCGCTCGATCATTTCCGACAAGACCATTATCGCGATCCTGTCGCTCGCGGCGATGATCCCGATGGCGGCGGGCCGCATCGACCTGACGATCGGCTACGGCATCGTGCTCTGGCATGTGCTCGCGATCAGCCTGCAGACGATGTTCGGCCTACCCTGGCCCGTCGCGGTGCTTATCGTCATCCTGCTCGGCGCCTTTACCGGCTTCCTGAACGGGCTCCTGGTGGAAATCGCCAAGATCGACAGCTTCATCGCAACGCTCGGCACCGGCACCGTGCTTTATGCCATCGCGCTCTGGCATACTGGTGGCCGACAGGTGGTCGGCATGCTGCCGCAGGGTTTCTATGCACTGAACGGCACCATGGTATTCGGCCTGCCAATCACCGGCATCTATGTCCTCGTGCTTGCCTTCGTGATGTGGATCGTCCTCGAATATCTGCCGATCGGCCGTTACATCTATGCCATCGGCGCCAACCCGAAGGCCGCTGCCCTGAACGGCATCCCGGTCCGCCGCTTCGTCATCGGCGCCTTCGTCACCTCGGGCACGCTTGCCGCCGTTGCCGGCGTCCTGCTCGCCTCCAAGCTGCGCATCGGGCAGGCAAGCGTCGGGCTTGAATATCTTTTGCCGGCGCTGGTCGGTGCGTTTCTCGGCTCTACCACGATCAAGCCCGGCCGCGTCAACGTCTGGGGCACGATGATCGGCGTCATCATCCTGGCGGTCGGCATCGCCGGCATCCAGCAGTTCGGCGGCTCCTTCTATGTCGAGCCGCTGTTCAATGGTGTCACCCTGCTCGTTGCCATCGGCATTGCCGGATATGCGCAGCGCCGGCGCAGTCACGCCGGGCGCATGGCCCCGGTCCAGAAGCCGCAATTGTCCGCCGCACCAGCGGAGAAATGAACATTAGCTCAGTTTGAACATCCAATGGGAGGAGACGAAATGAAACGCAGACAATTCCTGCAGGCAACGACAGCCGTATTCGTGTTGTGCGCCAGCCATGCCTATGCCGATCCGATGGTGGATGCGAAAGCCGTTGTGGACAAATACGCAACGGCGGTCACCAAGTGGGACGGCCCGGCGACCGGCCCGAAGGCGCAAGCGGGCAAGACGATTGTCGTTCTCGCTGGCGATCTGAAGAACGGCGGCATTCTCGGCGTCAGCAACGGCGTCGAGGAAGCCGCCAAGGCCATCGGCTGGCAAGTGAAGGTTCTCGATGGCGCGGGTTCGATCGGCGGACGCACGGCCGCTTTCGGTCAGGCCATGGCGCTCAAGCCCGACGGCATCATCATCGACGGCTTTGATGCGGTCGAGCAGGCACCGGCGCTTGAAGAGGCAAAGGCTGCCAAGATCCCGCTGGTTGCTTGGCACGCAGGCCCGGTGATCGGCCCCGACGACAAGAACGGATTGTTCGCCAATGTCAGCACCGATGCCATGGAAGTCTCGAAGGCGGCCGCCGACTGGGCCTTCGTCGATGCCAAGGGCAAGCCGGGCGTGATCATCTTCACGGACTCGACCTATGCGATCGCCATTGCCAAGGCCGACAGGATGAAGGTCGAGATTGAACGCCTGGGCGGCAAGGTGCTGGAATATGTCGACACGCCGATCGCCGAGACGTCACAGCGCATGCCGCAGCTGACCACGTCGCTGCTGCAGAAATATGGAGACAGCTGGACCCATTCGCTTGCCATCAACGACCTCTATTTCGACTTCATGGGTCCTTCGCTCGCCTCAGCCGGCAAGGGCGGAACCGATGCGCCGATCAACGTCGCCGCCGGCGATGGCTCGCAATCAGCCTATGAGCGCATCCGCGCCGGCCAGTATCAGAAAGTGACCGTGGCGGAGCCGCTCAATCTCCAGGGCTGGCAGCTGGTCGACGAGCTCAATCGCGCCCTTTCCGGCGAGAAGTGGTCCGGATATCTGTCGCCGCTGCATGTGGTGACATCCGATAACATACAGTCCGACGGCGGCCCGAAGAACAGCTTCGATCCGGATAACGGCTACAGAGATCAGTACAAGAAGATCTGGGGCAAATGATCCCAGTTGCGCGGAAATGGCGCGGTCTTCGGGCCGCGCCGTTTCACTTAAGGGACAAGCTGAAGCTGACGGCTGCTATCACGGACGATCAGTTGAGTTGAAATCCTGACATTGCCGACCGGCTGCGCATTGTCGAGAATATCGAGGATCAGCTGGGCGGTTTGCTCGCCGATTTCCCTGGCAAAGGCATTGATCGTCGTCAGCGTCGGTACGCATACCTCACCGATTTCATAATTGCCGAACCCACCGATGGAAAAGCGCTCCGGCACGGGGACGCCCAGCCGGCGACATTCCGTCAGCGCGCCATAAGCGGCAAGGTCGGAAACGCAAACGACCGCCTCTGTGTCGGGATAGATCTCGATCAGCTTCGCCATGGCATTGGCGCCCTCGCGCATTGAAATTGGCGGAGGCCCAGCGGCGATCAGTCTCGAAGCGTCGAGGCCATGCGCCTGCATCGCTGCAATGAAGCCAAGTCGACGCTCGCTGCCGCGCGAATCCCGCTGAACGTCGCCACCGATAAAGGCGATACGCCGACAGCCCGAGGCGACGAAGTGGTCGACCATATCGCGCATGACCGCCGTGTTGGAAAAACCGACAAAGTGGTCGATTGGATCGGCTGGAATATCCCAGGTTTCGATGATCGGAATGGCCACCGTCTGTAGAAGCCGGCGCGCTCGCGCCGTGTGCGAGCCACCGGTCACCACGAGAGCCTGCGGCTTGCGGCGCAGAAGCTGCTCGATCAGCCGCTCCTCCTCATCGATATCGTAGTTCGTATAGCCAAGCAGGATCTGCATTCCCCGCTTGGCCAGCGTGTCGGAAAGGCCGCCGACCGTGTCGGCGAAATTGGCGTTGTTGATGGAGGGAATGGTGACGGCGACAAAATCGGACTTTTGCGAACGCAGGTTGGAGGCCGTGCTGTCGAAAACATAACCCAGATCTTCCGCCGCCTTCAGAATCGCTTCCCGGGTCTCCGGGCTGACTAGACTGTCCGCCTTGAACGCACGAGACACCGTCATCGGAGAAACTCCCATGACGCGGGCTATGTCTGCCATAGTGGGCGGTTTGCGATTGCTACTCATCAATGGCCTTATGTTATCGTTACCATGAGAGTAATATGGCTTCCCCGCTAATAGCAAGTGCGTCTTTCGTCCATCCAGACGATGAGAAATGCGGAGCCTTTCGGCCCCGCGTAACGATTGTCTCAGGAGATTGGCCTATAGCTGGAACTCATGGGCGAGTGTCACGTGATGATGAATGCGCCCTTCGAAGAAGCGTGACAGCACGGCTTCAGTTGCCGCCCGCGCTTCGGTACGCACGGGGCTGGCAAGGGCAGCCTCGACAGCCGCCAGATCCGGATAGTTGACGGCGAGGATCATCGGAAATTCCGGAGCCCCCTCGTCACGCGCTTCGGCAAAGGTAACGCGTACGTCGAGCGCACCGGGAAACTGCTTCCATTTCGGCAGGATCGTCTCCATGACGGCGGCGCGAAAGGCCTCCGCTTCGCCTTCCCTGACCTTGCCTTCGAATAATGCGTATCGGGTGATCATCCGGCGATTTCCTTGTTCGGTCCCTTGAAGAATTCCATCAATGCAGCCTGGTCCTCGCCGCCGAGGCCGGCGGCCGTCAGCATGCGATGTATCTCGGCGCAGACAGCCGTCAGCGGCATGGCGGTGTTGGTGCGTCGGGCAAGATCCTGGGCGCCGTTCAGATCCTTGACCATGTTGTCGATCCGGCCGGTGCGGCGATAATCCTTGGTCACATAGCGCGGCATATATTCCTGAAGAATGGCGCTGTCGGCCCGACCGCCCTTCAATGCCTGCGGGATCTTGGCGGCATCCACACCAGCGTCGAGCGCCAGTTGCGTTGCCTCCGCAACCGCCAGAAAATTCAATGCGCAGAGGACCTGATTGATGAGTTTGGTCGTCTGACCCGCGCCGACCGGCCCCATATGGGTGTAGTTCGATGCGACATGGCGCAGCACCTGATGGGCATCCGAGACGTCCTCTGCGTCACCACCCGCCATCAAGGTCAACTGTCCGATCAGCGCCTTCGGAGCGCCGCCGGAGAGTGGACTGTCTACCCAGCGCAACCCCTTCTCCGCCGCTTCGCCGGCGAGCGCCTTTGTCGCATCCGGATCGATCGACGACATATCGATGATCAAGGTTCCGCGCTGCGCCCCTTCGGCAACCCCACCCGGCCCGAATACCGCGCTGTGGACGACCTTCGGCGAATTCAGGCTCAGGATGACGAAATCTGATGCCGCGGCTGCCGCTGCGGCACTGTCGGCGGCATGTGCACCCTTGGCTGTGAGCGCGGCCACCTTCTCCTTGTCGAGATCGAAAACCGTCAACTCGTTGCCAGTCTGCACCAGGCGGGCGCCAATGGCACCGCCCATCGCACCGGCGCCGATCAGCGCCACCTTGTTGCTCATAACTGCTCCTCCTCCAATGCGGCGATGATCGCCGCCACGACCATATCCAGCGGCTGGTCGATATTGACAGTGATAGCTTGCTCGTCTGCACCGGGCGGCTCAAGTGCTGCAAACTGGCTCTCCAGCAAGGCAGACGGCATGAAATGATCCCGCCGCGCCTCCAGGCGCCGAAGGATGGTCTCCTTCGTGCCGTCGAGATGGATGAAGGAAACCGGCGCGCCGACGAGGGAGCGGATCCGATCGCGATAGACGCGCTTCAGGGCTGAGCATCCGATCAGCGCCGTATCGTCCGCCAGTGCCAGGCGCGCGCCGACCCTGTCGAGCCATGGCCAGCGATCAGCGTCGTTCAACGGGATGCCGGCGCTCATCTTGGCGACATTGGCCGGCGGATGCAGGTCGTCTCCATCGACATAGGCACCAGCAAGACGAGCAGCGAGTGCTGCACCGACCGAGGACTTACCACAGCCGCTGACGCCCATGACGACGAAGCGGCGTGGCTGCCCCTTATCAGAGCGAGGCTGTGATGCCGCCATCGACATAAAGCACATGACCGTTGACAAAGGAGGATGCGTCGGACGCCAGGAAAATGCAGGCGCCGACCAGTTCTTCGACCTGCCCCCAACGGCCGGCCGGCGTGCGCTTTTCGAGCCACGCGGAAAAATCGGCGTCGGCGACGAGCGCCGCATTCAATGGCGTGTCGAAATAGCCGGGGGCGATGGCGTTGCACTGCAGACCGTATTTGGCCCAATCCGTCGCCATGCCCTTGGTGAGATTGCCGACGGCGCCCTTGGTTGCCGTATAAGGCGCGATCGACGGCCGTGCCAGCGCCGTCTGGACGCTGGCAATGTTGATGATCTTGCCGGCGCCGCGCTTGATCATATGGCGCGCGACGGCCTGACCGACATTGAAGACGCTCGATATATTGGTGCGCAGCAGCCGTTCGAAGGCGTCTGCGGGGAAATCTTCCAGCGGCGTGCGGAACTGCATGCCGGCATTGTTGACCAGGATGTCGATCGCGCCCTTGTCCGCCTCGAAAGCATCCACCGCGCGGCGCGCGGCCTCATGATCCGTGGCATCGAATGGCAGAATATGTACCTTGCCGTCGAAGCTACCCGCCGCCTTGGCGAGCTTTTCCTCGTCGCGGCCATTGAGCACCAGTTCGGCGCCCGCCGCCGCCAATCCCTTGGCGAGCGCAAGCCCGATACCTTGCGATGAACCGGTAATCAGGGCGCGCCGCCCGTTCAGATCGAAGAGGCCAAGAGACACGGTTTCCTCCGTTTTTTATCTCGACAAAGACTGTTCTCCCTGTTTATGTTATCGATAACATTCGATGTCAAGTGAGGAGACGAAAGATGGACAAGCCGCCAATCCTGCAGATCGGGCCTTATCCGCAATGGGATCAGGAACCGCTCGATGCGGCGTTTCAGGTCCATCGTTATTTCGAGGCTACCGACAAAGCCAAGCTTCTGGCCGAGGTCGGCCCATCGATCAAGGCGATCGCGACACGCGGTGAACTTGGCGCCAATCGCGGCATGATCGAAGCCTGCCCCAATCTGCAGCTAATCTCGGTCTATGGCGTCGGCTTCGACGCAGTCGATCTGCAGGCCTGCCGCGAACGTGGCATCCGTGTCACGAATACGCCTGATGTGTTGACCAATGACGTCGCCGATCTGGGTGTCGCCATGATGCTGTGCCAGTCGCGCGGCATGCTGGGCGCTGAAACATGGGTGCGCGACGGCAGTTGGGCTGAGAAGGGTCTCTATCCCCTCAAACGCCGCGTCTGGGGACGGCGCGCCGGCGTGCTCGGCCTCGGCCGCATCGGTTTCGAGGTCGCCAAGCGCCTGAAAGGCTTCGACCTGCAGATCGCCTATTCCGATGTCGAGGCGAAATCTTTCGCATCCGACATGAAGTTCGTGGCCGATCCCGTTGAACTGGCACGGCAATCTAATTTCCTGTTCGTGACGCTTGCTGCATCGGCCGCGACCCGCCATATCGTCGGACGTGAGGTGATTGAGGCGCTCGGGCCGGAGGGTATGCTGATCAATATATCCAGAGCCTCCAATATCGATGAGGAAGCCCTCCTCGAGGCGCTCGAGACCGGCAAGCTGGGATCGGCGGCGCTCGACGTCTTCGAAGGCGAGCCAAAGCTCAACCCACGCTTTCTGGCGCTCGACAATGTGCTGCTGCAGCCGCATCATGCCTCCGGCACGATCGAGACGCGCAAGGCCATGGGCCAGCTCGTGCGCGACAATCTCACCGCACACTTTGCCGGCCAGCCGCTGCCCACACCCGTTCTTTGAGGAGAAAGACATGAAGGCCATCGTCGCTCACGCCGCCAAGGATGTGCGGATCGAGGAGTATCCGGAGGAGGAACCGGGCGCTGGAGAGGTCAAGCTGAGACTGGCGACCGGCGGGGTCTGCGGCAGCGACCTACATTATTATCATCATGGCGGCTTCGGCACCGTTCGCTTGAAGCAGCCGATGATCCTTGGGCATGAGGTCAGCGCGACTGTTGTTGCACTCGGGTCCGGCGTGGAGGGCCTTGAGATCGGCCAGCTCGTCGCCGTCTCCCCTTCCCGCCCCTGCAGGACCTGCCGCTACTGCCAGCAGGGACTGCACAATCAGTGCCTCAACATGCGCTTCTACGGCAGCGCGATGCCCTTTCCGCATATCCAGGGCGCGTTTCGCGAGACGCTGGTTGCCGACGCGATCCAATGCGTTCCGGCGAATGGCCTGACACCCGGCGAAGCGGCCATGGCAGAGCCGCTTGCCGTCACCCTGCATGCGACGAGACGCGCCGGCGAGATGCTCGGCAAGCGGGTTCTCGTGACCGGTTGCGGTCCGATCGGCGTTTTGTCGATCCTAGCAGCGCGGCGCGCTGGCGCGGCCGAGATCGTGGCGACCGACCTTTCGGATTTCACGCTGTCGCTCGCAAAGCAGGTGGGCGCCGACAGGATCATGAACACCAAGGACGAGCCTGAGGCCCTTGCCGCCTATTCGGCCGACAAGGGTACTTTCGATGTACTCTACGAGTGCTCGGGCGCTGCTGCCGCTCTTGTCGGTGGGATCGCGGCGCTGAGGCCGCGCGGCATTATCGTGCAGCTCGGTCTCGGCGGCGACATGACGCTACCGATGATGGCGATCACGGCCAAGGAACTGGAACTGCGCGGCTCCTTCCGCTTCCATGAGGAATTTGCCGTCGGCGTCGACCTGATGCGCAAGCGCCTGATCGACGTGCGCCCGCTCATCACCCATTCGGTGCCGCTTGCCGATGCGATCAGCGCATTCGAGATCGCCTCGGATCGCAGCAAGGCTATGAAGGCACAGATCGTCTTTGCCTGACCGACGAGGAACGGCCTGATATCCGTCCAAGACGAGGGCGGATCTCACCCGACAGGCTCATCTTATTCGAGATCGGCACCAATCGCCGTAAGGGCAGCAAGGGCGACCTGCTCATCCTGCTCGCCGGAGCCCGATCCGACACCGATCCCGCCAACGACCGTACCCGAAAAGCGGATCGGCAGTCCGCCGCGTAATCCCGTCGCCTCCCCTTGCGTTGCGGCAGCCAGCAGCAACCTAGCATGCTCAGGCAGGGAATGGCTCGGCGCGCCGATCGAGGCAGCGGTCCGCGCCTTGGCAAGCGCGCTTTTCAGCGACTGGAAACGCGAGCCGCGCATGCGGAACGAGCCGAGCGTCACGCCGCTCTGATCGACGATGACGATGCATTGCGGTTGACCCATCGCGGCGGCGGCCGAAATTGCGGACGTCAGCAATGTCATCACACCCTCATCGCTCAAGATACTCGACGCCAGAATGTGGCTCATGCACAATCCTCCCTGCTTGCGGACTGAGTTGGATATGTTATCGATAACACATCGATTAGGCGATGTAACATTATGGGAGGTATTGTCACAATGTCGTTCTTCGAGATCATCGACCCGGCCTTCGGGAAATTCGTCCTCGGCAACGCTCCCGTCAAGCAGATTGCCACGGGGTTCGACTGGGTGGAAGGCCCGGTCTGGTTCGGAGACCTGAATTGCCTGCTGTTCTCCGATATCCCCAATAATCGCATCATGCGCTGGATCCCGGGTGTCGGCACCAGCGTCTTTCGTGAGCCGTCGAATTTCTCCAACGGCCATACGCGCGACCGGCAGGGTCGGCTCGTCAGCTGCGAGCACGGCGGCAGGCGCGTGACGCGCACAGAGTTCGACGGATCGATCACGGTGATCGCCGACAGCTATGAGGGCAAGCGGCTGAATTCGCCCAACGATGTCATCGTCGCCTCGGATGGCGCCATCTGGTTCACAGATCCCCATTACGGTATCGCGACGGATTACGAGGGGCATAGAAGCGAGCAGGAACTGCACTGCAACGTCTATCGCGTCGATCCCTCCGGCGCGATGCAGGCGGTGCTGACGGACTTCAATTGCCCGAACGGGCTCGCGTTCAGCCCCGACGAGAAAAAGCTCTATGTCGCCGATACTGGCCGCATGCATAGCGGTGATCCGCAGCACATCCGCGTCTTCAGCGTCGGCGAAAACTGGCGCCTATCGGGGGGAGAAGTGTTCCATGCGATTTCGCCAGGCTGCGCCGACGGCATGCGGCTCGACACCGACGGCAATCTCTGGTCGTCGGCGGCCGACGGCGTGCATTGCATCGCGCCGGACGGGCATGTAATGGGCAAGATCCTGGTGCCGGAAACGGTTTCCAACCTTTGCTTCGGCGGGCGCGGCAAGCACAGGCTGTTCATAACAGCGACCACAAGCGTGTATGCGATTTCGCTCAACCGCAGCGGGACACTTTGATAAGCGACCGCCGGAAAGCAGGCCGTCGATCCTGGACCGTGGGCGCCTGTTTACTCGACTACAGGGAATGGAACCCTTGTCACGACAATCGCCGATTACGGGGCGACTGTCATCACTGCACGCAACTCATAGTTTCAGCGCAGATCGGCCCGAGTGCCGGAACGCAGGCGAGCGCGAGCCATCGGCTTCGGGCCGACCGACAGGTCCCGGCCGGCATTGCGCCCGACCGCCTCCGCGCGCTGCAGTCTGAGTGCCACATCCTGCAACAGGTTCGCCATTCCGGCGACAGATATGCGATCCGCGCGCATGACCTGGCGGATCAGCGGATCTTCAAGAACTTCAGCGATCGTCAAGTCCCTGTGGGTCATGTTAGCTCCTGTTCGTTAGAGCAGAAGATAAACCGCTTAATTAGCAGTGCGATGTCAAAAGCCGGTCAAAAACAAGGCAGTCGGTTCGATTTTGTTACAGAATAATTGCAAAACGACTTGCGCACATATTCCCAAATTGCGCTCAGGCCCTAGTTGTCGCGTCACGAAAGGCCGATAAACGACAATCGGCCTGAGTGGGAGGTCCGGTTGCTCCGCGTGGGCGCAACGTTTTGCAACAAATCAGAATATAATTTTGCAACGTTCGCGTTTATTATCGCATGTCGCCTGACCTTCGAAGATTGAACAGCTTCGCTAATAACGATCGGTCGCGTCATGTATTCAGATCAGACAAAAGAAGATGAGCGCCTCATTTACCATGCAGATCTTCTAAGCCAACTCTCCAATCCGAAACGCCTGGAGGTTTGTATCCACCTGTCGGATCACGAGGAGGACGTCAACAGCCTGGCCAAGAGGCTTGGAATATCGCAATCGGCTCTCAGCCAGCATTTGACGCGGCTTCATCAGTCGGGAATCGTCAAGGTGCGCCGTCAAGCGCAATTCCGATACTATACCTGCGACCATCCGGGCGTGCAGCGCATCCTGAAGACCCTATCGGAGATCTTTGAAGCCGATCCGGACCGCACGGCGCAAGACGTCGCCGATAGCTCCGAGCGCAGCAAATCTTGAAGCTGTGCGGGTAATTACTGCGCAAGCCGATCGGATGATGGCGGCGAGCGCAGGCATCAGGTCACTTCATCTCCACCAGCAAAGCATCGGCGCCTTTGCGAATGCCGACCTTGGAGGCCGTCGACGTCCTCGTGCAGGGCGGTCAGCATAAGGATTGGAACGGTTCGATCCGCGCGCAGCCGCCGGCAGGTGCTGAAACCGTCCTCGCCGGGAAGCATTGCATCGAGCACGATGAGATCGAACTTTTGGCGCGCAAGCAGGCGATCCATGTCAGCGCGTTTGACGCGGAGATTGCCCTGAAACCGTTGCTGGTTATGAGCTCGACCAGCATGCCCGCTATATCGTGTCGTCCTCGACGATAAGAATATGAGATTATGCGGAAAACGCCATGTCGCGGTTCGCTGCCTTCGCTGGAAAGCCGGTCGCGCGATCCTTCGCGCACAAAATTATCTCACCGGACCGCTGATCTGCCACGTTCACGTCAGCGATGCAGCTCCCACGAGAAGGTGACAAGCGCTACCGATGCTCGGCCATTGGATTTTTCCGACACGATGCCTTTCCAAAAGTTGAAGCTCGGGGAAAATAGCAGGTGCCTCGTGAAGCTGTGTTCGAAAATGGTGAGTTATGTTGCGGCGGCAGAAGAGAAGGCGAAGGCCTCCCCGGCTCCGGCCCTGCTCAGACACCGCGCTTGTTGCCCCAGATGAGCACATGCAATTGCGGCAGGACCCTCGCCTCGAACCACCTGTCATCGCTGACCTTGTCCACGAGCCAGCGCATTCGCTCCATGACACCCTCGATGTCGACGATAGCATCGTCGGCATCGGGCGGCGGCGGCGTATGATTACCGGGCTGCAGGTAAACAGGCAGTTGCGGATAGCGAGAGGCAGCCGAGCGCGCATAGGCATAATCGCCATCATCAAACACGACGATCTTCAGCGCGACCTGCGGCTTTTCCGCCGCCATGCGCAGACAGTCGTCGAAGGCGCCCCAATCCGTCACCATGCCGCTTGATGGCGGCTTCGGGCTCAACACAAGCGTGTCGAGCTCGGCGAACCATTCCTTGGCGACGCTCCCCTGCGTTTCCAGCGCGAAGCGATAGCCTTCCCTATGACCGCGCGCGATCAGCGGACCGAGTGGCTGGATGGCCGGATTGCCGCCCGAGAGCGATATCGTCAGCGGCCTGCCGCCGGAAAGCCTCGTCACCTCCAGCCAGACCTCCTCGACCGACATTGGCCGCCATTGATCGCGATAATCGCTGTCGACCGCATGCAGCGTATCGCACCAGGAACAGCGGTAGTCACAGCCGCCGGTGCGCACGAAAATCGTGGGGAGGCCGATCAGGATGCCCTCGCCCTGGATCGTCGGTCCGAATATTTCGCTGATACGAATTCGCGTCTCGCTCATGGCCGGTATTCCGCCCAGGTCTTCGGCGTCTCGCTGACGCGCACCGCCGACGTCTCGGGCAGACGGGCCTTGCACCAATCGTAGAAATGCCTGGCGAGACATTCCGACGTGACGCGGCCATGGCCAAGGACATCGTTCAGATGGCGATGGTCGAAATTGTCGTCGATATAGCGCTTCAGCGGCTGAAGCTCATGATAATCACGCACGAAGCCATTGCCGTCGAGCTCGGCGGCCGAAAGCTCCACCACGACGATGTAGTTGTGCCCATGCAGCCGCGCGCATTGATGATCGTCGGGAAGATGCGCCAGCTGGTGCGAGGCGGAGAAATGAAACTCCTTGGTGATGCGGAACATCACTTCACCTCCTGCGCCGAAAAGCCCGTCGTCGCGGCTACCCAGAAATCGGGATCCTCGTAGTCCGTGGGGTCTTCGACGTCGGTAAGATGGAAGGCTTCGCGCCGCTCGACGCAGGTGCCGCAGCGCCCGCAATGGCGAGTGCCGCCCTTGTAGCAGGACCAGGTTTCGGCGAAGGGCGTCTGATGCCGCGCGCCGTCCGTGACGATATCCGCCTTCGAAATAGTCACAAAAGGCGCATAGAGCGAGACGCTGGCATAGCCTTCCAGAGCATGGTTCTGCATCTGCTGGAAGGCATCGATGAAGCCCGGCCGGCAATCCGGATAGATGAAGTGATCGCCGCCATGGACAGCGACAGCGACGGCATCCGCCTTTTGTGCCGCCGCAAGCCCGAAAGCGATTGCGAGCATGATCGCGTTGCGGTTCGGCACGACGGTCGCCTTCATGGTCTCTTCGGCATAGTGCCCATCAGGCACATCTATGTCGTCAGTGAGCGCCGATCCGGTCAGGTGCTTGCCGATGGCGGTGATGTCGATGATCTCATGCGGTACGCCGAGACGCTTG
This sequence comes from Rhizobium sp. SG570, assembly GCF_012275345.1. Classification (NCBI taxonomy): domain Bacteria; kingdom Pseudomonadati; phylum Pseudomonadota; class Alphaproteobacteria; order Hyphomicrobiales; family Rhizobiaceae; genus Rhizobium; species Rhizobium sp. SG570. Next base: position 77,777 of record NZ_JAAZQI010000015.1, on the reverse strand, counting down.
GCGCAGGCTGCAGCGAATTCCACTTCCTTGCGATGCCGTTGGCCGTAATCGAAAGACACGAGGCCGATGAGCTGATGTTCGGCCGCCACCTTGTGGGCGAGCGAAACGGAGTCCAATCCGCCGGAGCAGACGACGATAGTCTTCATAATTCAGGATCCCTTGTTTTGACCGGGTGGGCTGCGACCGGATTTCATTGCCCTTACGGGCTACGGCGCGCTCAGTAGCAGCAGAACTCGGCGGAAACAAGGACTCTGGCACTATAACGGTTTTGGGCCGGCATCGCTGCCGGCCCAAGGCAGGCCCTAACCTGCAACGTTAGCTGACGCCGGCAAACTTCCCCGAAATATTCAGATCCGGATAATAACCGGCCGGCTTGTCGCCTACCGTCTGACCGCCGGTCATAGCGCCCTGGATCTCAGATCCGAAGAAGGAATAGGGGAAGGTCGGCTGGAAGGCGCTGACATGGTCGAGCCTCTGCCGCAACTCCGAGGGAATCTCGAAATCCAATGCGCCGAGGTTGTCGTTCAGCTGCTCCAGCTTCGTGGCGCCGATGATGATCGAGGCCACGCCCGGTTGGGTCATTGCCCAGTTTACCGCCACCTGTGCCATGCTGCGCCCAAGCGCGGCGGATACCTTTTCCAGTTCGGCAACGATTGCCCAGTTGCGCTCGTTGAATTTCTGAAAGCCCGGATTTGTCGTCCCTCGCACGGTCTCGAGCCGACCGCCCGTCGGCTCCGCCGCGCTCGGGCGGTACTTGCCGCTCAGAAGGCCGCTCGCCAGCGGGCTCCACGCCATGATGCCGGCGCCATAGCGCGTGCCGAACGGGATGAACTCATTCTCGACATTGCGCTCCGCCAGCGAATATTCGAGCTGCAATGCCGATATTGGCGCATAGCCTCTGTGTTCGGCAATGGCCTGGGCGCGGCTGGCGTACCAGGCCGGCACGTCCGACAGGCCGACGTGAAGCACCTTTCCCGAACGGACGAGATCGTCAAACGTACGCATGACCTCCTCGGGCGGTGTCAGGCGGTCCCAGCAATGCATCAGGTAAAGATCGATATGGTCGGTGTTGAGCCGCTTCAGCGAGCCCTCGACGGCGCGCAGTATGTTCTTGCGGCCATTGCCGGCGGCGTTCGGTGTGTGTGCCTGAAGGTTCATGCTGAATTTAGTCGCGATCACCGCCTCGTCGCGCAGTCCGCGTTCGGCGATGAACTCGCCGAGCCAGGTTTCCGACGTGCCGCCGGTATAGGCATCCGCGGTATCGAAGAAATTGCCGCCAGCCTCGACATAGGCGTCGAAGATGGCGCGAGCTGTCGCCTTGTCCGACCCCCAGCCCCATTCCGTGCCGAAGGTCATGGTGCCGAGGGCAAGCCGCGTTACTTTCAGGCCGCTATCGCCGAGAGTGAAGAATTGCATGCTCATGAATGTGCTCCTCATTGCCGCGTCCGGCCTCGTTCGGATGGTCGATGGAGCCCGTCGGCGATTTGACCTGCACAGGATTCCCCCTTTCCCGCCCTGCGATAAGATCATTTAATTCGCATGCATTGTGCGATATGATTCATGAATGGATCGCGATCTGCTGCCTCACCTTCCCATTATCGTCGCCGTGGCTCGCCGCGGCGGTTTCGCCGCCGCTGCCAGTGAACTGGGGATGAGTGCATCTGCTGTCAGCCATGCCGTCCGATTAGTGGAAGAACGGCTCGGCCAGCCGCTTTTCGCGCGGACGACCCGCAGCGTGGCGCTGACAGAAGCAGGCAGGAGCCTGATCGGCACCGTGACGCCAGCTTTGCAGGATATTCACGAACGGATCGAGCGCATCCGCGCCGTCAAGGGAAGGCCAAGCGGCCTTTTGCGCATCAATGCCGCGCGCGTCTGCCTGCCGCTTGCGGTCACGCGGGTGATCGCAGCGATGGCCGAACGATATCCCGAGGTCGAGGTGGAAATCTTTTCCGACGAGCGACTGACCGACATCGTCTCCGAGGGCTTCGACGCCGGTATACGTATCGGCGAAATGATTGCTCAGGATATGGTGGCGATCCGTCTCACCCCTCCCTTTCGCTCGGTCGTGGTCGCCTCCCCCGCCTATATCAGCCGCCATGGACGACCGACGACACTGGGAGAACTTTCCAATCATAATTGCATTGGTTATCGGCTCATCCGCTCCGGAGGTCTCTATCAATGGGAATTCGTCGAGGACGGCCGGGATGTGGCCGTCACGGTCGGCGGTCAAGCGATCGTGACAGAAGCGCATTCGGCGATAGAGCTTGCACTGGCAGGCATCGGACTTGCCTATGCCTTCGAACCGTTGGTGCAAGCGGACATCCAGGCTGGCCGACTGGTTCATGTATTGGCCGACTACGCCGTCACCGAGGGCGGCCTCTTTCTATACTTTCCGCGTCGAGCCGAGTTGGCGCCAAAACTCAGGGCCTTTATCGATACGATAAGGCAAATCGGCCGCGAATCGGCTGCAAACTAGGCCGCGTATCGGGCTAGGGGTGTCCACTTGACGCCCTTCGCAATGTTCAGATAGCGCAAACATTGTACCAAATGCGCAAGAATCGGATGCCGTGACGACGGCCGGGATGAATTGACATTGCCGTCTCATATGACACCCGGCAGTCATAAGTCGAGGGCTCTGCCGACATGATGTCCAGGATCCCGCGGCCTCCCGCCCGTCGACCCCCCGCAGTTCGATGGGCGGCACCATCGCCAGAAAGAGGGTCTATGCAAGATACGTCGAAGCGAAAGCCACCCAGCCCAATCGATATCGAGGTCGGAAGACGCATCCGGATGCAACGGCGCATGTTGGGCATGAGCCAGACGGCGCTTGCCGAAGGGCTGAACGTGACGTTTCAGCAGGTCCAGAAATATGAGAAGGGCACAAATCGGGTCGGCGCCAGCCGGTTGCAGCGTGTTGCAGACTGCCTCGGCGTGTCGATTTCGCATTTCTTCGACAACCCGGTTGCCGAGTCCAATGCTTCGGTAAACGAGGCAATGGGCGTCAGGAATGACCTTGTCAGCTTCCTTTCATCTGATGAAGGTGCCGAACTCAATCGCGCCTTTGCTAAGATCAAGGACACAAAGACGCGGCAGAAGATCATAGGCCTGGTCAAAACGCTGGTCACGGCGTAGCCCATCCGTGGCCCGAAGCGGCATATGCCGTTGCGCGCTCCACGAGATACTCTGACCGGGCGGCAGCCAACCGCTTGAGAGACCGATAGAAGCGGCTCCGTCTCGGACCCAAAGCACCCGAATGATGAGCGAGTTCTATCGCGTTGGAGCCAGGAGCCGCCCTCGTATGCGGGGCCGCGTGCAGACAATCGTGCGACGGCACGACCTGGTCGGTCATCGGATGCACCCGTCAGCCTGTCAGTCGAGGCGTCCGAATGACCTTGAGGAACAGTGCATTCATCGCATCGGAAATACCCTGTGTTGGGCTGACTTCGAAATAGAGGCCGGGCGACGCGCAGTTTTGCAGGTTCGTGCCGATCTGCGATTGGAACGGCGCGATCCAGGTATTATACCAAGCATTCTGCGGCAGCGGGAAATAGGTCGTATAAAGAATGGCAATCTTGACGTTCTGGTCCTTCAGTGGCTTGCAGAAGGATATATCGAGCGGCTCCTGACAGCGACCACCCGTCGTCGGCTTGGTGCATGTGCTGGGCTTGTAGCTATCGCCAACCCCATCGGTCACGAAGAACAGGACCTTGGCGCGATCCGAGCTTGTCGTTCCGCCGCCGCCCGTGCCGACGATCGGCTTGAGCTGCGTCAACATCGTGTCGAAGCTCGTGTCCTGGTCGTTGTTGTAATTCTGTTTGGGCGTGGTCATCAGATCGACCGCGCCGGTGGAGGTCTTAACCTGAGCCATATCGGAAGACAGAGCGGACACGCTGGTCAGACCCGCGCTTTCCGCCTTGGTACCGAATGTGTAGACGGCCATGCGATACTGGTCGGGGGTCGAACGGTTGGTGACAGCCGTATCCGTCAGCGACTGCGTTGCTTGCCGTACCACATCGATACGCATCTTGACATTAAGACTTTTCGCTAAGTTGTAATAATTATTAGTCGTATCCAGATTGTGACAAGCGAAAGCACAGGTGTCGGTGGTGTTCTTTTGCATCATCGCGATGTCATCCGAAGTGGCGCCCACACCCATCGAAGGCGTGTTATCCAACAACATGTAGAAATCGATGAAGCTTGCAGTCTGATATTGCGCGGAAGCCGTGCCGCTGATCGGGATCGAGGTTTGCCCCATGATCTGCATCAGAGTCGTCGGCACGCTGGCCGAGAAGTTCACCGTCGACTTGACGACATTCGAAACCCTGTTGACGGAAATATTCACGTTGACAGGCACATTTTGCAGGTCGCCGGACGTCTGGCCGAAGAAGAGTTTCCGTGCATCATCCTGACCGACGCTGACGGTGCCGTCGCTGGTCATCTTCAGCGCGGCGGCGACCGCTGGCGACGAGTCAGCGATCGCGCCGAGCGCTGCAGCATCCGCCGCATTATAAAGCTCGGTTCTGGCCATCAGTGCGTTGGTGATGTCTATTGCCATTCCGGCAGCGGCAATCAGGGGAACCGCAAGCAAGACCGTGACCGTCGCGAAGTTCCCGGCTCGATCAGCCATCAGCTTTCGCGATAGCTGCTGAAGTCTGCGGATAGGTCTGATGCGGGCTTTTGGTCTCTTCACGAACGAGCTTTCATATAATGGAAATTGCATAACATACTAAGCACAATCCATGTTTAGTATAATTTTCAAATATACTTAAATACATTGTCGCCCATAAAGATTGATATTCGGCTAATATCCAGCATTACATTTTAGGATTCGCTGTATTTCCAACGGAATTACTTGAAACTAAATTTAAGCTTCGAATATTGGAGTCAGTTCTCGGATCAGTGTTCTGACGAGAGATCTCCATCGCTGCTTGCGAACAGCCTGCAGGCAGGCAGCCTCATGGGACAGGCCCTACAAGATCGCCGTCAATCTCTCGCCAGTGCAGTTCGCCCATGCGGACCTTGCCAAGCTTATCCATTCGATCCTGTTTGAAACTAGCTTGTCTCCGGCAAGGCTCGAACTGGAAATCACCGAATCCACCATCATCGCCGACAAGAGCCGCACCCTGCATGTGCTGCGACAGATCCGAACGCTTGGCGTCACCATTGCAATCGACGATTTCGGAACGGGATATTCGTCGCTCGACACGCTACGCTCGTTCCCTTTCGACAAGATCAAGCTCGATCGCTCCTTCATGAGCGAGGTAGAGCGCAGCATCCAGGCGAAGGCGATCGTCCGCGCCGTCCTCGCGCTCGGCAAGAGCCTTGAAATTCCCGTTCTGGCCGAGGGCGTCGAGACCAATCACCAGCTCGAGATTCTTCGCACCGAAGGCTGTGACGAGGCCCAGGGCTTCTTTCTCGGACGGCCAAAACCGGTCGGCCAGATCTTTCAGCCGGATCATGCTGCCGACGACGGGCTTGGCTCCTCATTTTCGGGGCGTATCCCGCCCGTGCGCATGCGCCGTCGTTAGCAGCAGTCGTATGGCCTGACCACTAACGGCGCCCCTGTTACGTTGTCAGATGGAGGGATCCGAAGTTTTGCCGATCCATTCCCTGGGGTTTTCGATCGTGATCACCGAGCGGATATCCGTCGCATTGGCAGCCAGCAAAAGCTGGTAGCGGCCGGCAGCGGCGCGGAACGCCTTCGTCTCCATATCGAAATAGCTGAGATCGCGGGGCTTGACGAGCAGCGACGCCCTGCCCGTTTCTCCACGAGCAAGCCGAAGCTTGGCAAAAGCGCGCAACTCCTTGTCCGGTCGCTCTACCGTCGCGGCAAGCGGCCGCACATAAAGCTGCACCAGTTCCGATCCCGCTCTGTCGCCGACATTGGTGAGGTCGACCGTGACGGTGATGCCGTCGGGTTCCATCTCCGTCGTCGACGCCTGCCCCTCGCCCCAGGAAAAGCGCGTATAACCGAGACCGAAACCGAAGGGGAACAAGGGTTCGATGCCGCGCGTATCATGGTGACGGTAGCCGACGAAAACGCCTTCGGCGTAGCGCACATGTCCGTCCTTGCCGGGATAGATCGCGGCATCGTCTGTGATCGCGGAATTGTCCGCCAGGCGCTTCGGGAAGGTCTGAGGCAAGCGGCCACCGGGCTCGGCGTCGCCGAACAGCACATCGGCCACGGCGTTCCCAAGTTCCTGGCCTGGATACCACATCTGCAGCACAGCCTTGACCTTGTCGAGCCATGGCATCTCAATAGGTCCGCCCGTCTGCAGCACGACGACCGTATTGGCATTGACCGCCGCCACCCTTTCAATCAGCTCTTCCTGCCGGCCGGGCAGGCGCATGTCGGGCAGATCGAGCCCTTCGGTGTCCCATTGCCCATCGCGGCCAACGAACAGCAGCGCGATATCAGCGGCACGTGCCGTCTCGACGGCCTCTGCCATGTCCGCTTCGCCGAGAGGTTTCTCCACGCCGAAGCGGACGGCCGTCAGATTGATCCCCTCCTCGGTCGTCGCGGAAGAGCAATACTCGACAACGATCTGATATTGCTGGCCGGCCTCAAGGTGTACTCTCTGACGCTGCTCGACATTGGCCGTGCCGAAATAATTGTCGCCGCGTGTCCAGCCGTCATAACCGTTCACGACCAGTCTGCCGTCGACATAGAGCTTGGCAAGGCCGGCATTGGTCATGCCGAAGATGTGTTCGCCGCTTTCCGTCGGTGTGTAGAAAGCCGTCATGCGCGCGGAGAAGTCGCTCGGATCAAGCTCGGGGGACGGCAGGTCGAACCAGAAGAACTCACCCTTATTCGCCGGCTCCGCCGCCACCGGCGAACCGGCCAAGTTTTGGCCCTTGAAGTATTCCACTCGCATCTCGCCGGAAAAGAGATTGATCAGACGATTGTTGCGGCAGCCCGCGGCATAGCGGATGCTGTTGGCATTCGATAGCGCCGCGCGGATGCCTTCAAGCGGGCTGATCTTATAATGAGCGGCAATCTGGGCACTGCCGCCGCCCATGACGCGCGCCTCGGCGGCATTCGGCCCGATAACGGCCACATGCCCGAGCCCTGGTTTTTGCAGCGGTAGAATGCCATCATTCTTAAGGAGAACCGCGCCTTCGGCGCCAAGCTGACGGATCAGAGCCCTATCCTCGGGCAAATCCGACGCATGCTCCGTCAAATCCGGGGTGATCTCGAAGGCGCCGACGCGTTCAAGCAGCGTCAGGATGCGGCCGGCGGTCGCACGGACGGTCTCGGGCTTGACCTCACCGTTCCGTACCGCCTTCACGAGCTTTTCGCCGCGATCGCGCGACGGCCCCGGCATTTCCAGATCGAGCCCGGCATTGACCGTTGCTACGGTCGAATGCGAACCGAACCAGTCTGACATGACGATACCGTCGAAACCCCATTCTTCACGCAGGACCTTTGTCAGCAGCCAGGGGTGCTCGCTGGTATAGGTGCCGTTCAATCTATTGTAGGAGGACATGACCGCCATCACGCCGGCCTTCTTCACGGTCTGTTCGAACGGCGCCAGGTAGATTTCGCGAAGCGCGCGCTCGTCAATATCCGACGACATCGTCTGTCGTTCGATCTCGGACTCATTGCCGGCGAAATGCTTGATCGTCGCGGCAACACCCTGGCTCTGCACGCCCTGGATATAGGCAACCGCGAGCGCTGCCGTCAGCATCGGATCTTCGGAGTAGCATTCGAAATTGCGGCCATTCAGGCCTGAACGATGGATATTGACCGTGGGCGCCAGCAGGACTGCAGCGCCCTTGCTCTTCGCCTGGCCGGCCAGCGCCACACCCATGCGTTCGACTAGCGCCGGGTTCCATGTCGCGCCGAGGGCGATGGCAACCGGAAAGCAGGCCGCATTGACGCCGGCGACCAGCGAGCCGGCACCTCGCGCGCCATTCGGACCATCCGTGACCTTGATCTTCGGGACGCCGAGACGCTCAATCGGCACGGTGGTCCAGAAATCGGCACCCGCAAGCAGCGAAACCTGTTCCTCAAGCGTCATCCGGTCAAGAATATCGTCGATCATAAAACCTCCCGAAGTTTTCATTGGCTGTCCCCCCTCGCGACGCGGGACAGAGATTCTCGTCCGAAGAGACCTAGATCATAGACGGGTTTCCAGCCGCTCAGCTAGTGCCATATCTCGATGAAATTCGCGCATTTTTTCCAAAGTACCGCGGTCATCAAATCGCAAATCTGATCTTCGGACTAACGTATACGACAGCCAAGATCGCAAAAAACGCAGCTTTGATAAAATGCGAGTAATCTTCTTCTGAATAAATTTGACCGCATCGGATTTCATGAACCGTATTCATGGAGCCGAATATGCGTTCATTCATTGTTGCTGCCAGCTTTCTCTTCGTTGCCGGCCTGCTGTTTTCGACAGCGACCACCGCAAAACCCGTCGCGAATGCTGCCACTGAGGCGCATCAGTTTGTCCGGGTCATCACCGATGCCAGTGCACCCGTCGGCTGGACCGGCTTCTGCGTTGCGCAGCCTGCGGAATGCGTGCCTGGCCAGAAGAGTGAAGAATTTGTCACGATCGACCAAGAGCGCCGAGCGCAATTGCAGCAGATCAACAGCCTGGTCAATCACGAGATTCAGGGCATCGGCGACAACGATCATTACGGAATCTACAAGCTCGGCATCATCAACTGGTGGACCTACCCGGACGACGGCGCCGGCAATTGCAACGACTACGTCCTTCTGAAAAAGAAGCTGCTTATAGAAGCCGGCTGGCCGCGTTCGGCGCTGCTGTTGACCGTGGTCCTCGACACCCACAATGAGGGGCACCTCGTCCTGATGGCCCGGACGAATGACGGCGATCTGATCCTCGACAATCTAACCGACTCCATCAAGACCTGGGCCGGGACCGGCTATACGTTCATCAAGCGCCAATCCGCCGCCAATCCGAACAGCTGGGTCCGGCTGGAATCGGGCCGCACGCCCGAAGAACTCGCCATGATCAGCAAGGCGCTGACGGCTCATTCGCAGTGATTTTCGGACCAATAGGTGTCAACAAGGCTTTTGCCGTCCTGGTCCAATATGGCGAAATCGCCGGGTATGATGACAAAAAAACGCTCCTCTTCCGGAGTGCTTTCCCCTCCCGCGCCGGAAGTGCCATCAACGCGGCCGCAGACGACGAAACCGGGCATTTTCGAACTCGGCTTGGCCGCCGAGATGTGAATGGCGGAAGCCGGCACGTCGATGCGTCTCGCGACCGCCGCCTTCGCAAGAGCCGGGACATCGGCCATCGTCGGTACCGCCTCGCCCGGAGCTGCCACAAGCAAAATACCACCAACCATCAAAAGATGTTTCACCGGCATTCTCTCCAATAACCACCGCGGCGGGTTTACAGCGCGCTCCAGCAGCACTGCTACGCGCCTCTGCAGCCGGAAGCTGATCTACGGAAAGTTTATTGTGATTCGGCGGGCGGAAGAAGCACGCGTCCTTGCCTTCGCGAGCCGATCGAATATCAAGATCATCCCGGTGCCGGGGACTATTTTGAAAGCCATTGCGAATGCGAACAAGCCTGTCGAAAACCTCTGCGCTTAGCCTTCTTGTTATTTTGACCCTCGCAGGCGCCTGCCTCGGGCACGAATTGGTGCGGGTGCCTCCGGGCAATCGCAACAGCGTACAGCCGCCGATACCCAACACATCGGCCTTGCGAGCGAAGGCTTTCGATACGACCTACGAGGAGAAGTACCAAAAGATCGTCGGCGTGCTTCGCGAGGATAAAGAGCTGATGGCCTCGATCAAGAAGGCCGCGCAAACCTATCAGATCGACCCCATCCACATCGTCGGCGCGCTGGTCGGCGAACACACGTACAACATCACGATCGTCAACAGGGTGAAGTCCTATTACGTCAAGGCCCTCGCCTATTCCCAGGCCGACTTCACGTTCAGCTACAAGGACGTAAGCGTCCAGTCCTTTCTGAAAAAGCCGGAATTCGCCCATTGCGACGCCTTCACCGGCAGCGCCGAATTGTGGGAATGCCGCGACGAAACCTGGGACAAAAGTTTTCGTGGCAAGGTCATCGACGGCATCACCTATGAAAACATGACGTTCCAGCGTGCTTTCTTCCAGCCCTTCTTTGCGGGCCAGACCTTTGGTCTTGGCCAGATCAGTCCGCTGACCGCACTCGAAGTCACCGACCTCGTGCATGCGACCAGTGGCTTGCCGAAACTGTCCGCCGACGATTCGCAGGCAATCTATCGCGACATCATGGATCCCGACCGCAGCGTCATCTATATCGCAGCGATCGTCAGAGATGCGATCGATGTCTATAAGGCCCAGGGTTTCGACATTACCGACAATCCCGGCCTGACCGCCACACTCTATAATGTCGGGCAGCCGCGGCGCCGAGCGCTTGCCTTGCGGCAGGCAGCCGATGCTGCCGGCGGCAAGAAGCTGCCGGAGGAGAACTATTACGGTTGGCTGGTCAATGACAAGCTACCGGAGTTGCGCGGCCTGCTCACGCAATAGCGGCTAGCGCGGATATGCCAACATCTACGACCGGCCTGCGTCGCGGGCTTTAAGCAACCAAGGCGATATGTCCTCTCGCAATCTTCTCCTCGACCCCATGCGCGCTCATTTTGCCAATCATGCCGCTTCCATCCCTGCCAGTTGGAGCCGCACAGCTTGATATCCCACTCGGAGGCAGGGAAGTTTGCCAGAACATAACAGATGCTGAGGAAGCCGGTGCTGGGGAATACCTTCCGCATCCGGGGCCCCGCAATGCTGAGATCCGCACAGCCGTCCGCAAAAATTGCGGCGGCGACCATCAGCACTTGCGCAGATTTAAGCGCCGCGTTTTCTAGAAAATCCGGATCAATCATGCGTCGATGCAAAACCTTGCTCGACGCGGCCAGCATGAGCATATCCGTGCGTGAGCCGCTCATGTTCGTCGGCAAGATTGGGCTCGTTGAAACGCATGACAAATTGCGCGTCAATTGCGGTCGTCCAGAAAACCCTGACGGTGAATTATCAATGCCTTCTGAAAATGCGCCGAACCGATGATGCGGCGGAACGAAATCCGGCTGTCTCTCGGGGCCGAGGCAAACTTCGAGCAGTTGGCTACGCCCGCCCCTTCACATTTTCGTGGTGGGTCGAAGCCACACTGCGCATCCAAATACGCACCGATTAAGGCGGCTGTGTTACAAAAAGTAGCGGAACTTCAAAGGCAGGAGCGCTGCACCAATAGCGGCGGCATCCCCCTTCGTCTCGCTGAGGACCAGCCGCGCCTCCCCTGGCGCGACGCCATAGCGATGGTGACGCCCGGAGGGCATGTTCAGGCGAGACATCATCATCCGCCCGAGTTCCGCCGGCAATTGTCCGCCGAAGACGATGGCCTGCGGATCGACCACGCCAACCAATGTAGCGATCAATCGATCGAGCGCCGGCATGGTCTCCGCGAGCCAATCCTCAACGCCCGGCCAGGTCGGATCGAAGTTTTGTCGCAGTTCTTCGATCGAGCCTATGCTGATGCCATTCTTGCGCAAGGCAGCGATCAGGTACTGCAGGGCCGGTCGTCGTGGCGCCTCTTCGGACGTGTAGATGACACTGAGTTCTCCGGCATTACCATGGAAGCCCAGATAGGGCTTGCCCTCCAGCACGAGACCGCCGCCAAATCCGTAATTGAAGGAGAGGTAGGCGAAGGTAGAGCACCACAGTCCGACGCCGCGCAGGCTTTCGCTGATAGCGCCTGTCGTGGCATTGTTCTCCAGCCAAACGGGCAGCTCGAAGACCTCTTCCAATTCGGGTCGCAGGTCGAACAGCGACCAGTCCTTTAGAGGTTCCGGAGCGTTGAAAGCGCGATTGTCCGAGACGAAGAAGCCCGACATGGCAAAGCCAAGCCCGATAAGACGATCGCGCGATACGGCATGCTCCTTCAGAATGGATTGAAGCGTTCGCGAGAGTGCTGCAAGCGTTACCCGGCGATCGCTCGGGACCATCTCCAACGTCTCCTGCGCGATGATGTTGCAGCCAAAGTCCGCGAGAGACAGGGTTACGGCGTCGGTGTTGACGGAAATGCCGACGGAATAGACTGCATGCCTCACCAGCTGGATCGTCGGGCTTGGCTGGCCGCGCATGCCCTTGAGCGGTGCACCGGTACAAAGCAGGCCCCGCGTCAGCAGCGTCTCGACCAGGCGATGCACCGATTGTTGCGTCAGATTGGTATGTGTCGTTATCGTCGCGCGGGCGATCGGCTCATGCCGGCGAACGATATCGAGGATGAGACGCTCATTTTCGCTCGCCAGCGGAGATCCTTCAGACGCAGCCATAGATATATCCTCATCCTTCTGGCCCCGGCTTAGCCCTCGCACGCCCTCTCGCAATCCGACCGCACCGCCCCATGAGACCTTTAACAGGCTCTGTCACAAATACTACACTTTATGCGTATTAATAGACGATCAAACCATCTGCGCATGCTTTCTTCAGCTGAAACGCAGGGATGCGATATCGCCATTGAAACCGATCAGGACCCGAAAGTCATCTTGATGCCCAGTCAGACCGCCGCCTCGTCCTCGCCTCGCCTTGCCGACATTTACTCGGCTCTCTCGCGCGAAAACCCGGATATTCTCACCATCGCCCATCGCGGCCTCTGGACGGCAGCGCCGGAAAACTCGCTGGCGGCAATCCGCGCTGCCGCGGAGCTGGGCGTCGAATTTGTCGAAATCGACACCCAAGCTACCGCCGATGGCACACTTGTCGTCATCCACGACAAAACGCTTGACCGCACCACATCCGGCAAGGGCGTCGTCGGCGCAACTGACTTTGCGGCGGTGCGCGATGCACGCCTTCGCGAAGGCGCAGGCGGCGAGACGGCGCAGCTGACCGACGAGCGCGTGCCGACACTGGAGGAAGCACTCGAGGAGGCGCGTGGGCGCGTCTTCGTCAATATCGATACAAAGTTTCCCCGCGAGCTACCGCTGGTGATCGCCACGGTCCGGCGGCTTGGCGCGGAAGATCACGTCATCATCAAGTCCGATGTCGAGCCGGAGAGCGGCAACTTCCCGGTGCTCGATGCCGATTGGTTCGGCTCCGTCCCCTATATGCCGATGTTCCGCGCCAGGCCCGGCAAGTTCGCCGAGGATCTGAGGCTGATCGAGCCGCTGCGCGCGCCGATGGTCGAGGTGAAATTCACCGATATCGCCGATCTTGCGGCTGGCCGCGAGGAATTGGAGCGTCAAAACATCCGGATGTGGATCAACACGCTCGACGTCGCTCATAATCTCGATTTCAACGACAGCCGCGCCGTCAAGGATCCGCAAAGTGTATGGGGCGCGCTTGTCGAGGCCGGCGTCGGCGCCATCCAGACCGATACCAATGTCGAGTTCAAGCAATGGCTGGCAGGCCGCCGCGCCAGATAACCCGCCCGGTCACCTTGCCGCCAAATACAGACAAGCCCGGCCGATCGAGAGGGATCAGCCGGGCTCGCTGCGCCTTGGGAGACAGGTCTTAGCGAGCGTTGTACTTCGCATCGACCTCGTTGATGGCATTCACGTTTCCGGCTGACCGTCCCTTCTCGTCGAAGGTCTGGGCCAGGAAAGCGTCGGCGATGGCCTTGGCCAGTTCAGTGCCGATGACGCGGGCGCCCATGGTGATGATCTGGGCGTTGTTCGAAAGTGCCGCACGTTCCGCCGAATAGGTATCGTGGGTCAGGGCCGCGCGGATGCCCGGCACCTTGTTGGCGGAAATGCTGACGCCGATGCCGGTGCCGCAGACGAGGATTGCCTTGTCGTAGGTGCCGTCGAGGACGCCGGAAGCGACGCGGTCGGCGAGATTGGCATAGAAGTCATCCGGGCCGTCCTGCGTGCGCGACACTTCGCTCACCTCATAACGGTCCTTCAGATGATCGGCGAGAACCTTGGCGAGGCCCTCGCCGGCGCTGTCTCCAGCAATTGCAAGCTTCATTGCAGTCTCCTCAGAGTTTGGCGGCGCACTTGGCGAGGATGTCGAGATAGCCTTCGACGTTCCAGGCCGAGCGCCCGATGAAAAGCCCGTCTACGTTCGGGCAGGATATGAGTTCTTCACAATTTTGCGGATTGACCGATCCGCCGTAGAGGCATGGAATTTTTCGGCCGAGCACGTTTTGCGCGACGGCGATAATCTCGGCCTGGCGTGCGTCGGCATAGGAAGGTTCGGCGGGAATTCCCTTTTCGCCGATCGCCCAGACTGGTTCGTAGGCCAGCAGGATCTGCGCCTGTTTCTCCTGATCAGAAAGCTTCGAAAGCGCGCCGATCACCTGCTCGCTCAAGATCTCCGCCGCGCGACCGCTTTCGCGATCGTTCAGCGTCTCGCCGATGCAGATAAGCGGGATCAACCCATGGCGGACGGCCGCCTCGGTCTTCAGGCCGACGGTCTCATTGGTCTCGCCGAAATGCTCGCGACGTTCGGAATGGCCGAGCTCGACGATGTCGAGATCGCAATCCCTCAGCATCAGCGGTGAAATCTCTCCCGTCCAGGCGCCCTGGTCGGCCCAATGCATGTTCTGGGCGCCGACCTTGACGGAACTGTCAGACAGGATTGCCTTGACCTCGCGCACGGCAGTGAATGGCGGGATGACGAAGCGCTGGATGCGCGGATCTCTCAGCGCATCGGCGGCACGCAAGGCTTCGGCAAAGGCGCGCGCCTCAGCCAGCGTCTTGTTCATTTTCCAGCTCGTGCCGATCCAATAGCGAGGCGTATCTGTCATGTCATATCCTGGGTAGAAGCAATGGTGAGGGTGATGCCGTCTCGGCGGAACTGCTCGAGAATCGCGGCATCGGGAGCGCGATCGGTGATCACGGCGTCGAAATCAGCAAGATCGGCCATCACGTGCAGAGCCGTATGCCCCATGCGCTGATGGCTGACGAGCAGGCAGGTCTTGGCGGCCGAAGCGATCATGGCCCGTTTCGTGCGCACGACATTATCGTCCATGTGGTAGGCAAGCCTGCCGGATATGGCAGGGGTCGACAGGAACGCGATGTCGGCTCTCAGCCGTGACAGCGCCTCCTCGGTGACAACGCCCAGAAAGGCATTGAATTTCGCGGAATAGATGCCACCGAGCGCGATCAGCGTGATGCCGCTTTCGCTCTTCAGGCGGTCTATGATCGCGGCATTGTTGGTGATCAGCGTCAATGGCCGCTTCTGCAGCAGCATCTCGCCGAGGACGGCCGCCATCGATCCGTCATTGACCATAACGGTCATTCCGGGCTCGACCAGATCGAGCGCGCAGCGCGCCATGCTGAGCTTTTCTTCGTGCCCCTGGCGCTCGCGGAAACGGAAATCGCTTTCGAACTGGGTGCCGGCATCGATCGTGGCACCGCCGCGAACCTTGCGCAGCACGCCTGACTGCTCGAGATCATCGAGATCGCGATGAATGGTCATCTTGGACACGGTGAAGCGATCAGCCAGATCGTCGAGATCGACGGTCTTCTGCTCGACGAGCAGATTGATGATCGATTGCTGGCGCTCTTCCCGCTTCACCTTGCACTCCAGCTTTCACTCGGATGGAACCAAACAGAATATAACAGAAAAATCTCACAATTCAACATTTTTTCTGTTATGTTGATGCGGTCTTGTGTTTCGCTCGACGTGAGCCAGGGCTAATCCTTCAATAGCGCCTGTGCTGTCCTCTCATCGGTGATCAGACCGAATAGACAGCGGCTCTTCAGAACTGCCCGGATGGCCTCGACTTTGGGCAGGCCGCCCGAAAGCGCCACCAGCCGCTCTTTCTTCGAACGCGGCAGCGATGCCGACAGCGTGCGCGCCGTCAACGTCGTCTCGAGAATATTGCCGTCCGCATCGAAGAAATGACCGAGAATTTCGCCGACACCGCCGGCAGCCGTGACCTCCTTGATCTCGTGCGGCTCCACCATGCCCGAGAGCACGAGTTGTGCATTGGTATCGACCGTGCCCAAGCCGACGAGCTTCAGCTCGGCGCCGTTTGCCAGGTCGAACACTTCCTTGACGCCGCGCTGGGCCAACAGCACATCCCGATCCTCGCGCGTGTTGGCGAAAAACGGCACCGGCATCACATGTGCCTGCATGCCGGTCTTTTCGGCGATGCGATGCATCACGTCATAGGGGTTGGCGGCATAGTTTCTGGTCAATCCACCGAGCAGCGAGACGAAGCGCAGATCCTTGGCGCTGACGCGAGACATGTGGTGAACCGCGGACGAGAGCGTGCGCCCATGGCCGAGGCCAATGACCTTGTTGTTGCCGCTCTCGATTTCACGTCGCAGGAAGCCGGCGCCGGCCTGGCCCAGAGCGCGGAACGCGAACCCCTCCTCGCCGAGATCGGGGGTAACCTCGCAATATTGCAGATCAAAACGTGCAGCGATCTTCGTTTCAAGCTCGACACATTCGACGATATCGCCATCGATCGTCACTTTCACCACGCCATCGGCAACCGCCCGCGCGATCAGTCGATGCGCCTTGACCGAGGGCACGCCAAGACGCTTGGCCACCTCGGACTGCGTCAATCCTCCGGCATAGTGCAGCCAGGCCGCCCGCACGGCCAGCGAAGCATCTGCATCGGTCATCGGCCGCTCCTCCCTACTTCATCACGCATATAGGTCCGCCTATTCGTTTTCCGATCTCGATTTAACGCCTCTAACATCGCCTCGTGGCTGATTTGGCTGCAGAATCAAGATTCAGCTGTTTCCGCGGCTAGATATGCAAGTCGCCAACGCCCGTGTCGATATGAGGTGCCCAGAAGGCGACGCTTTCGGCAATCTGCGAGATAACCTGGCGATCGTTGGGCTCACGCTCCTTGAACGACAGCTCCAGGCAGATCTCGTTATCCTTGGCACCACCTTCTGAAAAAGCCTCAAGCAAGGGCGCCGGCTGGATGCGGCCCTTGGCGTTGAACTCCGCAGTAAAGGGCCGGTGGCCGCCCTTGTCCATCAGGCTCTGCTTGATATGGATGATCGGAGAAACCTTGGGGATGGCGCGCGCCCAGGCATAGGGATCATAGTCGTCGGGATTGGCCGAGGTGACATCGCCATGATCGATATCGGCCATCATCCACATCGGCACGGCAAGCCGCGCCTTCGTCAAGCGGTCTTGCAGCGCAAGAGATGCCTCGATGGTCTCGCCGAATTCGCGGCCGATGCTCATCGGCTCCCAGAATACATAGGAAAGGCCAGCCGCGCGGGCATGCTCCGCGACCTCACCCCAGCAATCGATCGCGATCTTGATCAGTTCCTCGCGCCGGACGGGATTGTCGTAATCCTTGTAGGTTAAGATCGCGAATTGCGTGCCGACGGAATGGCCGCCGAGATCGGCGGTGATGTCGGCAAAGGTCTTGAACCAATCGATATAGTAGCGCCGGACATCCTTGTCCGGATGGCCGAAATGGTTGAGGCGACCGTATGGACCGGTCATGCCCGAGGTCACGCGAACGCCGGTGCGCTTCAACGCGGCCTGCATATCGCGCGTCAGCCGGCGGATGACGGGGGCTTGCCAGCTGGGATTGATGAACTCATGCGTCAGCTGCAGATCGCGGATGCGCAGGTCGCGCGCGACCGTTTCGATCAGGTCGGCCGGCTCGGCGAAGCGGTTAACCAGCGGGTTGGTGTTGAGTGAAAGGGTCAAGGGCATGGATATCGGTTCCCGGCAATGAGCGAATGGTTCAGGCGGCCAGCGCCAGTTCGGCGTCGAACCAGGCGGAGAAATCCGCCTTTTCCTCGGCCGTCATGCGCAGCCCTTCCTTGGTGCGGCGCATGAGCACATCTTCCGCCTTCTGCGCCCATTCCGAAGCCGCCAGGTAACGAGCTTCCGCCTCATAGAGATTGCCGCCGAAATGGCGTCCGAGCCCGGCAAGAGACGTAGCACCCCCGACGATCTGCTTGGTGCGTGCACCATAGAGATGGCCGTAATGGTTCACGAGCGCGCGCGGCATCCAGGGATAGGCCGAACGCAGGGAATCGGCGAAAGCGACATAATCGGCATTCGGGATATCGCCGCCCGGAAGCTTGGCCTCACGCGTCCAGTCGCTGCCCATCTTCGGAAAGAACTTGGCAAGCTTCTGCATCGCGTGCTCCGAGAGCTTGCGGAACGTCGTGATCTTGCCGCCGAAGACGTTGAGAAGCGGCGCGCCGCCGGTCTCGTCGAGATCGAAGACATAGTCGCGTGTTACGGCCGAAGGATTGCCCTTGCCGTCGTCGAACAGCGGCCGGACGCCGGAGAAGCTTTCGATCACATCGGAACGACGCAGCTTTTCCTTGAAGTAGCGGTTTACGGCGGCGATCAGATAGTCGATTTCCGTCTCATCGGCCTTCACCTCCTCCGGCTTGCCCTCATAGGGGATGTCGGTCGTACCGATCAGCGCTTTGTCGCCTTCGTAGGGGTTGATGAAGATCACACGCTTGTCGTGGTTCTGCACCAGATAGGCCTGCTGCCCGCTCCAGAACTTCGGAACGATGATATGGCTGCCCTTGACGAGGCGGACGCTGCGGCGGCTGTTGGAGCCGGCAACACGGTTGATGATGTCGTTGACCCATGGGCCTGATGCATTCACCAGAACCTTAGCGCGCACCGTGCGCACTTCGCCAGAGCGCTGGTCGCGCGTCTGGACAATCCAGCCACCCTTATCGCGCCGGGCGCTGATACAGGCCGTGCGCGTCAGGATCTGCGCGCCCTTGGAAGCTGCATCGAGCGCATTGAGGACGACAAGCCGCGCGTCATCAACCCAACAGTCGGAATATTCGAACCCCTTGGAATACTGGTCGAGGATAGGTGCGCCCTCGGGATCGCGATGCAGATCGAGCGAGCGCGTACCCGGCAGCCTCTTGCGGCCACCGAGATGGTCGTAGAGGAAAAGACCGAGGCGAACGAGCCAGGCGGGACGATCCGTTGGGCTATGCGGCAGCACGAAGCGCATCGGCCAGATAATATGGCTTGCCGAATTCAGGAGCACTTCGCGTTCGATCAGCGCTTCGCGCACCAGACGGAATTCGTAGTATTCGAGATAGCGCAGACCGCCATGCACCAGCTTGCCGGACCGTGAGGATGTTCCCTCTGCCAGATCGCCTTTCTCGCACATCACGACCGAAAGACCCCGGCCGGCTGCGTCGCGGGCAATGCCGGCACCATTGATGCCGCCGCCGATCACAAAGAGATCCAAGATTTCGGGTTCAGTCATGTCATGCTCCTTCGGATGCCTCGGGCATCATCAAATCAAATTTCAACGGCGCCTCAGCTCCATGTCGGGCTAGTGCTGTGCAAGCTTGTCCCAGGTGGGCGCGATCGCTTCTCGTATATCCTTGTAGGCGTCGAACAGCCGGTCGTAGCGCTCGGCGTCCTCGACATTCGGTGCCTCGGCTTCGCCAAGCAAAGGCGTCACCCATTCGGCGATACAGCTGTCCATGTCCGGATAGGCGCCGATAGCAACCGCCGCCATCATCGCCACCCCGGCAGCACCCGCCTCTTCGCGATCCGAAATCCGCACCGGCGCCTTGACGGCGGCAGACAGGGAGCTGCGCAAGGCGCGCGAGCGGGCGGCGCCCCCGGTGATGCGCAATTCCGACGGCATATCTCCCATGGCCGCATAGCAATCGCGCGTCGCCATGCCGAGCCCTTCGACCACGGCGCGCAGCATGTCGGCAAAGCCGTGACGCGTGGAAAGCCCGGTGAACCCGGCGCGGGCATGCGCGTTGACAAAGGGGCCCCGTTCTCCCGCCTCCGAAATGTAGGGATGATAGAGAAGGTTCGTCGGGCGGCTTTCGGCAAACCAGGCATCGATGCGCGGAATAAGGTCCGAATAGGAGACCTGCCGGTCGCCATCGGACATCAGATCCGCCGCGATCCTCAGGATCCAGTCGATATTGATCGTCGCGCCCATATTGGTCTGAACCTGCGTCACGATCCCGGGGATCGGCAGGGCGATGACGTAACCGGTACCCTCGTCATTGAGATGGACGTCCGCTACAGCCTTCGCGCGCATGTGCACGCCCGTCGACCCGATCGTCGAGCAGGCAGCATTCTGGCCGCCGGTGCGCACGCCGGCACCGAGCGCGGTCATGACCATATCCACATATCCGAGGCAGACCGGCGTTCCCGCGAGCAACCCCACGGCCTTGGCCGCTTCGCCGGTCAGGGGATGGCTGATTTCGGTGCCGTCGATGATTTCTGGAAGAAGCGAGCGGCGGCGGCCAAGGCCGAGCGCATCGATAACAACGGGATCGTACTGGCGGCTGCGAAAATTGCCGAAGGTGAAGCTTGCTTCCGATGGATCGGTCGCACGCACGCCAGTCAGGTTGAGATAGAGCCAGTCCTTGCAATGCAGCGCCGTTTCAGCCCGATCGAGCAGCTCCGGCATGAAGCGATCCATATGGGCGAGCTGCGCACCCTGCTGGCAGGTATTGAGACCCGTGCCGGTCGCCTCGAAACGCGCACGGTTGTTCGCCTCAGCGCTCAGGCGCGTAACGGTCGATGCAGCCCGGGCGTCGAGCCAGAGCCAGGCATCGTCAACCGGGGCGCTGCCGGCACCGACAAGCCAGGTTCCATCCCCCTGCCCCGTAACGGCAATGGCAACCGCGCGGGAGGCGAGATCCGACACCTTATCACCGAGGCCGCGCAGCGCGCTGACGCAGTCCGACCATGTCTGGCCGAGCGACTGCGTGACCGAGCCGTCTTCGCCTGTCTGGTATCGATTTCGCGCCGAAGCTGAAGCGATCTGCCTGCCTGATAATTCAAAGGCAACGGCCTTGAGAACGGAGGTTCCGGCATCGATCCCGATAATGATCCCGTCGCTCCTAGGCATTGAGCGCCGGCTCCGCCCCAACCTGCCCCGCAACTGAGACGTTCGCATCGACAAAAAGCACGTTCATTCCTCCCCGATCGACCCAGAGCCTGAGGGTCTGCTCCAAGCCGCTTGCACCACGGCTATTTTCAGCACCGAAAAGCGGACTATCCCGGACCAAGAGAACCTCACCCTCGAATCCACAAATCATATCGCCCGACCATCGTGCAACAGCGCCTGTTTATAAACAGCCACGTTATACCACAGAGATATCGCACATGTCGTAATATTTTTCTGGTATTGTAATTTTTTTCATATAAAATGGGTGTTGTCAATTCCCCAGCTGCACAGAGGAGGGCTTACGAAAGTGAGCTGGGCGAGAGCAATGCGAGGAGCGCCTATCCGCGAACAGAGTCGGTACCGCAAGAAGCGAGGCATGGGCTTCATTCACACGGATATAAATAATGCTCATATTTATCAATTGTTTGGCACGGCTTTCTTTTGAGAACACGTCTCATATGCAGACAATTCGGCGTGACTGAAAAACTGGTTCATTGAAGAGGGGTTGCGGCATACTCGAAGTACGGAACGCCAGCGTATGGGGAGATGGCCGGCTCACGAAACGCAATAGATGGCAGTTGACATGCTCAGAAATTTATAACATATGATTTGCAGTTATTAACACACTTCTATCACAATTATTACGGAAACGAGATGATTGTGAGTTCCATTGGGCGGCTGGAGGAGACCGACGCCCGCATGCTGAGGAGGCTCCTGATGTTGAATTTTCCTTCCGGTGACGGCCTGTACCGAAACCGAGCGGAGCGTCTGCGTGCCCGATGTGGCGTGCCGGGCCCTCGCTAGATCGTTGCCACGATCGCAGCGCCTTTCTCCTCGTTCTCCATCAGGCAATCCGGCTGATATGCCGAAGGTCGTTTGAACATGAATACGCAAATTCAATACGCAACCGCCAAGCCGACCGGCTCCAAGCTCAAGATCGTCGCCGGTATTGCCGCCGTCGTGATCGTGATCGGCGCCATTGCCGCCGATACAAAGGTGGTCAAGATCGGCTCCACGCATGATGTGCGCGAGCAGGCCTTCTCGCCGGAAGCCTATGGCGCCCAGGAATTTCCGAAGGTTCTGGCAGATGTCCAACAGCGGGCCGTCGACGCGGTGACGCTCGGCAATGCCGTTCTGGCCGACAAGAAGGCCGCCGGCACGAAATATGGTGTCGCCACCAGCACCGGCCCCGTGCTTCCCGTCTCGCTGTCAGGTACATTTGGCGACCGCAAGGCCAACCTCAATGACTTCAAGGTCGACGGCCTGCCTGACGGTATCACCGTTCGAGTGCAGACCGGCCCGGCGATCAACGGCACCGATCTTCGCGATGCGACCGGCAAGATCCAATTCGGCCAGTTCACCAACCAGATCGAATATCAGGATGCCGGCTCCGCCATCAACAACGAGATGAAGAAGGCAACCCTCGGCAGTCTTGATCCCGAGAAGCTGACGGGCAAGACGGCAACGGTTATCGGCGTGTTCAAGCTCATCAATCCCAAGAACTGGCTGGTCACCCCCGTGAAGGTCGAACTGAAATGAGCCAGGCAGAGGAAAAAGAAGCCGGCACAGGCGAAGTCGTTCTCGCCGCCCGCAACGTCGCCAAGTCCTATGGCAGCGTCCACGCACTGAAGGGCGTGAATTTCGATATTCGGCGCGGCGAAGTCACGACATTGTTCGGTGAGAACGGTGCCGGCAAGTCAACGCTGATGAAGATCCTCTCCGGGGTCATACAGCCGACATCAGGCGAAATCATCCTCGACGGCAACCCGATCAGCTTCGCTTCGTCGACACATGCGCGCTCCTGCGGCATCTCGATCATCCATCAGGAATTGAGCCTCGCGCCCAATCTCAGCGTGCGCGACAACATCTTCATGGGTCGCGAGATCATGAAGGGCGGTGTCGTCGATTTCGCCGAGGAAGAGCGCCAAACACGGGCGCTGATGGAGGAACTCGAAGAGCATATCGACCCGATGACGCCTGTCGAGGATCTGCGCCTCGGCCAGCAGCAGATCGTCGAAATCGCCCGCGCTCTTTCGGTCAATTCGCGCATCCTGATCATGGACGAACCGACGTCGGCGCTCAGCGCTACGGAAGTCGAGGTCTTGTTCAAGGTCATTCGCGACCTGACGGCGCGTGGTGTGTCCATCGTCTACATCTCGCATCATCTGGAAGAGGCGCTGCAGATCACCCACCATGCCGTCGTGCTCCGCGACGGCAACATGACGGCCTACGCTGAGCGCAAGGACATCGATCTCGAATGGATCGTGCGCAACATGGTCGGCGACAATTTCGATCTCGGCAGCCCGCCGACCGGCCACAAGATGGGCGACGTCGCGCTGACGATCGATAATCTCACCGTTCCCGGCCCGTCTGGTGCTGCCTACAACGCCGTCGACCGCATGTCGCTTCAGGTCCGAGCCGGCGAGATCGTCTGCATCTACGGGCTCATGGGGGCCGGACGCACGGAATTGCTCGAATGCGTCGCGGGACGCCTGAGATCGAGCGGCGGCCACGTTCTGCTTGGGAACAACGACGTCGGCCATCTCAGCATTGCCGGCCGCATCGCCCAAGGCTTGGTTCTGGTGCCGGAAGACCGGCAGCGGGACGGTCTCGTCCAGACGATGACCGTCGGCTCGAACCTGTCGCTTGCCAGTATCGGCGCCTTCACCAAGGGTCTCTTCACGTCCGGCGGCCGCGAGCGGGCGCTGGTGGACACCTCGATCCGCAAGGTTCATATCAAGACCGATGGCGGCGACGCTGCGATCGGTTCGCTTTCAGGCGGTAACCAGCAGAAGGTCGTCATCGGCAAGATGCTTGCGACGGCGCCGAAGGTGATCCTGCTCGACGAGCCGAGCCGCGGCATCGATATCGGCGCGAAGGCCGAAGTCTTCAAGCTGCTGGCCGAGCGCGCCAAGGAAGGCCTGGCGGTGATCTATTCGACGTCGGAAGTCGCCGAGTGCCTCAGCATCGCCCATCGCATCATCGTCATGCACCGCGGCAAGATATCAGCCGAATTCGGTCCCGACGTCCCCAAAGAGAAGATCATGGCCGCCTCCGGCGAAGCAGTGGTCGCGCACTAGCCGCATTCATGGAGCACTGATTATGTCAGTCACGAACATCACTGAAAAGAAACCCATTTCGAACGGACAGCGGCGAAACTTCAATCTCGTGCGGCTGATCCTGGAAGGGCGCGCCTTCTTCGCGCTGATCGTCATCATCGCGGTCTTCTCCTTCCTGTCGCCCTATTACTTCTCGCTCAGCAACTTCCTGACCATGGCCTCGCATGTTGCCATCTTCGGCATTCTGGCCATCGGCATGTTGCTGGTCATCCTCAATGGCGGCATTGATCTGTCTGTTGGATCTACCCTGGGCCTTGCCGGCTGTATCGCTGGCTTCCTGATGCAGGGCGTCACCGTTTCGAGCTTCGGCGTCATTCTCTATCCGCCGGTCTGGGCTGTCGTCATCTTGACCTGCGCGCTCGGCGCCGTCGTCGGCGCTGTCAACGGCGTGCTCATCGCATACCTGAAGGTTCCGGCGTTCGTCGCCTCGCTCGGCGTCCTCTATGTCGCGCGCGGCATCGCATTGCTGATGACCAACGGTCTTACCTACAACAATCTCGGCGGTCGGCCGGAGCTGGGCAATACCGGCTTCGACTGGCTCGGCTTCAATCGCCTTGCCGGCGTTCCGATCGGCGTCATCGTGCTCGCCGCGCTTGCAATCATCTGCGGGATCGTTCTCAGCCGCACCGCCTTCGGCCGCTGGCTCTATGCTTCGGGCGGCAATGAGCGCGCCGCCGATCTTTCCGGTGTCCCGGTCAAGCAGGTCAAGATTCTCGTCTACGTGTTTTCCGGCGTCTGCGCCGCCATTGCCGGCCTGGTGCTGTCCTCGCAGCTGACATCGGCCGGCCCGACCGCCGGCACCACCTATGAACTGACCGCGATTGCCGCTGTCGTCATCGGCGGCGCGGCGCTGACAGGCGGTCGCGGCACGGTGCGCGGCACGATGCTCGGCGCCTTCGTCATCGGATTCCTTTCGGACGGCCTGGTGATCATCGGTGTCTCGGCCTACTGGCAGACCGTCTTCACCGGCGCGGTCATCGTGCTCGCAGTGCTCATGAACAGCATCCAATACGGACGTCGGGCCAAATCCGGCTGACGCATTGCACTCCAACTTGTCACCGACCGGTGATTACAGCCGATCGGAGAAAGCACCGCCGGTTCGCCGGTAACATCTAAGCTCATCAAAAGGGAGAGAGACTAATGTTTAAAAAAGGTATGCGCATTATCATGGCAGCGGTTGCGGTTGCACCGCTTCTGACGGGAGCAGCATGGGCCGCCGGCCAGATGACGATCATCGTCAACGATCCGTCCAACCCCTATTGGCTGACGGAAGGCAATGTCGCCAAGGCAACGGCCGAAAAGCTCGGTTATACGGCAACGGTCGGTGCGCATAAGGGCGACACCAACACCGAGAGCAACCTGATCGACACGGCTATCACCAACAAGTCGGTTGCTATCATTCTCGACCCGGCCAATGCCGATGGTTCCGTCGGTGCGGTCAAGAAGGCCGTTGCTGCCGGCATCCCGGTTTTCCTGGTCAATGCTGAAATCAACCAGGAAGGCCTCGCCAAGGCACAGCTCGTCTCCAACAACGCCCAGGGTGCCGCTATCGGTGCGCAGCAGTGGGTCGAGGCTGTTGGCGATAAAGGCAAGTATGCCGAACTGTTCGGCGCGCCTTCCGACAACAACGCCGCCACCCGCTCTAACGGCTATGAAACCGTTCTGACGCAGTATCCGGATCTGAAGAAGGTCGCCAAGGAAGTCGCCAACTGGGATCGCACCCAGGGCCACAACAAGATGCAGTCCATGCTGCAGGCTCACCCGGATATCATCGGCGTGATCTCCGGCAATGACGAAATGGCGCTCGGCGCGATTGCCGCCCTCAAGGAAGCCGGCAAGCTCGCCAATATCAAGGTCGGCGGCTTCGACGGTTCCCCGGACGCTGTTGCCGCCATCAAGGCCGGCGAACTGCAATATACGGTTCTGCAGCCGGTCGCAGTCTTCTCCGCAGAGGCCGTCAAGCAAGCCGACAGCTTCATCAAGACGGGCAAGACCGGCGCCACGAGCGAAAAGCAGCTCTTCGATTGCATCCTGATCACCAAGGACAATGTCGACAAGTACACCGGACCGTTCGTCCTGTCGCAGTAATGATATCGGGGACGCCGGCAACGGCGTCCCCACCCTTGCGTCGTTACAGCTTGAAGACCCTACCGGACATCAAGCAGAACTTTCGGTAAACCAAATAGCAAATTGTTCTCTATAGTCTTTTTGCCTTGACATGATATTCATAGCACCAAGCGGACACCCGTAAGGCTCAGCCTCAGAGGCCAAAGTGACCCAGAAAACAAGCCCCGCATCATTCCTGCAAGACGAACTGCCTAGCGACAGTCGGCATTCCCGCCAGCTCGCCCGGCGCCAGTTGATCGCCGAGGCCGTCATGGCTGAGGGGTCGATGCGGATCGAGGATCTCACCGAGCGCTTCGGCATCAGCCTGATGACGGCGCATCGCGATGTCGACGAACTGGTGGCTCGCGGTCTCTTCCGCAAGACGCGCGGCATCGTCACGGCGACCGCCACCAGCCTGATCGAATCGAGCGATGTCTACCGCGCCAACCGGCAGGCGAGCGAAAAGAAGTTGATCGCCGCGGCCGCCATCCAGTTCATCGAACCGGGCCAGGCGATCTTCCTCGACGATTCCACCACCGTGCTGCAGATGGCGTCGCAACTGCCTGCCAAGGTGCCGCTGACGGCGATCACGAATTCTCTGACGCTGATGAACGCATTGAAGGACATGCACGACGTGACGCTCCTGGCGCTTGGCGGGCAGTACTACAACTGGTGCAACGCCTTCATGGGGCGCATGACCATCAACGAGATCAATCGGTTGCGAGCCGATGTTGCCTTCATTTCGATGTCGGCGATCATCGACGACGTGGTGTTTCACCAGTCTCCCGAGATCGTCGACATCAAGCGGGCCATGTTCAACAGTGCCGCCAAACGCATATTGCTCACTGACCACACGAAATTCGACCGCCGGGCGCTGCATAGTTTCGCGTCCTTAAGCGAGTTCGATGTCGTCATCGTCGATGAAAAGACCCCCGCTGCCCATCTCGAACGCATGCAGAACAAGAATATCAATGTGGTCGTCGCCAGGAGCGACAAGGAGCGATCCTAACGGTTGAGCCCCGCGGGGCGACCTGAGATCGTCCACCATCAGGAGTAACAGGAATGCCGAGTCTGCTCGGAATTGACAGCGGTCTCACCGTCACCAAGGCGGTGATCTTCGACATCGACGGAACGCCGCTTGCCGCCGCCCGCCGCCGCGTGACGCAATTCATGCCCAAGGCCCGCCATGTCGAACGCGACATGGACCAGCTCTGGACGGCGACGGCTGACGCCATAGCCGAGGCGATCAAACTCAGCAATCGCCCCGCAAGCGACATTCAGGCAATTGCCGCGACTGCGCATGGCGACGGGATCTATCTACTCGACAGATCAAAGAAGCCGCTCGGACGCGCCATTCTTTCGCTCGACAGCCGTGCCGGATTGATCGTGGAGCGATGGCTGACGGGGCCGGTCGCCGACCAGTCCCTGGTGCTCACAGGCCAGGTGCCGCACGTATCAGCCCCTTCGGCGTTGCTCGCCTGGATCAAGGAGCACGAGCCGGCCCGCTTCGCTGAGATCGGCCATATCCTGAGCTGCAAGGACTGGCTGCGCTTCTGCCTGACCGGCGTCGCCGGAACCGACCGCACCGAGGCCAGCACCTCCTTTACCGACGTCTCGACTCAGGATTATTCACCGGATGCGCTGAAGCTTTTCGGCGTGGACGAATTGGTGGGCGCGCTGCCGCACGCCTCGCGATCCGATGAGGTCGTCGGCCATGTGACGGCAGCGGTCGCCAAACGCACGGGCCTTGCCGAGGGAACACCTGTCGTCGCCGGCCTGCACGATGTAACTGCCTCCGCGCTCGGTGCCGGGGGTTATGCCGAAGGTGTCGTCGCCGTGATCGCCGGCACCTATTCGATCAACGAAACGCTGTCCTCGGAGCCGCGTGTCGATCGCCGCTGGTTCTGCCGCAACGCCATTGAATCAGGCCAATGGAACAATATGTCGATCTCGCCGGCATCGACGGCCAACTACGACTGGTTTCTGGACCAGCTCTGCTCCAACGAACGCACGGGCGCCGAAGCCACTGGCCATTCAATCCACGCCTTGCTGGCACCGGAAATCGAGGCCGCCTTCAACCGACCCTCGAGCGCGCTGTTCCATCCCTATCTGTTCGGCTCCCCCTATGGTGCGGCGGCGAGCGCCGGCTTCTTCGGGCTTGGCGGCTGGCACGACCGCGGCGACATGCTGCGCGCCGTTCTCGAGGGCATCGCCTTCAACCACAAGATCCATGTCGATGCGTTAAGTGACGGTTTTTCCTTCAATCAGGCGAGGCTTGCGGGTGGCGTATCGCGCAATCCGATCGTCGTGCAGATGTTTGCCGACGTGCTTGGAATTCCCGTCACTGTGACGGAAACCGATGAGGCGGCCGCCTGGGGTGCTGCTCTCTGCGCCGGCGCTGGCGTCGGGATCTATGCCGATCCGCAGAGCGACCCACGCGATGTCGGCAGGATCGCCACGACCTATCACCCCGATTCCGCCCGCAGCGCCGACTACCGCGTGCGTTATGAACTCTTCAAGGACATCGCCGACGCCATGACGCCGCTATGGCCGAGGCTCGGCAATCTCGCAGCTCAACCCTCCCAAGACTAGACAGCCAATTGGGCTGCGCGAACGATCTGTTTTCGCGGCCGTTCACCAGGACCATGATGTTATGACCGATATGGCCGCCGATCTGAAACAACGCTTTTCCCGACTTCAAGACGGAGATGTCGACGTCGTCATCCTCGGCGCTGGAGTCAATGGCGCGGGGCTGTTTCGCGACCTTTGCGCCCAGGGCGTGAACTGCCTCATCGTCGATAAATCCGATTTCGGCTCGGGAACGAGTGCTGCGCCATCGCGCCTGATTCACGGCGGCCTGAAATATCTGGAAACCGGCGAATTCGGGCTGGTCGCGCAGTCGGCGCTCGAGCGCAATCTGCTCTTGAAGAACGCGCCGCATTGCGTCGAACCGCTGCCGACATTCGTGCCGATCTTCTCCTGGACGCGCGGCATATGGGCAGCCCTTCGCACGCTGACGGGCTCGACCACCGCTCCCCGAAGCCGCGGCGCCGTCCTCGTCAAGATCGGGCTTGCGCTCTACGATTTCTTCGGTTCGCGCAACCGAGTGATGCCGCGCCACAGGTTCCTGCTGAAAAGCCGCGCGCTCAAGGAAATGCCGCATGTGACGCCTGAGATCGTCGCCGGCGGCATCTATTACGACGCCAAGATCAGCCGGCCGGAACGGCTGGTCTACGAGTTGGTCAGCGACGGACTAGGGGCCAATGAGAAGTCATTGGCGGCAAACGCCACGAAGCTGGTGTCTGCGTCCAACGGCCTGCTCACCTTCCAACGCTCGGACGGATATGCCTTTTCGGTGAAGCCGAAGCTTGTCGTCAATGCCGCCGGCCCGTGGATCGATCACGTCAATGCGGCGCTCGGCGCTCCCTCTCACCTGATCGGCGGAACAAAGGGATCGCATATCCTGCTCGATCACCCCGAACTGGTGCGCAGCCTGAATGGCCACATGATCTATTTCGAGGCCGATGACGGCCGCATCTGCCTGGTCTATGGCTATCTCGGCCAGGCGCTGGTCGGCTCGACCGACATTCCCTGCGACGACCCCGACAATGTGCGCTGCGAAGAGCCGGAAATCGAATATTTCCTCGATAGCGTCCGAGCGCTTTTGCCGGGTCTTCACTTCGAGCGGGAACAGGTGACCTATAGCTATAGCGGCATCCGCCCCCTGCCCGCCTCGGACGCCTCGTCGCCGGGCCTGATCAGTCGCGACCACTCCGCACCGGTCGTCGAAGCGCAGGCCGGACGGCCCTTCCCCGTTATTTCCCTCGTTGGCGGCAAGTGGACGACCTTCCGGGGTTTCGCCGAGGAAGTGTCCGATACCGTGCTGAAGCGCCTTCAGCGCACGCGCAAGACATCCACCGAGCGGTTGGCCATCGGCGGCGGATCGAATTTCCCGGTAAGCTCCAGCGAGCGCACGGGCTGGATCCGATCGATCGCCGCAAAGACCGGTGTGGAGGCAAGCAGGGTCGACGAGCTGCTGAGCCGATACGGCACGACCGCGGCGGCGATCCTTGCCCATCGTTCGGACTATGCCGATAGCCAGCGCATCAGCGGAGCGCCGCGCCACAGCGCCCTCGAAATCGATTGGATCGCCCGCCAGGAGCTTGTCGTGCATCTGTCCGACATCGTCTTCCGCCGCACGACCATGGCGATCGAGGGACTACTGACCATGCAGGGTTTGCGCGAAATTGGTGCGATCGCGGCGGCAGCCCTGCAGTGGGATGCGCAACGACTGGCCAAGGAGATCGACGATGTCGTCACCTCGCTATCGAAATTCCACGGCCGCACCTTGACCGAGGAAAGCGCGCGCCGGGCCGCGAGCCCGGCGTCACGCTGATCGCTCAAATTCAGGAGAAGATCGGGTCCAGCGCGCCGGACTTGTAGCGCTTCGCCATTTCGGCGACGGAAAGCGGCTGGATCCGCGAGGCGTGACCGGCCGTACCGAACTGCTCGAAACGTTCCTTACAGAGCTTCGTCAGCGCAGCCATGGCCGGCTTCATATATTTGCGCGGATCGAATTCGCTCGGGTCTTCCTGTAGCACGCGGCGGATCTGGCCGGTCATCGCCATGCGGCCGTCGGTATCGATGTTGATCTTCCGCACGCCATTCTTGATGCCGCGCTGGATCTCTTCAACGGGCACGCCCCAGGTCGGCTTCATTTTGCCACCATATTTGTTGATGATCTCCTGCAACTCCTCGGGAACCGACGAAGAGCCGTGCATCACCAGATGCGTGTTGGGCAGCTTGCGGTGGATCTCCTCGATCACGTTCATCGCCAGCACCGAGCCGTCAGGCTTGCGGGTGAATTTATAGGCGCCATGCGAGGTGCCCATCGCGATCGCCAGCGCATCGACCTTGGTTTCCCGCACGAACTTGACGGCCTCGTCCGGATTTGTGAGCAGCTGATCATGCGAAAGCTTGCCTTCGGCGCCATGGCCATCCTCCGCCTCGCCCATGCCGGTTTCCAGCGAGCCCAGCACGCCGAGTTCGCCTTCGACGGATATGCCACCGAGATGCGCCATGTCGGTGACCGTCTTCGTCACGCCGACATTATAGTCCCAATCCGCGGGCGTCTTCGCATCGGCCTTGAGAGAGCCGTCCATCATCACGGAGGTGAAGCCGGCCTGGATCGCCGTCATGCAGCTTGAGGCATCATTGCCATGGTCGAGATGCACACAGACCGGAATATGCGGATAGATTTCGACGACGGCGTCCATCATATGCTTCAGCATGATGTCGTTGGCGTAGGCCCTGGCCCCTCTCGACGCCTGCATGATCACCGGTGCCCCAACGGCATCAGCCGCTTCCATGATGGCGAGCGCCTGCTCCATATTGTTGATATTGAAAGCAGGAACGCCGTAGCCGTTTTCAGCGGCATGATCGAGCAGTTGCCTCAAGGTGATACGCGCCATTCAACTTTCTCCTCGTCATGATGGGTGGCTAAGATCGCGTGGATGATGCCCCTGAGCGGCGCGCTGTTTTACGACACGGGAACGGAGTCTCTGGCGTCGAAAAATCGTCAATATTTGGAAAGTATCGGACGCCGTCCATTTCATAAGCGAAGCTTCCATAGTGCGACGCATCATCCCGATTGGTTCATAACGGATAGTAGCGACAAAATCACATAATTTATGACATTTTGTTGTGATTTCTTTGAAGAATTGCTGATCGCTGTGGCTGCAGGTTTGCTTCCATTGCCGGTATGTCGTGATTGTCCCTCACCTCGGTCCCCTCTACTGAGCGCAACATCATTGCGTTTGCTTTATTCATCTAAAAACCCTTGACGTTCGGTGCAATCTGTTTTCTATAGATAAAAAACATTCACCGGGAGGATCGATGGATGTCCACATCTCAACACAGCACGCGAATGGCAGTGACTTGCCCCGAAGGCACGGAGACCCTGGCGTGAGCTCGCGAATCATCCAGTTCGGCACCAGCCGTTTTTTACAGGCGCATGCGGCATTCTTCGTGCACGAGGCCAGGCAATCCGGCCAGGATGTCGGCCCGATCACTGTGGTGCAGATTTCGGGTTCCAGCAACAGAAGCGGGCGCGTCGGCGCATTCGGAAATCCGGAAGGCTATCCGGTCATCATCCGCGGCATGTCGAATGGCCAACCTGTCGACCGCACCGTACGCGTCACCAGCGTCGATCGTGGCATGTCCGCCCTTGATCATTGGGAGGAGCTTTCGCAACTCTTCGCCGAAGATGCCGAATTCATCATCTCCAACACCGGCGAAACGGGATATAAAACCTGGCCCGACGAGGATGGCTTCGGCGAGGACGGTCGAATTCCACGCTCGTTTCCGGCCAAGCTTGCAGCACTTCTCGTCAAGCGCTGGCAGGCATCCGGCCGCCCGCTGGTGATTCTTCCCTGCGAATTGATGACCGGGAATGGCCGCGTCCTGAAGCAAACCGTCGTCGACTGCGTCAAACAGAACGGCGTGGCACCCGACTTTCTTGCCTGGCTGGACGACAATGTCGCCTTCGCCGAGACCCTGGTCGACCGGATCGTCTCCGAGCCGATTGAGCCGATCGGCGCCGTCGCGGAGCCCTATGCGCTTTGGGCGATCAAGCGCGCGCCGGGCGTCCGGCTGCCTTGTACACATGAGAGCATCATACTGACCGAGGATCTTGAGCCCTACGAGCGCCTCAAGCTGCATATTCTCAATCTCGGCCATACGTTCCTTGCTGAAACCTGGCAAAGAGAGGGCCGGCCAGCCGACGAGACCGTGCGCGCCATCCTTGCCGATTCCGGCATTCGCGCAAGGCTGGACGCGCTCTATCGAAACGAAGTCTTGCCCGGCTTTGTCGCAAACGGCATGGGCGATGAGGCGACGAGCTATGTGACAACGACGTTCGACCGTTTCCTTAATCCCTTCCTCGATCATCGCATCGCCGATATCGCCCAGCATCACCCTGAAAAAGTCGCTCGACGCATCCATGCTTTCCTGAACTGGGCCGAAAAAGCGGACAGCGCATCAGAGGCGCCCATACTGAGGCAAATTGCAGCCCGTTATCCTTTGAACGAGACAGCGTCGTGAGACTATAGGACATTCAGATGCTAACTGAGTGGCAGACCGGTGAGGCTCGTATTCCAGACGTCAAGCAGCCGCCGAGCATCCGACTTGCGATATCAACAGGACACGGCATTCTAACAGCTATGGTCGGCGTCGCCGGCCCATCGAGAGCGTATCACCATGAAAACATTGATCTGTGACGAACCCGGCCGCCTATCCCTGATCGAGCGCGATGTCCCCACCCCTGCGGAAGGCAAGGTTTTGGTGCGCATCAGACGCATCGGCATTTGCGGGACGGATTTTCATATTTATCAGGGCAAGCATCCCTTCCTTGAATATCCACGCGTGATGGGCCATGAGCTCTCCGGCACGGTCGAGGATACAGGCGGATCGAGCCGCCTGAAAAAGGGGGAGAACGTCTACATCGTTCCATACCTCGCCTGCGGCAAATGCATTGCCTGTCGCCGCGGCGTGACCAATGCCTGTCAGAGCCTTGCCGTCCTCGGCGTGCATCGTGACGGCGGCATGACGGAGTTCATCTGCGTGCCGGAGCCCAATGTCGTCTCTGCCGGCAAGGCCTCGCTGGACGAAGCCGCGATGATCGAATTCCTGGCGATCGGCGCCCATGGCGTCAAGCGCGGCGGTGTCACCGCGACCGACCGCGTTCTCGTCGTCGGCGCCGGCCCGATCGGCATGTCCGCCATCATCTTCGCCAAGGCACGCGGCGCTGACGTGACCGTCATGGACATGCGCGAGGACCGCCTCGAATTCACCATCGCCTCCCTCGGTGCCGACCGGACGCTGCCCGCCAATGACGAGGCCGAAGCCCATGCAAAGCGCCTGACCGACGGCGATTTTTTCGACGTGGTGATCGACGCGACCGGCAATGCCCGTGCCATGCAACGCGGCTTCGGTTTTGTCGCCCACGCTGGACGCTACGTGCTCGTCAGCGTCGTTCGCGACGATATCACCTTTTCCGATCCGGAATTCCACAAACGCGAAACCACGCTTTTTGCCAGCCGTAACGCGCAACCGGATGACTTCGCCGAAGTGGTGAAACAAATGGAAAGCGGCCGAGTTCCGGCGGCTGCGCTGAATACTCATCGCGGGATGCTCGTGGATGGGCCGGTGTTGTTTAAGGAGTGGCTGCGGCCAGAGGAGGGAGTTATTAAGGCTATTTTGGAAATTTGAATCTGATGCTAAGATTCTGCCCATTGGAGGGACCAGACCATAAATCGATCAAAGGAAGGCCCTCTTCCATGGTAGAACGTTCAGCTGAGAAAGCTCGGTGTGATTTGAGATCATGATACGATTTGAGAACGTAACTAAATTCTTTAGAACCAAACAACATAAAAAGATTGTTCTAGATCATGTGAGTACGGAATTTTGCAGTGGATCCTCTTATGCTATTATCGGTGTAAATGGTGCTGGTAAATCAACCACCATGCGATTAATTGCGGGTACCATGCTTCCCAACTCTGGACGGATAAAAAAGGACCTTCGCGTATCCTGGCCATTAGGATTTTCTGGCGGCTTTCATCCGCAAATGACCGGCAGAGACAATCTGAACTTTGTTTCGCGTGCCTACGGCGAAAACATAGTCCGAGTCTCACGTTTCGTCGAAGAATTTGCTGAGCTGGGCGATTATATCAATGCGCCCGTCAAAACTTATTCGTCCGGCATGATGGCGCGCTTTGCTTTTGGCCTCTCTATGGCAATAGAGTTCGACTGTTACTTAATAGATGAAATTACGGCTGTTGGCGACGCACGCTTTCAAGAGAGATGTAAGAATGCATTCGAACAGCGTCGAAAGAACGCAGATCTCATTGTAATTTCTCACGGCATGGAAACCGTCAAAGCCTACTGCGATAAAGGCATGGTGCTCGTTGATGGCAGGCTCATTGTATTTGATAATATTGATCACGCAATATCAGCGTACTATCGATTAAATCGTTAATGCTCCTTGATACAAAAGTATACTGATTGGACGACTAAGCATAGCCATCGGTGGCGATTTTAACCATTCTGGGACAACTATCTCTCCATTAAATCGGTTGCTCCTTTCGGCGACCGTCACCGTCGGTACCCTTGGGACGCCAGCTTGCGCCAGGCGAACAACTGGTTCGGCTGAATGCCGTGGCGGCGGGCAACGATGCTCACCGTCGCGTCCGCCTCATAGATCTCGTGGATGATCGCCAGCTTCTCTGCCGTGCTCCAGCGCCGCCGACGTTCAGGCCCGGAGAGGACTTCCATCTTAAAATTCCTGCTAGTCATATTACCAACATTGCCCACTTAGCTCAGTGGGGGAGCATGTCCGGGCCTTTCGGGGGCTAATTTACCTCGGAGATCCTAGGTAACCCGGTCAACACGTATTTTTTTGTTTCGAACTTACTTAAGTGCGGATCGCACCATTGCGCAGATCGAGATTTCCCGTAAAAAGTGTCTTTTCATCTATTCCGGGGGACCACATGAGCGTGGGCATTTTGCAGCGTAGCCGCACAAGTACTGACGACGGCCGCATTATCATAACTGGCACAGGCAGGGCAGGAACAACTCTGCTCGTTCAATACTTTACGGCTTTGGGCTTCGATACCGGCTTCAGCATGAACGGAGTCTTTAAAGAGATCGACAGCTTTTCGCATGCGGGGCTGGAAAGAAAGCTCGTTGATGAAACGAACCCCTACGTCATCAAATCTCCTGAATTCGCTGATCATTTGATGGACGTCCTCAAAGAAGGGCGCATGAAGATCTTTTCTGCCATCATACCGATGCGAAACTTGTTTGACGCCGCCGCAAGCCGCCGCCGTGTATTTAAAGCGGGTGTCGAATGGGGTTCGCTATGGAAAACGAAAGACCCGAATAAACAAGAAGATATGCTGGCCATGCAGTTTTACAAGGCCATGTACCCCCTAGTGAAATACGGCGTCCCGACCTATTTTCTCGACTTTCCTCGTTTCGCCGAGGACTTTGACTATTTTTTTAGGACACTCCGGCCGCTAACCGATGCGCATGGCGTCACACGGGCAGAAGCAAAGGCGGCCTATACTCGTGTTGTAGATAAATCAAAAATTCATTCATTCCGCGCGCTTTTTTCCAGCTCGGGAAAATCCAAAAGAGGAATTGAGATAGTGCAAAACAACATGCCTGTGACTTCGGATAATACCGCGTTCTCGAACCCAAATATTCTACTTCCACATGTACTTCGTGAAAAAGATTTCGTAGATCTGGGAGCAGCCGTCGAAAGCCGATACGCAGGCATATTTTCGCCGCGCGAGGAAGTCTCTGTCGTCCCGTTAGGTGTTACAGCGCAATTTTTGGAGAATCCTGAGGATTTCCATCACGCCGCGACAGATACAGAGCATGCGCAATGGCTTATCAGCACGGTGCTTGAGAGAATTTCCCATGTTCCGGAGAATTCCCTCGTTCTGGATGTCGGATCAGGCTCTGGCAATACTGCATTCGCGCTGCTACGAACGCTAAAAGATCCTGTCATTTTGGCGACTGACATAAGCAGACCACTTCTGAGGTCACTGTTGACGACGGCAAAAACTGTGAAGAACGGCAGTTCGATTGTTCCTGTCTGCATCGACCTGAACAAGCCCTCTTTCCGAGACAACAGATTCGATCTGATTGTTGGTAGAGCAATTCTTCACCACCTTTTTGAACCTGATATTCTAATCAAGAATTTGTACGCCAGCATGAAGCCAGGTTCATCAATGGTGTTTTTTGAGCCATACGAATGTGGCTATGCATTTTTCGGGATGCTCCTGGAGATGATCATCGAGACGGCAAACAGAATGCCCGGAGTCTCAGACGAGATTATCACTTTCCTCCGAGGGACAAGTCTCAGCTATCAGAAATGCGAACCGAAGCCCGTCGAAGAATATGCCAACCTGGATGATAAATGGAATTTCAGCCGCAGCTATTTTGAACGCGTTGCGGACGATCTCGGGGCGCACTTAAGAATTTATCCAATGTATAAGAGCGCTCATCCTTATAGCGGCGAGTTGGCATTCCGCCTAAAAGCGGGGGCTGGGGCCGAAAGAGAGGCGCTGCCGCAATGGGCTTGGGATCTGATCGAAAAGTGGGAATCGCGGCTTTCGCAGGACGCACTCGACGAAATGGCCTATGCAGTGTCGATTGTATTTACGAAACCGACAAATTGAACATCCTCAAAAATTTCTAGTGAACGTGGTAGCTTTGGGGCGGTCGGTCTTGAACTCACTGATTTCAAGGCTGCCAATCAGAATTCGAGAGCCGAGAGCATGGAATGGCGAGCAAGCCCAATATAGATTTGACCAGATTTTCATACGCCATCCAGCAAAAAATGAACGTCATGAATGCTGTAATGTTGCGCGATATGCGTACTCGTTTCTTCAATCACGGCCTTGGATTTTTGATACAATCCCTGTGGCCACTCAGCCACATGATCGTTTTGTTGACAATTTATAACCTTGCCGGCCGAAGTGCTCCATTTGGCGACAGTCTCAACGTTTTCTTTGCGACCGGCTTAGTACCTACGCTGAGTTTCATGTACATCTCCCGGTTCATGTCACTCTCTATTGTACTAAACAAGCCGATGCTATCTTTCCCAGCCGTGACCGTCACCGACATATTGTTTGCTCGCGCCTTATTGGAAATTATCGCCGGGGCCCTCACGCTTCTTTTGATCATAGTTGTCTTGTGGTGCACTGGTGCCAACCCTACCCCGGCCGACCCAGCGCAAGCAGTTTTATGCTACCTTTCTACCGTCTTGCTTGCCGTAGGTGTTGGAACGTTGGCTGGCGTACTAGTAATGATGTTCGAATTGTTCGTTACCATATATGCGCTGCTATGCATTCTATTCTATATCAGCTCCGGAACGCTTTTCGTTGCGAACCAACTTCCGAGCTCACTCGCGGTTCCATTGTCATACAGCCCGCTCATCCAAAGCGTCGAATGGATGAGGACAGCTTACTTTGAGAACTATAGCGACAGCCTCGTAGATAGAGAATATCTCGTGATCTTCGGATTCAGCTGCCTATTGCTAGGCTTGGGTTTGGAGCGGCTTTTTCGACGGCGGATAATGGAAGGATAGCACCGACTATTCAATCAAGCTGAGAAAGTGGCTGATTTTTGCCAAGTCCACCTCAAAGTCTGCGGTAGATGGGTCGGCATCGCTCATGTCTTTGCAGAATATTTCGCTATAGCGAATTCCGCTGATAGAAGCCAAATCCCAGAAAAAGGGGTCGACAAACCGTGAGGACGATAACACCAGCGCATGTGCTCTCGGGTTGCAGAATATTACATTCGTAAATGCTGCCCCCTTCCCTCCAATAATTACTTCAGCGTTTTGAAATGCTTTAATCTGTCGCCCAAAGCTATGGAGTTCCGGAAAGAATGTCACAAACCCTCGGGATACAAGAAACTGCTCGAGTTCCGTGCTGTTGATGATGTGTCTCGTTCCAATGTTTTGCCTGCTAATATATAGGCGACTCCCCTCGAACGGCTGATCCACAGCACCAAATAAACTGATGGACGCCTCTTTCGTAAAATCGATTGCCGTTGGATGCTTGAACAACGGAGGGACATGAACCGGTTGAACGTAAAGCAGTTGCCTCACATTCAATGGCATTTGATCGTTCGCGAATATAATCTCAGCATTTGGGAAATATTCGTGGGCACATCGTAACATGATTTCCTTCAGGGGGCCGGAAACATCACCGTAAATTATGGTGTCAACCTCCACGCCGGCCGCACTCATCGCCGGCAGAATTGGCATAAGATCAACAAGGTAATGGCCAAAATTTCGATACCAGGGCCTTTTTACGAGAAGCGTTGCACCGTCTCCGGTCTTATCCCCTCGGTTTGGCAATTCCATGTTTTCAAAGGTACCAAGAATGCCATCAGGTTTAATTCCGTGATTGATAAATTCGATCGCGCTATCAAGTAGTAGAGAGCCGTCAGAGAGTATAACAGTGCCCTGCCCTACAACCGTCGCGTTTTGAAACCTAAAGAGATGCACGTCTTTTGGCGTACAAGCAGACTGCCCCATAACATCGCCAAAATAACCGCTCGCATCCTGCGATAGATACTCTGTGTCCAGATGAAATGGCCGAGGTCGGTCATACCCTTTTCCTGGGATTAGCGTACCGAGCGCACACGCCGTTACTGGCTTCTTCGTACCTGCAATGAGTTCAGCACATGAAACAACGTTGTTATTTATTTTCAACTGCTTACCCTTCGCAGAATTTGATAAACGAGAGCACTTTCGGTTGCTTTTAGCACACTGTTCACCTATGGATAGGCCCATTTTGAACAATGGAGTTTTGGCAATGTTCATCCACGGTCATAGCGGAATTGGCTTCAGAGATTTTATAACGCAGATGGTTCGTAGTAAGCGTGCTAGAACTTATCTCGAAGTTGGCGTGCGAGACGGCGCTACGTTAACGATGATCGATTGCGACGCAATTGGCGTCGACCCGAATTTTCAGTTCACGGTGAACCCCTCCGGTAAAAAACGAGCGCTCTATCTGTTTCAAGAAACGAGCGACGAATTTTTTCGGGACCGAGACGTTAAGGCCATCATGGCAAAACCGATTGACGTTGTATTTCTCGACGGTCTGCACCAGTTTGAATACCTCCTTCGCGATTTTATCAATAGCGAACGCGTTTGCCATAGCAATGGTCTGATCATGCTGGACGATTGCCTGCCGGTTAACGCGGAGATGACCGAGCGAGAGCATCACCCCGAAAAACGTCTCAATGCCGAGCTAGCGCACTGGTGGACAGGTGATGTCTGGAAGCTGGTTCCCATCCTAAAAAAATGGCGTCCTGATCTTCGCATGACATTGGTTGACACGAACCCTACCGGCAACGTTTGCATCACCAATCTCGACCCATCTTCAACTGTGCTCAGAGACAACTTTTACAAAATTGTCGATGAATATAAGAACATTCATATGAACGACGAAATGCTTCAAAAATTCTATGAAGAAAACGAAGTCATGTCGACCTCGACAGTTTTGAATGGTTTTGACGCCTCCTACGTTGTAGGCCCCTGACCCATCAAAATGCTCTCCGGTTGAATCTTTTAGCTTGCGTTGGGCCGCCCCTGATAATTACTAATCCCTAAAAATAGTCACGGCTTATTATCAATTTGCACAACCAGAGATTACATGAGGACTCCGTTGCGTATTCCGGTATTTTCAAAAAGTCGACCAAGCACCAAGCCTCCAGAAACAGAACTGCAGCGCGCCCATAGAACTCGCGACGCCGGCGACATATGGGGTGCCTTTACGATCCTACGGGCGGAGTATGAAAAGCAACGATCAGAAGAAATTGCCACCGAACTATCAAGCCTAATTGGAACCAGCTCCCGTTATGTGGACGTTCTGTCTGCCATGGAGTCGCATTTCGACAACAATTTCTATCTCAACTCCAATCCTGATGTTCGGGGCGCTACCAAGGACGGCGATATCCACTATCTTCTTTATGGATGGAAGGAAAACCGAAATCCCTCGCCATTCTTCGACAATGCCTTCTATCGCGATCGCAATGCCGATCTGAAACCTGGTGAATTCCTCTTGTCACATTTCGCGAAGCGCGGCAACGCAACCGGCAGCCGAGCGAACCCTGTTAGCGACCACTATTGGTTTGAGCCATTTTCGCCAACCGATGAGCAGTGGAGCAAGCTTTCAGCCGCAACCATAAACGATGATACCGAGGCGGTGGTCATAATCCCTGTTTACAAGGGATATGAAGAAACGATGACTTCAATTTATCACGCCGTTTCCTCAAGGGGAAATGATCGATATTCTCTATTGGTGATCAACGATAGAAGCCCAGATGACGCTATAAATGCTACTCTTCGGTCTCTCGCGGCCAAAGGATTGTTTGAATATCATGCAAGCGTGATAAACCGTGGCTTTGTGCAAACCTGCAACTATGCGATTAAGGAACTGAGCGGGAACCACGATGTCGTTCTGTTGAATTCGGACGCTTACGTTTTCCCTGGTTGGTTCAATCGTCTCAAAGCGCACGCGATTGATCCCACTGTGGCTACGGTCACTCCTCTTTCCAATAACGCGACGATCTGCAGTTATCCCCTAGCCCATCGTGATAACTTTCTGGCTCTCGAATGCACACCCGAACAATTGGATGCGCTAGCGGCAAATGCCAACAGGGGTCTTGCTGTTGAAACCCCAACCGGCGTCGGTTTCTGCTTCTATATGAGCCGCAACGCCATCAACAAAATCGGAGCACTCGACTCGGACGCATTTAAGGTCGGCTACGGCGAAGAAAACGATTTTTGCATGCGTGCCCTCAATCACGGTTACAAAAACCTGATCGTCGGCGATGTGTTTGTATTCCACACGGGATCTGTGTCTTTCTCCGCGATAAAGGAAGAGAATTTCAACAAGGGTCAAAAGGCCTTGGAAGTGAATCATCCGAATTACTCCCCGTTAGTTCGCGGCCACATCATGGCAGACCCAGAACTGCATCTGCGACGCAGGCTGGACATGGAACGTCTTTCCGCTGCGCTATGTGGCGCCACTGTTTTTGTGACCCACAAATGGGGTGGTGGAATAAACACCTATCTGAAACAGCAGATAGAAGCTTTGAAGAAGAAGAAATCCAATTTTGTCACACTCCAAGTGCATGATGGTTGCCGAATTACGGTCAATACCGGCTACGGGCTCTTTGTTCCTAACCTCGCAAATATTGATCTAAGAAACGAGTTCGGCCTCGTCGCCGAGATGATTTATAAGCTGTCGCCGAAACTTTTCCATGTGAACAGCTTCGCCGGCATCGACTGGCATTGGCATAAGAAACTGCTCGAACTTATCAGCGAGAGCGGCATTCCGTACAAGTACGTGGGGCACGACTACTCGTCCATCAGCCATCACTATCAGCTTCTTCGACCCGACAATATTTATGTACCCATTCCGTCAATTCAGGAACGCCGCGCTTGGTCAACAATGATTGAGAATTCCGGTAGCATCGACATTTGCGATCCAGATGAACGGCTTGAGGCCTATACTGATTTTTTAGAGAAGGCTGCTGCGGTAGAAGTCCCAAGCAAGGCAGCCAATGCCATTCTTGCACGCGAATTTCCGAGGGTAACCTTCAACGTAGTTCCGCATGATGATCACCTTCCCGATTTCCCGATTGCGACTCGTCGCGCCAAGGACAAGAGGATCAAAGTCGCTGTTATCGGGGCGATCGGGCCCCACAAAGGCAGCGATGTTTTAACAGCATTAGCAGTTGACGCTAAAAACAGAAATCTCGAACTCGTCTACACTTTGGTGGGCTACAGCAGCAACGATGATCTATTGAGGTCCCATGGCGTTTCCATCACCGGCCCGTATCATACTGAAGCAGAGGCCTTGGACATTCTGTCTCGGACGCAGCCAGATTTCGTGCTAATTCCGAGCATCTGGCCGGAAACATTCTGCTATGCTTTATCAATGGCCTTGAAATTGCTCATACCGCCTGTCGTCTTTGATATCGGAGCGCAAGCAGAACGCGTTTCCCCTCTCGCGTGGGGGGTGACTCTGCCAATCAGTCTAGCCTATGCACCCCGAAAACTCTCTGAAACCCTATTAGGTATCGACATCGATAAATTGTGGGATGCTAGGGAAGGAAGGATAGCCGCATAGGCAGCCACAAGAAACTTCTTCGTGATCGGCGAGCGGCGCGGGTGACAGCGTAAAGCTGGTTTACTGCTGCTCGGATATGGAGATGAGCTGTTGCTCGGACTTTTCGCCTCTCTTGTGGTGAGAGACGAAACAGCATTCTTGAGAGCTGCGGATTGACGGCCATGATCGGGCTGACGATGGGCTTCGGTGTCGCCAACAAATTGGTGCCCATGCCATATTTGCGGTACGCAGCAGATGAAACGTGCCGGAAAATTACCAATGACTTATTCTTCCTTGAAAGGTGGCTCCATTATCTTCAGGATATGATTTCCTTTCCCGAAATAGTCTCTTGGGAATAGAAAGCTTCATCGTAAAGCGACATATGGTTTATAGAAGGCAGCTTACCGCGTAGAGCGCATGAATTTTATGAGTACTATGTTAGTTTCAAATGCCGTGAGCCGTTAGCATGTCAACCAGTCACCTCCAAATGCTCGAGGCCGAGACAATCCACATTCTGCGCGAGGTCGCCGCGACGTTTTCCAATCCGGTGATGCTTTATTCCATCGGTAAAGATTCTTCGGTGATGATGCACCTTGCAATAAAAGCATTTCATCCAGGGAAGCCGCCGTTTCCATTCTTGCATGTCGACACAACGTGGAAATTCAAAGAGATGATCACGTTTCGTGATCAGATGGCAGCCAAACAAGGCATCGAGCTTCTCGTTTATATTAATCGCGACGGCATCGACCAGCACGTAAGTCCATTCACCAACAGCTCGAATAGCTATACCCAGATCATGAAGACGGAAGCGCTGCGGCAAGCGCTCGATAAATACGGCTTCGATGCCGCTTTCGGCGGAGCCAGGCGCGACGAGGAGAAATCGCGTGCCAAGGAGCGCATCTTCTCTTTTCGCACCGTAAAA
The DNA here is from genome assembly GCF_012275345.1 of Rhizobium sp. SG570. Lineage (NCBI taxonomy): Bacteria > Pseudomonadati > Pseudomonadota > Alphaproteobacteria > Hyphomicrobiales > Rhizobiaceae > Rhizobium > Rhizobium sp. SG570. Next base: position 34,125 of record NZ_JAAZQI010000015.1, on the reverse strand, counting down.
CATTCCTGGGATCCAAAAAACCAGCGCCCCGAAATGTGGAAGACCTATAATACGCGGGTGAATAAGGGCGAGTCGATTCGGGTGTTTCCGTTGTCCAACTGGACCGAACTCGATATTTGGCAATACATCATGCTGGAAAAGATCCCGATCGTGCCGCTCTATTTCGCCGCCAAACGACCTGTGGTTGATCGGGACGGCATGTTGATCATGGTGGACGACGAGCGTTTGCCGCTCGCTGCGACGGATGTGGTGGAAGAGCGGATGGTTCGCTTTCGCACGCTTGGTTGCTACCCTCTCACCGGCGCTATAGAATCGACCGCTACGACACTTGAGGATATCGTTGGCGAAGTGCTGGCGGCTCGCACCTCGGAACGACAGGGCCGCCTTATAGACAAGGACGAGGCAGGTTCGATGGAAAAAAAGAAGCGCGAAGGTTACTTTTGATGAATGATGGGATCAGCCCCGTTCCTCTTTGTCATGTGGATGGCTGTCGTTCTAACCAGGATAGCAAATCTCTCCTACGCTTCCTGACTTGTGGTTCCGTCGACGACGGCAAATCAACACTCATAGGGCGCTTGCTCTACGATACCAAAAGTCTCTTCGACGACCAGCTTTCCACTTTGGAGCAGGACAGCGTCAAATACGGCACCACGGGCGATGACGTGGATTTTGCGCTTTTGGTCGACGGCTTGGACGCAGAGCGCGAGCAGGGGATCACGATTGATGTCGCTTACCGGTTTTTCTCTACGCCGAAGCGCACGTTCATTGTTGCCGACGCTCCCGGTCACGAGGAATATACGCGCAATATGGTCACCGGCGCATCGACGGCTGACCTTGCGATTGTCCTGGTCGATTGCCGTCAAGGTGTCCTGCAGCAGACAAAGCGCCACACTTACATCGCATCGCTGCTTGGCATCCGCCATGTCGTGCTTGCGATCAACAAGATGGATCTGCTGCAATATGAGCAGGCAACCTATGAAGAGATAGTCGCCGACTATAAGGCGTTCGCCAAAGAACTCGCCTTTGCAACCATCAGGCCGATACCGATATCCGCGCGCTATGGCGCCAACATAGCAACAAAATCGACAGACACGCCGTGGTACGATGGTCCGTCATTGCTTGACCATCTCGAAAGCATCTCGGCCGATAGCAACGCTTCCGAAAAGGCGTTCCGCTTTCCGGTACAATGGGTTAATCGACCAAATCTCGATTTTCGAGGCTTTTCCGGCCAGGTCGCCTCGGGAACGGTTTGCGTGGGCGATGCCGTCACGGTCGCAAAGTCCGGCCAGCAAACCACGGTAAAGCGCATCGTCACCTATGATGGGGACCAGACCTCGGCTTTTGAGGGACAGGCCGTCACCTTGGTCTTAAGGGATGAACTGGAATTGTCGCGTGGGAATCTGCTGGTTTCTCCGACCGAAAGACCCAACGTTTCCGACCAGTTCCAAGCCCATGTCATCTGGTTCAGCCATGAGGCGTTGATACCCGGCCGCGCCTATATTCTAAGGACCGAGACGGATAGTGTGAGCGCCACCGTGACAGCGCTCAAATATAGCATTGACGTCAATACATTCGCCCATCAGTCCGCAAAGACGCTGGCGATGAACGAGATCGGCGTATGCAACCTGTCAACCCAGCAGCCGATCTGCTTCGACAGCTATGCCGAGAGTCGCGTAACCGGCAATTTCATATTGATCGACCGATTCACGAACGCGACCGTCGGCGCCGGAATGATTATCCATTCGCTCCACCGCGCGCAGAACGTCCACTGGCAAGCTTTGACGATCGACAAAGCCGCCCGTGCCGAGCAGAAGAACCAGCGTCCTGTCGTATTGTGGTTCACAGGCCTATCGGGATCCGGCAAATCGACGATCGCCAATCTCGTCGAGAAACTGTTGCATGCGAAGGGAAAGCACACTTTCCTGCTCGACGGCGACAATGTCCGCCATGGTCTCAACCGCGATCTCGGCTTCACGGCCGAGGACCGCGTGGAGAACATTCGGCGCATTGCTGAGGTCGCGAAATTGATGACCGATGCCGGCCTTATTGTGCTGGTATCGTTCATTTCGCCGTTCCAATCCGAGCGGCAAATGGCGCGCGAGCTCATGCCTGACGGTGAATTTATCGAGGTCTTTGTGGACGCACCAATTGAAGAATGCGTGCGGCGCGACCCTAAGGGTCTCTATAAAAAGGCTATGGCGGGACAGATCCCCAATTTCACAGGAATTTCTTCGCCCTATGAGGCGCCCGAAAATGCAGATATACATCTGCATACCATAGGCCATGATCCACTTGATCTGGCGCACCGCGTCGAAGATTATCTGAACCAAATATGACGGCTGGCATTGCCAATGCACCAAGCGGCTGAAACGGGGAGTTCCATCCGCAAGCTCCGTCAGCATGAAGTTCAGATGTTGGCAGCTGGCATTTGGTTGTCGATAAAATACCACTGCTCCGGATTTTCACGCACAATTGGCTCGATTACTGCATTCAAGAGCCGAACATCCTCGGTAAGCTGATCTTCCGGCGCGTCAGTTGCCGGCAGCCTGAACGGCTCCAATGCCTTCAGCACAAAGCTCGCTCCTCCTTCCCGTGCGATAAAGAGCGGGTAGATCAACGCATTCGTCTTACGCGCCATCCGCGCGATGATGGCGTAGTTGCCCTCCAGATGCGCTGGCTGGCCAAAGAAGGGCGCGCGGATTCGGCCGTTGAAGCCCTCGTCGCAGAACATCAGCAGGTTGCCGCTATTCTCTAGGATCCGCAGCGCCGGACGCACGAAGCTGCGGCCGGGTTTCAGGATCCCAAGGCCCGCACCCTTGCGCAGTCGGTTGACGATGTAGTGGCGCGAGCGGCGCTTGGGCGGGTCGTAGTTCATAGTCACTGCCAATCCCATGTCGAGCAGGCAATGCCACAGCACCTCCCAGTTGCTGACATGCGGCGCGATGAAAATCACCGGACCTTCGGCGCAACGCTCGACCAATCCTTCCGTGCCGATTTTGCGGACATGGCGGCGCGCCAATCGGGGCACGACGGAATATTCGGCCATCTGCCGGCCTTGTGAATCGGCGTAGCGCTCCAGAAGCGTCTCAAGCTCGGTGTCGCTGAGATCCGGCCTTATCATCTTCAGGTTGGCCGCGGCGCGAGCATAAGCCCCTTTGTGGAAACGCGGCGCTAGGAGCCGGCCCAGCCACCCGCCGAGCGCGGAACACGCTCGGGCAGGTAAAAGCATGAAGGCAAAGTAGAAAAGGAGATCTATGGCGTTGTCGACATTCTCATAAAGCCAGTAGCGCAGAAACGCCTTGCGTCGATCGCCGCCGGCCAGGAAATCGGCGAGCGGCAGTGCCTTGGGAGCCTCGTAGGTCCAGGCTTTGCGTTTGCTGCCGGCAGTTTTTCTGCCGGTCTCGTCGCCGGTTGCCACCTTAGCGCCTGTGCAGCGTCACGGGCATGCCGCCACGCGGTCGCAGTGTCAGGCGGCATTGCGGCTGGACCTTGTGGCCCTCCTTCACGCGCACCCGAAAGCGTTGGGCGAGGATTGCGAGGCAAAGGATCGCCTCGGTGAGGCCGAACTGCAGGCCGGGGCACACGCGGGGGCCGGCGGCGAAGGGAATGTAGCTGTAAGGCGTTGGACGCCCCTCCCCGAGAAAGCGTTCGGGATAGAAGCGATGTGGTTTGGGAAAAAGCGTCTCCGTGCGATGCAGTATCCACGGCACGATCAGGACGAGCGCCGCCTTGCGCACCTTCACGCCGCCGATCTCGTCTGCTTCGGCCGCCTGCCGCGCCAGGATCGGCACCGGCGGATAAAGCCTCAGCGTCTCCTCAATGACAGCCCGACACCAGTCGAGCTTCGCAACGTCATCGATCGACGGCACCCGGTCGCCGCAGACGGTTTCGATTTCCGCATAAACCGCCTCCTCCACCCAGGGTGCGCCGGCAAGCAGATACCATGCCCAGGTCAAGGTCGCGGCAGTGGTCTCATGTCCAGCCATGAAGATCGTCGCCGCCTCGTTCCTGAGTGCCACGACATCGAGCTTCAGCTCCGGATTGCGCCGCTGCCGGCGGATCAGGAGCTCGACCATCGAGCTGTTGTCCCCCTTGCCGGCCAAATGATCCTCGATCACCTGATCGATGATGCGATGGATGCGTTTCACCGATCGGCGAAGGCTCGGCGTCTTGATGATCGGCAGCCCCTCGTCGAAGCCCAGGAAATAACCGAGATTGATGGAATCAACCAAGGCCTGATAGCTTGCGAAGCCTTCGGTAACGGCATTGGCGCTGTCCTCGCCAAGATCGTTGCCGAAGACGCTGCGTGAGATGATTTCCGCCGTCAGCCCTGCCATTTCGAACAGGGCATTGACCTCAGCGCCATCGCCAAGGCCCTGCCAACGGTCGGCGAGTTCGCTTGCGGTATTCTGCATGATTGCGCCGAAGGCCGGCACGCGGTTCTTGTGCACGATATCGGAGACCAGCGGCCGCCGCTGTTTCCAGGTCTCCTTGTCGGAGATGAACAGCCCGTCGCCCAGCAGATATTCCAGCGCCCGGCGCATCTGCGGCGTCTTGCGCTCGAAATTTTCATGGCGCTTGGCGACCACGTAACGGATCGCATCCGGCGAATTGACGATGACGAGTTGACGGCCGAACAGCTTGAATTCGGCCACATGCTCCCGATAATCCGCGCGCCGCCAGATGGACAGGAAATCGCTGCGCGCCTGCAACATAAGCTTCAGCGGTTGACCGGGCCTACCGCTGTAATAGGCGGCATGAGCCGGCTCGAAAATTTGCGTCGCCTGATCGGCGTGCTCAACGATTTCGGTTTTCTGATCAAGCCAGGCCAGCATGTCGGTGCAGAACTTTCGCGCCTTGTGGCCAAGGACAATGAGATGAAGATCGGGCACCACGTCGCCCGGTGGTGCCCACTATATTCATTTCGCAACCGCGGAAAAGCCCCCGCGCTGATGACCGGAGAGCTCGTCGACATCTTTGAATGAGATCTCCGGACAAGAACGGCGCATCAACCACAAAATGGTTGCTGTGTCCCCGCTCGCTTCATGCCGGCACCCTGCCAAGAAGCCGATGCTCTCGCTTAGACATCCTCCAAGGCCAACAGCTCATCAAATGTCTGGCGCCTGCGGATCAACCTATGCGTTCCGCCATCGATCAACACCTCGGGCGCATAGAGCCGGCTGTTGTAATTCGACGACATCGTCGCGCCATAGGCGCCGGCGCCATGGAAAATGAGATAGTCGCCGACATGGGTTTCGGGGAGATCGCGTTGCTGCACTATTCCGGATTCCGCCTGGGTGAAGACATCGCCAGATTCGCATAAGGGGCCGGCTACGACTGTCGGCAAGGTCGCTGTTTCAGCGCTGCGTGGCGTCTTTTCGGGGATGACCGAAATGTGGTGATAGCTGCCATACATGGCCGGCCGGGCGAGATCGCTGAAGCCGGCATCAACAAGCACGAACCGGTTCCGGCCCATGGTCTTGACGGCCCTCGCCTCGGCGAGCAGCACCCCGGAATCCGCAGTCAAGAAGCGCCCAGGTTCGATCTCCAGTCGGATCGGATGACCGAAATGCGCCTCGACTTCACGCCGCGCCGCATCCCAGAGCGAGAAATAATGCGAGGGATCGATTTCTTCCTCACCTTCCTTGTAAGGCACGGAAAGACCGCCGCCAGCGGAGATCGCCTCGATGTCGACGCCAAGATCGCGGCAGAAGCCGACCATCGCGCCGCAGACGCGTTGCAGATGGCCGTAGTCGACGCCGGAGCCGATATGCATATGCAGGCCGACGAGCCTCAGGGAATATTTCTGCGTCAGCGCCACCGCGTCCTGCAGCTGCTCGAACCAGATGCCGTGCTTGCTGTTTTCGCCGCCGGTATTGGTCTTGTTGCTATGGCCATGGCCGAAACCCGGATTGATGCGCAACCAAACCCTGTGGCCCGGCGAGCGCTCACCCAGCTGATGCAACATGTCGATCGAGCCGATATTGACCTCGATCTTGTCGGCAATGACCCGCTCAAGCGTCGGTCGGTCGAAAACATCGGCGGTAAAGACGATCTCCGCTGCCTCGGACGCGGTGCCGGTTGCAAAGCCTGCCCGTGCCGCCCGCTCGATCTCGCCGAGGGAAACGGCGTCGACGCGGACGCCCGCCTTGCGCATTTCCCGCAGGATATGAATGTTCGAACAGGCCTTTTGCGCAAAGCGCACGACGTCGAATGCGGACAGTTGCCTGATGCGACGACGGATCGCGGCGGCATCGTAGATCCAGAGCGGCGTTCCATATTCCGTTGCTAACGCGCTCAGTATTTCATTGGAAGGAATGGTCATCTTTTCTCGGTCAGCGTGGGGCGGGAATAAAATCAAAATGGATAATAGGACGGGCGGAGCAGTAGTGCCACTCCGCCCGCTTGGCAATCTGAGACACTGAAATTGCTATCGTCTTGCCGTCAGCAGCGCCTGCTCAAGATCGGAGATAACGGCTGCGGCTGAATGAAGCCCGACGTTCAGGCGGATCGTGCGGTCGCTGACGCCAAATCGTGCAAAGACATTGGTCTCCGGCGAGATGCTGAGCGCCGCCTTTGCCGGGACGACGAGGCTCTCCGGGCCGCCCCAGCTGACCCCGATGCGAATGAGGCGCAGCGCGTCAACGAAATTTGCCACATCGATGCGATCGGAAACTTCGAACGAGAACAGCCCGCCGAAGCCGCTAAAAGTGCGCTTGCCGGCATGTTCGCCGAGCGCCGGGTGCATGACATTGGTCACGTCCTCATGTGCGTCAAGCCAGGACGCGACCTCAAGGCCGGCCTCGTGGTGATGACGCATCCGGAACGGCAGGGTCTCCAGGTTGCGCAGGACCAGCCATGCCTCGAACGGCGCCAGCTTTGCACCCGTATAGGGGTAGATTTCGCTGTTGATCCGGCCGATATGTGCCTTCGAGCCGGCAACAAGACCTGCCACCGTATCGCTCTGTCCGCCCAGATATTTCGAGGCCGCGTGGATGACGAGATCGATGCCGAGGGCGAGCGGGTTCTGGTAGAGCGGCGTTGCCCAGGAGTTGTCGACGATCGTCACGACGCCGTGGCGGCGCGCGGCCTCGGCGATGACAGGCAGATCCTGCAGCTCGAACACCATCGAGGTTGGATTTTCGAGATAGGCAAGCCGTGCGCCGGGAAGGGCCGCGATCATGGCCTCGGTGTCGGTGCCGTCAATATAGTCGACGATGACGCCAAAGCGCTTCAGCACCTTTTCGAAGAAGCGGAAGGCATCGCTGTAGACGTGCCGCACGGTGACGATGCGATCTCCCGGGCCGACGAAGGCAAGGACCGCCGCCGCAATGGCGCCCATGCCGCTCGCAAAGGCGCGCGCCTCCTCGGCGCCCTCCATCTCGGCGATCCTGCGCTCCAGGAGCTGCACCGTCGGATTGTCGCCGCGCGAATAGATCGGCTTCTTCGAGCGGCCGGCGAAGACATCCTCGAGCTCCTTGTAGCTGTCGAACAGGAACAGCGACGTCTGATAGATCGGTGGTACCGCCGCGTCGAACGGGTCGTCGCGGCGGGGCATCAGCGTATCGGGAATGGCTTGCCGATAGGCATCGAATCTCGGTGTCTCGTTCATGACGTTCCTCTTGGTCGGGAGTGGAGTGTCGATTGGCCGCTCAGTTGCCCCCCGGTTTCGGCCGGCAGAATGGCAAGCCATTCTCTCCGTGCGACGAAGAGGCCGAGCATGGCGGCGAGGATTGCAGCTGCCGCAGGAGCTGCGGACACGCCCGCAAAACCCATCCAGAGCGGCAGCAGGAGCAGAAGCGGAATGAGGAGATAGCCTTGCGGCGCAAGCCCTACGAGCGCGGACAAGCCGGCCCTGCCCCGGGATTGCAGCATCACGAGCAGCACGGACTGAAAGGCAGCCAGGGGAAAGACCGGAAAGAGGGCGCGCAGCCACGCCACAGCCTCATCGACGACCTGCGGGCGACCGGTGAACAGCCGCGCCATCGGTTCGGCAGCCACAAACAGCAGAACGGAATAGAGCAACGCGACGGGCACCGTTACCGCCAGCATAATGCGGATCACGCTTTTGAGCCGAAGCGCATCGCCAGAGCCGAAGGCATGGCTGGCGACGCTCTGGGCCCCAAGGCAGAAGCCGACGATGGGAAGCTGACCCAACGTCATCAGTCGAACGGCAATCGCAGTAGCCGCCACTCCGGTGTCGCCACCATGGACCGCAGCCTCACGCATCAGCACGAGAAAGCCGAACCCGGTCACGACGCTCGTGGCAGCGGCGGGAACGCCGATCCTCGCCATCGGCCGCAGCAATTGCCAGCGAACCAATCCGCTCGTCACGCGGACCGTGCCCCATCTGCGGATGAAATAGACGGTATAGCAGGCAAGCGCCGCCAGGGCGGAAAGGATGGTCGCCAGCGCGGCGCCTAATGCGCCAAGCTTGAAGAGAAAGATGAAGACAGGATCGAGAACGGCGTTCAGGACAAAGCTTGCGATCAGGACGATCATCGAAAAGCGCGAGTTGCCCTCGGCAATCGCAATGAAATCGCAGACCGCCTGTAGCAACCCGAGCGTGACTCCGAAGGCGAGCAACCGTCCATAGTCGAGGCCGGGCGCGAGCAGACTATCGCTCGCTCCCAGCGCACCGACAAAGTAGGGCAGTCCGAGATAGATGAGCACGGACAAGACAATGCCGAGCGGGATCGTCGCAGCGAGCGCGGTCGCGGCAACCGATGAGGCGGCCGTCAGATTGCCCTCGCCGAGATGGCGCGCCAGAAGCGTGGCGAGGCCAATGCCGAGTCCCTGACCGGCCGCGGCCACCAGCAGGAACAGCGGCATGACCAGGCTGATGCCTGCCAGTACCTCCGGCCCGAGGGCACCAAGAAAGATCGCGTTTATCGCGTGATGCCCGGCGCTGGCGGCCAACCCGGCCACGGCCGGAAGCGCGACCGTCAGAACGAGCCGCAGGATGCGCGGATCGTTCATGTCGACGGATGCTTTCATCACGCGGCATCCCGCGCTAGCGAACCGAGCACGGGCAGACCATCGCCATCCGTCAGACCGGAAAGGTCCGGCGAGAGCAGTCGATCCATGAAGAAACGCTCGCGCAGCAGCATGACCAGCAACGCCTTCTTGTGCGGAAACTGGATGTGCTTGATCTTGGCGAAGCCGGACCGGTCAAGATTGCGGATCTGCTGGCTGTGATGGTGGATCGGCTCGCCGACAATGCGCCGTGTGCGCGGATCGGCGAGGAACATGTAGTGCATCAGCGACGGCAGCCAGGCGCTGACGAAGGCCTTGCCGCGGAAGTCATCTTCTCCGATCGCCACATGCCAGCCGCGATCATGGCCGTCAGCGTCATAATGCGGTCCGATCCGATCTTCCTTGGCCCAATAGAGCTCGAAATAGCCGAAGGGAATACCGCCGAAAGTCCCGATCAACGGTAAGGTGCGCGGATCGGCCAGGCGGCCGGCAATGAAATCGCGGTGATAGGCGAGGTCGCCGCTATCTTCCCAAATGGCGGCGACCCGAGGATCGTTCATCCAGCGATGGAAATGCTCAAGGTCGGCCTCGACATCGGCGACGTGAAATCCAAGCTGGGTATTCAGCCAGGGTATGAAACGATTGTAGACCCGACCCGTCGGCTTCGGCGGCCTTTGCGGATGAAGGGCGCCGTTCGTCAGGATCGGCACCTCCGGATAGGCGTGAGGAATGCTCCCGAGCCAGGGCTTCGTTTGCTGAAAGAAGCTTTCGGGGCGCCCGATCAGACGGTCTCCGCGCTGCTCGATCACGCCCAAATTCAGCAGGCGCCTGACGAGGCTATCATCCGCGAGCTTGACCTCCACGCAGCCCAATTGCGGATTGCAGGTCAAAATGGCTTCCAGCACGGCGTTGACAATATCGTCGGCGGCAACCGCCACCGTTGCCGCGGATAGGGTGTCGAAGACCAGAACGTCGGCGGGACCCGACAGATTGCCCGAGGCTACCTCCACTCCATGATATTCGACGCGGAAATTGCCAGACATCAGCCCCGACGATACGAGAAGCGGCTGGCCGCAGGCGAGCGCATGGCTCGCAACGCCTGCGGCCGGCAGACGCAGATCGAATGACTGCGACGCCATCGTTTCGCTCCTCATCGCTACGGAAGCATCCATAGTTCTTCTCCATCTCTCGAAACCGCGCGTCATTGAGATTGGCAGGGCCGCACACAGCGCTAATTCCGCAGTGACGAATGGCGCCCCGCGGAATTCAAAATATTTTTTGGAAATATTTTTTGAGATTTTTCTGAATTTCTGCGAACGCCGTTCGTTATGCAGCTGCGTCGATGTAATTCACGGACGAATCGAATTTATTGGCGTCGTAAAGTCAATATAGATGACGAGTTAAACTCAATAGTTATTGAAACTATTGGGATATGTACATTATTACACTTTACTATGTTGGCTATGTATTAAATATCTTCGAGGAGAACGGCGAAGAAATGACTATTCATGACCGGAACGCCAATGCGGTTGATGACTCGGATCACGTCGCGAAATGCTCGCTATCGCCGACACAGTCGCGAATTTGGCTTCTATCAGAGACGGGCAACGAGGTCATTTATGGGCGGCAAATTCTTGCTATCGCCTTCCCTCCCATCGCTCTTGCAGTAGCACGCAAAGGGCTTGCGGCACTTTCGCGTCAACATCCGCTCATCACATCGGAATTCGAGGCTCGAGCCGGCGGCGCTGTGCAGCAGATCCTGAGGAATAGTCGTCATGTCGATGTGATCGAGGTGGATTTGGCGGCCGACGACAGTCTGGACGAGGCGCTTGCAGCAGCGGCCTCGGCGGAACGAGCGCGCGCCATAGATCTCGCCAGCGGCAATCCCGCCCGTTTCGTTCTGCTGTCAAGGAGCGAGCAAGCGGTCGGCGCGGTATTTTCTCTCCACGCCGTCCTTGCCGATGCCGCAACGCTCGATCTGCTTGCGAAGGATTTCCTGCGCAATATACGCGGCAGCGCCAATGTGCTGGCTGATGTTAGCGAAACCGCGCTCCCGGACGCAGCATCCTGGATGACCGGCAATAGCGCGCCACGCAGTCCGGCGCTGGAGCTCGTCGATTTCTGGTTCGAACGGCTGACGGCACAGGAAAGCATCGCGTCGCTCCCGCCGCAGGCAACGGCCGGACGGGATATAGTCGATGAGGCATGGTTCGAGCATTTGGTGGAGGTGCCCGCTCCGGAGCCCCTTGCACACGCACAGTCGACGGTTGAGACGTCCCGCGACGTTCTTGCCGCGCTGAGCATCGCCCTCCGTCGCCACACCGGATACGACACCCAAAGGATCGGTTTGGTCACGCGGCCGGCGACGCCGACGATCGCGGCGCGCAGCGAGGATGTGTTGATCCTCACCGCGGAACTGGATGGTGCCATGGGGCTTGAGGGTGTCCGCAAGACATTCGTCGAGGAAATCCAGACCGCCGCACGGCAATCCCTACCCTTCGAGGCTCTTGCCGACGCATTGCTGCGACGTGACGAATTCTTTGACACCACCGGCCTCGTCAAGACGCTTCTCGATGTACGGGCACCGCTCCAGTTTATGGAATCGGCCACGGATGGAACCCCGATCCGATGCCTCGTCGAGCCTCCGGCGCGCCGCGATGCCGAGCTTGTTGTCACTGTTTCCCAGGTATCCAAGGATAGGCTTCGCATCGGCATCGGCTTCGATCCGCAAAAGCATGATCCCAAGCAGATCGCCCGCTTCGCCGATGATCTGGTTATCGCCCTTGCCCGGCTGGGCAGCAACCCCGGCGAGGCGATCAAGCACATCCCATTCGTTTCGCCGGAAGAACTGGACAGGCTATCTGCGCCGTATCCCGACATACCCGAGCCGGATGACGGCGTGCCGATCCACGAGGTCATCTCCGCACAAGCCAGACGGCGGCCGTATGCCTTCGCCGTTGCGCAAGGGGAGAAATCGGTCACGCACGGCGAGCTCGAGGCGGCAGCCAATCGGCTCGCGCATCGCCTGATCTCCTTGGGGATCGGGCCTGAGAAGCGCGTCGCCATCGCGCTCGAAAAGTCGATCGATGCGATCGTCGCCATTCTTGCCGTGCTGAAATCAGGCGGCGCCTTTACACCGGTTGAGCCGGATCACCCCGAAGCGCGCAACCGGCATATTCTGACCGCTCCCGGCCTGTCTCTCGTCATCTCCCGCACGCGGCACATCGCCAATCTGCCCGGCGATATCGCCACGCCGTATCTCAATCTCGACGTAATCGATCTCTCGTCGGAAAGCAGCGACGCGCCCGCCACCGCCATAGCCCCACAGCAGCTCGCATATGTGATCTACACGTCCGGCTCGACAGGTGTCCCGAAGGGTGTCGCGGTCGAGCACGGTCCCTTGGCGCATCATTGTAAGGCGACCCTGCGCATCTACGAAATGAGCGAGGATTCTTGCGAATATCCCGTCCTGCCATTTACGTCAGATGGCGGGCATGAGCGCTGGATGGTGCCGCTGATGGCGGGTGGCGGCGTGGTGCTGACACAGGACAAGCTCGCCACGCCCGAAGATGCTTTCGCCGTGATGAAGCGGCACGGCGTCAACAATGCCAGCCTTCCCACAAGCTACGTGCGCGGACTTGCCGAATATGCCGGCGAAAACAGCGACATACCGCGGCTGCGGCTCTATTCCTTCGGCGGCGAGGCGCTGTCGCAAGCGGTGTTCGACATGATCACCGAGAACCTCAAGGCGCAGATGCTGATCAATGGCTATGGCCCGACCGAGACGATCATGACGCCGATGATCTGGAAAATCCCGGCGGGAACCCGCTTCGAGGGGACGGTCGCGCCGATCGGCCGCGGCGTGGGCGAGCGGCGCATCTATGTGCTCGATGCCGACCTCGCGCCTGTTCCGGTCGGCGTGATCGGCGAAATCTATATCGGCGGCAGCGGCCTTGCACGCGGCTATCTCGGCCAGCCGGAGCTGACGGCGGACCGCTTCATTCCCGATCCCTTTTCGCTAGGCGGCAGACTCTATAAGTCCGGCGATCTCGGCCGCTGGCGGGAGGATGGCATCGTCGAATTCGCCGGCCGCGTCGATCATCAGATCAAATTGCGCGGCTTCCGCATCGAGCCCGGCGAGATCGAGGCCGTGCTGCGATCCGACCAGCGCGTCGCCGAAGCCGTCCTACTGCTGCACAATGAAGGCGGGCGCAGCTCGCTCGTCGCCTATGTGGTTCCGCGCGAGGGCGAAAGCTTAAGCGTTACCGAACTGCGCCGCGCAGCCATGACCGCCCTGCCCGATTATATGGTGCCGCAAACCATCATGATCATCGACAAGCTGCCGATGGGGCCGAACAGCAAGCTGGATCGCGCCGCCCTGCCCGCACCTCGCATCGAACGCGAACTGGTCGCGCCAGCAAGCGAGAAGGAAAAGACAATCCTCGACGCGTGGAAGGCCATTCTCGACATTGGCGATATCGGCGTCACCGAGAACTTCTTCGATATCGGCGGACAATCGCTGGCCGCCGTGCGCATCGTCTCACGCCTGAAGATGCGCCTTCCCGAATGGCCGCTTTCGATAGCCGATATGTTCAATCATCCGACCATCCGCGATCTGGCACTTGCCATCGAGGGAAGCCGCGACGAGACCGGCGTCGACGTCGTCTATCTCCGGCGAAACGGCGACCGGCCGGTTCTCTATTGCTTCCCCGGCCTCCTCGTCTCGACGCGCGAATATATGCGCCTGGTGGATTATCTCGGCCCGGAACAGCCGGCGACCGGCTTCATTTGCTATTCGCTAACCGAGACCAAGACGCTCAGCACCCGTGTCGAGGACATCACGGCGCGCTATGCGGAAGCAGTGCGCAAGAAGGCCAAGGGTCGGCCCTGCGCCTTCCTCGGCTGGTCCTGGGGTGGGCTTCTTGCCTATGAGGCCGCCCGGCAGCTCGGCAATGACATCGACCTGCGCATGATCGGCATGGTCGATGTTTGCGACATGGACGAGGAATTCACCGTCGGCATCATGCCGCGCTTCGAAGACGGCATCAGGGACCGTACCCATGCCGCCGTGCAAAGCTGGCTCGCAACGACGCCGATGCGCGAGGATTGGAAGAGGCTCTTTGCCGCAATGGATGGCGAGGTCTACGAACAGTTCCTCCACCATATCGTAAAGCATAACGTCAAGTTGCCGACGGATGGTCCGGACATCGGTTCCGAGGAGCACACGTTCTGGATTCTGGTCGACAACGCGATGATCTTTCGAAACTACCGCCTTGCGCCTTCGGATTTCCGCATCCATGCCTTTGCCGCCGAGGATTCCCTCACACGCGCGCTCAACGTCATCGACTGGCGCCGCTATTCGCCGAACGCCACGGCCTCCGAGATCGTCAACGGCACCAACCACCTGTCGATCATCGGCAAGACGCCATTCCACCAGCGCTTCGCCCGACGGCTTGAGCACGCCTTTGCGCCGACCATCCTGCCCGCGGGCAAGAACAACTAATCGACATCCTTCTGGAGCTGCATCATGACATCGCACGTGCTCGACCTCGCCGGGGCCGGAATTGGTCCGTTCAACCTCAGCCTTGCCGCCCAGCTCGACTCCATACCGCAACTTTCGGTCCGCTTTTTCGAGCGGCGACCTGCCTTCGCCTGGCATCCGGGAATGATGCTGCCCGGCGCGGAAATGCAGACATCCATCCTCAAGGATCTGGTGACCGCCACCAACCCGACCAGCCCATGGAGCTTTCTCTCCTATCTTGTTGCACACAAACGCTTTTACCAGTTTCTTAATGCGGAATATGAGGCCGTTCCCCGCAAGGAATTCGCTGACTATCTCGCATGGGTCGCGCGCGGCCTGACGTCGCTTCGTTTCGGTGCAAGCATGCGCGAAGTCCATGCGAATGACGGTCTCTTTTCCATCGCGACTGACGACGGCCCGGTTTGCGCCCGCAATCTCTCCGTCGGCGTCGGCAAGATACCGGCGCGCCCGGTCTGGGCCGAGCAACTGCTGAAGTCGATGACCTTTCACAGCAGCGAGGCCGCCACTCGCCTTGGCGACGTCAAGGCCCCGCGCGTTGCCGTCATCGGCGGCGGCCAGAGCGGTGCGGAGATCGTCGATGCCCTCTTGGATCTGAACGCCGTCTCGTCGGTCCACTGGATCAGCCGCCGGCCAAATTTCGAGCCGCTTGATGCCACGCCCTTCACCAACGAACTCTTCACACCGAGCTACATGGAGCGCTTTCACGAGCTTCCCGAGGCGTTGCGGCTCACCCACACGCGCCGGCAGGTGCTTGCGAGCGACGGCGTCTCCGCCTCGACCCTGAAGAAGCTCTATCGCCGGCTCTATGAAAGGAAACTTGAAGCGGCCGGTGGCGCCGATCAGGGCATCTCGTTACGCCCCTTCCGCGATGTCGTCGCAGCCGAACAGGATGGTCCCGAAATCGCACTTACCATGCGCAATGGCTTCGACAACAGCATCGAGACGCTGGCGGTCGACATGATCGTGCTTGCCACAGGCTATCGCTTCGTCCTTCCCGAATTCCTGCATTCGCTTGAGAACCGCATCGAGCTGAACTCCATCGGCGAGCCGGTGCTGGAAAGCGATTTTTCGCTGACATGGGACGGCCCGCGAGAAAGCCGCATCTTCGTCCTCAATGCCGGGCGCCACAGCCACGGGATTGCGGAACCGCAGCTCAGCCTTGCCGCCTGGCGCAGCGCCGTCATCGCCAATGCACTTCTTGGCCGTGAGCATTTCGATCTCGGTCAGCTCGAGCCCATCGTCCAATGGGAAACCCAGGGACATCAATCCGAACTCGCTTCGCATCTGGGACAGGCTGCGGAATAAGGTGCCCGCCTTCCCAAAGGGAGAAGAGATCGCGCAGATCGAGCTTCACAGCCTGCATCTGCGCGACGGGCTTCATATCTCGACCGCTCTATTGAGCGACGCGGAAAAAGCACGCGTCGCTGCATTTCGGTCACGCGATGCTGCGCGCTTGTTCATCGCCGGACGCCTTCTCTGCCGCAGCATTATCGGCAGAATGGTCGGCTGCGCGCCACAGGCCCTCACCATCTCGCTTACGCCGCATGGCAGGCCGTATCTGCCGGATCATGCCGATATCGACTTCAATCTTTCCCACACGACAGACAGGGTTGCTCTCGCCGTCTGCCGCGGCGGTCGCGTGGGAATCGACATCGAGCAGCCGGATAGGATTTCCGAAACCGAGGCGCTCGAAATCATGCCGTTCATTCTGTGCGAGCGGGAACTCGACGACATCCAGCGACAGGCGCCAGAGCAACGACACAGGACATTTCTCTCATATTGGGTTCGAAAAGAGGCTGTGTTGAAGTGCCGTGGCCGCGGCTTCCTTGATGATCCCAGAGGCATCGCGCTCGAGCCGGCGGATACAACCGAAAATATGTTAAATCGGGCATTCGATGAAGCTAATTTCATCCGCTTCGGCTCTTGCCGTAGCGAAAATGCACCTAACTTTCTATGGGCCGTCGCGGCCTCGCAAATGCTATACGAGCCTGTTTGGCAGCAGCATCCGGACGTTGGAAGCCTCATCGAGGATTGTTTAAAATTAAAATAAAATCAAATCACTAGCCGATGCAAGGAAAGACGGTTCCCAGCCCTTAGATTTTATCTTGACTATCATTATCATGTTTTATACGGTGCGCTAAAAAAGAGGGGCACACCGAAATGCAACTTTGGATTTCAGCGAGAGCCCGACATGATTGCCAACACTTTGCAGTCGACTTCCAATGAGCAACTTCAAACAGCCCTTCATGCCTATCCCAAGCTTCTCTCCATCGCGCGCCGGATCACCGGCAGCATGACATTGGCCGAAGATGTCGTGCAGGAGGTGCTTCTGCAATTGGTCTCCAAACCGCTCAAGCAGGACATAGCGGCACCAGGCCCCTATGTGATGCGCATGGTACGCAATCTGGCGACGGACCACATGCGACGGTTGCGCTATGAGAGAGGCCTGTTCGTCGAAGAAGAGGTCGGCGGCAACACGTCGGCCTACGGAAGCCCCGAAGAGCATCTGCACGAGGCGGAGGCATACAAAGCCTTCCGCTGCACGGTCGAGGCGATGCCCGCGAGGACGCGCAAGTTTTACGAGGAGCATTATTTCAAGGATGTTCCGCAAAACATCATCGCCAAAGAAGCAGGCGTCTCATGCGCCCTCGTTTGCGGCCTGTTGAGAGAGGCGCATTCACGCTGCCTCGCTGCAATATCGCTCGAGGCCGACCAGGATTATGCCGCCGGCCGCGCGCACAGCCCGCGCAGAACACCACGAACCCCAGAGATGCGAGCCTGACACGGGAGCGCCGAATGACGCTACCAGCCGGTAAGGAAGAACAGATGCAGGAAGCTATCGAAATAACCGAATCCAAGGGCGATATTTGTCGTGCCATCATGTCGGAGCTGACGGACTGGTTCACAGAGCCGGAGGTCATCGAGGCATGTGCTAAAGCCGTCGAAACCTTGCCGATGTTCGGCTGTCTCGACGAAGGCACCGTTACCGGCTTCGTTGCCGTACAGACCCATCCTCCCGCCGCTATGGAAATCCTGGTCATCGCCACCCGGCGGCAGCACCATGGCAGCGGCGTGGGCAAGCGGCTGCTTGCCGCCGCCGAACGGTTCGCCCGGTCCGCTGGTTGCAAGCTGCTGACGGTGAAGACACTTGCGCCGCGCGGCAAGGATGAACCGCAATACGATGCGACGCGCGCCTTCTATGACGGGAACGGCTTTATCCGTGCCGAGGTGTTCCCTACCCTCTGGCACGAGGACCATCCATGCCTGTTCTTCGTCAAGCCGTTAACGGCCGCCAATTGAAGGCGATCGAGATATCACGAGGCCATGCTGCTTAGCAGGAACGACCATGAAACACGAAACCATCCCCAAAGCCGGCCAGCATCCGGTATCCGTCTTCACGACGGAGGGCCTCCACTTCGACGTCGATGGCAAGACCATTCTCCATCCGCTGGATCTTGCCTTCAATGCCGGCGAGATCTCGGGACTGATCGGCCATAACGGTTCCGGCAAATCGACCCTGATCAAATTGCTGGCGCGCCAGATCCAGCCGACGGGTGGACGGATCCTGTTCGACGGCGTTTCCGCCGCTTCCTATGACATGCGCGCCTTTGCCCGTGCTGTCGCCTATCTGCCGCAGGATACCACATCGGCCGCCGGCATGACCGTTGAGGAACTGGTCGCCTGCGGGCGCTATCCCTGGCATGGCGCCTTGGGCCGCTTCACCGATCTCGACCGCGAAAAAGTCGAGACCGCGATGCGGCTGACGCATGTCGACACTTTGAAGGGCCGGATGGTGGACACGCTTTCGGGCGGCGAGCGCCAGCGGGTCTGGATCGCCATGCTGGTCGCGCAGGACAGTCGCTGCCTCCTTCTCGACGAACCGACCTCGGCACTCGACATCGCCCACCAGATGGAGATCCTCGGCCTGGTGCGAGAGCTCTGCCGCACAAAGGGCCTGAGCGTCATTCTCGTGCTGCACGACATCAATGTCGCCTCGCATTTCTGCGATCACCTGCATGCGCTGAAACAAGGGCGCCTGATTGCCGCCGGCCCCTCACCGAGCCTGATGAAAGCCGAAACGCTGCATAAGATCTATGGCACGAACATGGGCGTGACGGCTCATCCGGTGCACGGAACGCCGCTCGCCTATGTCATCTGAGGATCATTTCCACGGCTTGAGGCTATCGCGCCGCAACGCGCTTCTTGTTGCCGCGGCTCTCCTTGCCGTCCCACGCGCGGGATATGCCGGCGCGACAGTGTCCGGACCGATCGTGTCGCTCGACTACGGCCTTGCTTCGACGCTGCTGGCGCTCGGCGTCACACCCGCCGCGATCGCCTCGCTTGCCGATTGGGACAGGTGGGTCGTCGAGCCGAAAATGCCGGCCGGGGTCGTCGATCTCGGCACCACCAACGAGATTAATCTCGAAATCCTGGCAAGCCTGAAACCGGCGCTGATCCTGACCACACCCTATCTCGCACCCCTAAAGCCACGCCTGGAAGTGATTTCGCCGGTCATGGAGCTGACGATCTATGCCCAAGGCGGTGAAGCCCTGCAACGCTCCATCGAAGCCACTCGGCTGTTGGCCACCGCCATCGGCCGTCAACAGCAGGCAACCGATTTCCTGACGCAGTCCGAGCAGTTCTTCGACGATTGCGCCAGCCGGGTGAACAAGCTCAAGCCTCCGCCACTGGCGCTCGTCAACTTTGTCGATCAGCGCCACGCCCGCATCTATGGCGGCACCGGCCTCTATCAGAACGTCATGACCAGGATCGGCCTCAGGAACGCCTGGACAGGACCCGGCAATTTCTGGGGCTTCGAAACGATCGGCCTGGAGCAACTGGCAACGCTCGATCAAAGCCTGCGGCTGATAGCCTTCGAACCTCTTATTCCACCAAATATACTCGACAATCTGCAAGACAGCCCCCTGTGGACCAGCCTTCCCTTCGTTAAGGCGGGTCGAGTCTCGGTACTGCCCGGCACGTTGATGTTCGGCATGGTTCAGGAGGCGGAGCGCTTCGCCCGCATTCTGCTCGATCACCTGGAAAAGCTCGCATGATCCGCACCAACACAAACAATTCCCTCGGCGCCGCCGCCGTGGCGGTGACGCTGTTCGTGCTTGCCGGCTTGCTTGCCTGGCATCAGGTCGCGCCGGATTTTTCGCGGCTGATGGTACGGGACGTCGGTTACGATCCGCAGCACCTGTTGCTTGTCTATTCGACGCTGCCGAGAATAGCGACCGCGCTGCTGGCCGGCGCGGCGCTCGCACTATCAGGCACTCTGCTGCAGCAAGTGCTGCGCAATCCGCTTGCATCACCCTCTACGCTCGGCATTTCCGCCGGCGCCAACCTGGCGCTCGTCGCCGTCATGCTCGCCTTTCCGGCGCTTGAGGGCTTCAGCCGCGATGCGGTCGCTCTGTTCGGCAGCGCCGCGGCAGCCGCCGTCGTTTTCCTGATCGGTGCAAGACGAGGCTTTTCGCCGTTTGCACTCGTGCTTTCGGGACTGATCGTCAGCGTCTGGAGCGGCGCGCTCGCTGCCATCCTCGTTCTGATGAACGACCGCTACCTCTCCGGCCTTTTCATCTGGGGTGCTGGGTCGCTGGCGCAGCAGAGCTGGACCATCCCCCTCTCGCTCCTTCCGAAAATCACGATTCTCACCATCGCCGCTTTCCTTATGGTGCGGCCGCTATCGCTTATGGAACTTGGCGACGGCGGTGCCAGCGGGCTCGGCCTTTCGGTGAAGCGGACCCGTATTGCCGCCGTCTGCCTTGCCATCGTGCTGGCCGCTGTCGTGACCAGCGCCGTCGGCGTCATCGGCTTCATCGGCCTTATTGCCCCCCGGATCGCGCAGCTTTCCGGCGCGCGGCAGATGAGGAGCCAGCTTATCTGGTCCCCTCTCATCGGCGCCGGCTTGCTGCTTCTGACCGATGAGGCATTGGTGCTGCTCTCCGGCGCTTCCTCGACCTTCCTGCCGACGGGAGCCATTACCGCCCTGCTCGGCGCTCCGCTGCTGCTCTTGATGCTGCCGCGTCTGAAGACGATACAGCGTACTGTGCCGGCCCTTTCGCACAGCCCGAACCGGACTGCACACACTTCGCAAAAACTGCTCCTTGCAACGATCGGCGGCCTTCTCGCTCTGCTCGCCGGCGCAATCTTTTTCGGACGCACGCCGGATGGTACATGGACTACCCTTGCCTATTTGAACTGGCCCGACGTGCTGCCCTATCGTCTGCCGCGTGTCATTGGCGCCTTTGCCGCCGGAGCGATGCTTGGCGTCGTCGGCGCAATCCTCCAGCGGCTTAGCGGCAACGAGATGGCAAGCCCCGAAGTGCTGGGCATTTCGGCCGGCGCCACCATCGGCGTCACAGCCGCACTCTTCATCCTGCCCGCACCCGGCATGGCCGCTCAGCTCGGCTTCGGCGGCATCGGCGCATTCACCGTCCTGCTTGCCATCTTCGCCTTCGGCATGCGTTCCGGCTTCGCACCGGAACGGGTATTGCTGACCGGCATCGCGCTGGGTGCCATGTTGGATGCCGTCATCAGCGTGCTTTCCGCCGGCGGCGATCCGCGCGCGCTAACTATCATGCAATGGATGAGCGGATCGACCTATCTCGTTGATACAAAGAAGGCAATTTCCGCCGCAATTGCCGCTGCCATAGGCCTCGCGCTGGCATTCCTCGCCCGCCGCTGGCTTGATCTACTGCCACTCGGACCACAGGCCGCACAGGCGATCGGCATCCGCGTCAACCTTGCCCGCGCATCTCTCTTCGCGCTGGCCGCCGCCATGACCGCCGCCGCCACACTCGTCGTCGGTCCCTTGAGCTTTATCGGCCTCATGGGGCCCCATCTGGCGCGAGAGCTTGAGCTGCGACGCGCAGCCCCGCAGCTTACCGGAGCAGCGCTCGCCGGCGGAGGGCTCATGATGCTCGCGGACTGGTTCGGCAGGATGATTGTGTTTCCGTATCAAATTCCGGCCGGGCTGGTCTCGGCACTCGTTGGTGCGCCGTTGTTGCTGGTGCTGCTGATGAAGCGGCGCAGCGAAAAATGAAGCGCCAGAAAACAATACCTTCATTCGCACGGATTGTAGCAACTTTGATCTTTCATCTTCATAGCAAAATGACACCGCATGCCGATATTTTGCCTGACAGTATCAATCACCCGTTACACGCTATCGATGCTTGTCCCGTCGAACAGTAGTTTTTAAGCACGGCGGTCCACCCCTGCATTCAGTCCCTCTTCGCAAATATTTTCTTTGTAAACCGCAGTGGCCATGTAAGACGCCACGAGGATGAGTCCAAAACTGCCTGGACTTGCTCCTTTGCTCTCAACAATTCATCGCTGGATTCAGCAAGCTGGGAAGTCAGACTCTCAACTTGTCGCTTATTTGCCATTAGTTCGGATTTCACTTCAGAACATTCCTGCGACAATCGCGCTACGTGGCCATATGCGCTGTCTTCCCCTTTTTTTAACAGGGATACATAATGCTTCTTAGTTCCGGCTGTGTAGAACAGGAACTTATCGAGTTCTTCCAGCGCCTCTTTCTTTAGGCGCTCGACAAATTGGCACCCAGCCAAGGAGGAACCAGATGAAGCAACTCGCTTCATCCACTGCTCAATGTCATCGACAAATTCGCGAATATTATCGATATTTAAATCCGCCATTGTAAATTGAGCTTGCGCATCGGAAAGATCAACTGACAAGCCAGTTAGTGTAAGTAGCTCGTTCTCTTTGTTTCGCCGTAAGGCATCGTCACGCGCAATTTCATTGACATCCAAAACGGTATCCACTGCGTCGAAGGCATGTGCATAGAGATAGAGGTGATGGATGAGAAAGGTTTTGAACATCGCTGTGTCATCACACGCGACTTTTCGATCAGAATACCATTGATCGAGCGATCGCGAAAACTCATCGTGTCCAGCCATTCGAACAATTCTGTCAGTCATTTCAATAAAATACGGATTTCCTGCTAGAGCCTGAGATGAGTACGACGACCATTGGTGAAACAAATTGCGAACCAGCAAAACTGAGGGCGAGGAGTAAGCCGATTTAATTGCACGCGCTCGCCCCAAGGTCCGTGTGTCGGTCAGCACTGCTCTGCGGCCAAGCGAATTGGCGTTTTCGACCAAAGCATCAATGTGAGCACGTTCTGAAGCGCTAAGAATGCCGTCTAAGCCAGCCTCGGGAATGAACCGCTCATATGCCATCGAAGAGTCATAAGTCGCTATTCCCCCTTCAGCCTCAAACAATGGAACAAACTCAAAAAAATAGGGTGCAGATGGCGGATGACGCGAATTCCAGACACCGTCCCGATAGTTCATGCCGCGTGCTTGATCGACGGTCATCGATTTCAGTGCTTCGTGAAAAATTTCACAATACGCCCATGCCTCAGGCAAACGACGGAATCGACCCCACAACCACGTGCTGGAAGTTCGGAAGCTCGAATGAATGAAAATAGGAGCCGATTTTACCGAAGCGGGATCAATGGGCATCCAGCCACCAGATCGAGCCTCAAGTTGCCTATCATTGTCCATTTATGCCGCGCGTGTTATTGCGTTTATGACAATTTCTTAACACACGCAGGAACGAAAATGAACGACCTGTCAACACAGTCAGGCAGGGTCAATCCTTCGTCAAAATTCTCTAACAGGCCTGATCGTTAAATTCGACCATTTGCAAAAGTCGGCAATATTTGCCTTGCTGTTTGTACTATACCCGATCAGGTGCCAAAATAATTCTTCAGCACTTCAGTCGGCTCGCCATCCATGTGCACCCTCCCGTGCTCGAGCCAGATAACCCGGTTACAGTTTTGTGCGAGAAGTTCCTTGGCATGGCTTGCGATCACCAAGATCTGCGTTTTCTCAACCAGCTCATTAAGCCGCTTATTGGCCTTTGCTTTAAAACCTTCGTCGCCCGTCGCTAGCCACTCATCCATGATCAAAATTTCCGGTTGAAGGATTGTTGAAATAGAGAATGCCAATCGCAATTGCATGCCTGTCGAATAGGTTCGCACAGGCATTTCGAGAAAGCCGCCCAGTTCACTAAACTCTTCGATTTCATCGAGTCGCCTCTTCATTTCCTCTTTCCGGAAACCCAACAATGCACCCCGGAGGAAAATATTCTGACGACCAGTGGCCTCGGGATCAATCCCGAGTGAGATGTTGATTAGAGAGGTGCATTTTCCGTTTATATCTATCTTCCCTGAAGTTGGGGCATAAACACCCGTTAGAACACGCAGAAGCGTCGTCTTCCCTGAGCCATTATGCCCTATAAGGCCGACGCGATCATGTTCCTTTAACTCCAAACTGATAGAGTCCAAACCGCGAACGACAACCACACCGTGGCCTTCCGAATTGATTGAACCGCCAGTCGCCATATTCATGACGCGACTTTTGAGCGACCTACCCCGCGCGTTATAAATCGGAAAGTCGACAGTGACATTCTGCAATGAAATAGACGTCATAATCGCCTGTGCTCTCTGGGATCTTTGTTGATTCGGCTCACAGCCAATATGCGATACGGGTTCTGTATTTTCTCAGCAGCCAAAGCGCAAAAGACCAACCAACAATGGCGATGCCGGCCGTCGCGACCCAATTCGTGACGGTAACGGCCTGGCCAAGAAGCGGGTTTCTGACGACCGAGATCAGATGAAAGAATGGGTTGTAATCCAACATCGCATGCGAGGCGCTCTTTGGCAGGTGATCCGGCATCCACATGATCGGCGTCACATACATCATGACTTGCATGATATTCTGAACGATCTGAATAAGGTCACGGTAACGCGTGCACAGGATCGCAAGCACCAACGCGATCCAGGTCATATTCAGAGTGACGAGAACGAATCCAGGAACGATTAGCAACGCCGCAAGCCCGATTGACTTCCAAAATATCAGCAGAACAATTGGATATATTACCACGTTATGCGCGAGTATTACGGTGTTTCGATACCAAAGTCTCAGTATATATGTAAAAAATGGTATATCCAATTGCAATATTATTTCGCTATTGGATATAAAGCCGGAACATCCCTCGCTAACAATTTGATTGTAATAACCCCAAAATATCAACCCGACACATATGAAAGGGAGAAATTCGCTCATCGGAGAATTGAAGATCGTACCAAAAACAAGACCGAGCGCGCCGATCAAAACACCCATATTTATGGTTAGCCAGAACGCGCCGATGCGTGATCGTCTATAGCGCTGCGCGACATCCTGCCAACCGAGCAGTGCGGCCAAACGGAAATTCGACATCGCCTCGGCAATATCCCATGTTGCGCCGTGATAGCGCATCTCGTTCTTGGCGATTGTAAGATTCGTCACAGGCAATCCATCATCAGTTTCTTGCTTTGCCTCAGCAATAGAGACATGCAGTCCTTTTTAAGGCGCCCCCTGGCAAAGCATGGAAGCTGCGAATAACCCTTTGTGCAAATATGCGCAAGACCCCGCCGTTTCTTGCTCAACAGCCGTCACACCGTAACGGCCCGGTTGTTACCGCGTAGATTTTGCCTTGATACGAGCGATCGCATCTGGATCCGCCAAGATTTCAAAGTCGTCCAGGAATTCGGCCCAGGTGGCAGGAGACCTGCGTGCCTCTGATAGCATGTGTGTGAGTTCGTCGATGCCATCGTCGGTCAAGGCGGTCACCGATGCATCGTCGCCTTCTATGACACTGATGATGCTCCCATATGTCAGATTGTCGGAGTTCGAGACGATCGCCTGCAGAAGCTCCAAGTCCTCGCCGAGCATCTCTGCGACATGGCTGAGGGTAAAGACATATGTGATGGTGGCCATCAGGCAGCTTCAGCGCGGATCGCCGTAATAGGAGCCCAATTCCACGGAAGCAATTCGTCTAACCGATTGATCTTGTGATCGTGGATACGATCGAGCACGTCAGCCAGATAGGCCTGCGGGTCAAGACCATTCATCTTGGCCGTCTCGATGATCGTCATGGCGCGTGCCAACGTTTCCGCTCCCGTGTCGGCTCCCGCAAAGAGCCAGTTGCGTCTTCCAACGCCTATCGGACGCAGGGCCCGCTCAGCGGCATTGTTGTCGATCGCAACGCGACCGTCTTGGAGGAACAGGCAGAGCGATGCCCAGCGGCTCAAGCCGTATCGGAACGCAGCAGCCAGATCGCTTTTGCCAGGAATGCGCGTCAGTTGAGCCTCAGCCCAGTGGCGCAATGCATCGACCTTTGGCTTGCTTTGGGCCTGACGCGTGGCAAGACGTATATCAGGAGGCTGGCCGTTGATGCCTCGCTCGATGTCGTAAAGAGCACCAATACGATCGAGAGCCTCGCGGGCGATCTCGGATTTGTTCGATATCCAGATGTCGTGGAAGTCTCGTCGCCAATGGGCCCAGCAGGCCGCCTCCTTGAAGCGAGACGTTCCATCCTCTCCAGGTGAGTACAGCTTGCCGTAGCCTTTGTAGCCATCAGCCTGAAGGATGCCGCTTGATTGCTTGAGGTGGCGGTGGACGTGCTCTTCTTTCCAGTCAGGAGCAAAGTAGTAGACTGCACCGGGCGGGGAAGTGCCAGCCCAGGGGCGCTGATCGCGCACATACGTCCAGAGCCTGCCCTTCTTCACACCCTTGCCCAAGCCCTTGTCTCGCAGCGAGCGATCCAGCACCCGGATCGGGGTATCGTCCGCATGGAGCAGGTCGCTTGCCATGATTGCAGCTTCGATCCGTGCGATGAGAGGCTGAAGGACCTGCATGGCGCGACCACACCAATCGACCATTGTGCTGTCGGGAATGTCGACACCCATACGGGCGAAGATCTCGTTCAGGCGGTATAGCGGCAAATGGTCATCGAACTTCGAGACCAGAATGTACGCCAAAAGGCCAGCGCCCGCCATGCTGCCAGGGATCGGGCGGCTGGGCGCAGGCACCTGCACCATCGTCTCGCAGCAGCGGCAGGACTTCTTCAATCGGGCGACCTCGATCACCTTCATCTGAGCCGCAATCATGTCGAGCATTTCGCTGGCGTCCTCACCGACAAGACGCAACTCACCTCCGCATTCCGGGCAGCAGGCGCCAGGATCGAGTTCTCGGCGCTCGCGAACCGCCGTGTCCGACACACGTGGGCGTCGGCGCATGATCTTTTCCGATGCATCCGCCAAGGGCACAACAGACGCCGTCTCATCGGCTTCATCGATCGGGGACGTATTGCCCTCAGCGGCGGCGATCAATAGATCCTCAAGCGCCAATTCCAACTGCTCGATTTCACGCTCGATCTTTTCGGAGG
The DNA here is from genome assembly GCF_012275345.1 of Rhizobium sp. SG570. NCBI lineage: Bacteria > Pseudomonadati > Pseudomonadota > Alphaproteobacteria > Hyphomicrobiales > Rhizobiaceae > Rhizobium > Rhizobium sp. SG570. The sequence goes on along the minus strand of NZ_JAAZQI010000015.1, from coordinate 7,370 downwards.
ACTTGCCGAAGACCTGTTTCTTCAGCTTGGCGATGCGTAGCCGCAGTGTTTGGATTAACTGGTCGTGCGCCTGCAACGTCGCCGACATCTTCGCATTATCCGCCAGCAAAGCGGCAATCATTGCCTTGAGAAAGGCTGGATCGTCCGGGAGATTTGCCGTTGCGTTTGACATGATCCTGACTACCACAAGTCAAGGTAAATTGCCATAAAAACGAGTGGTTTCAGAGGGATAAAATCACCCGACACGAGCCGGTGGCGCCCCCCAATCCGGACGACGCCAATCGATCCCTTCCCACAACATCGCCAGTTGGGCCGACGTCAGTCGCGCCGTCCCGTCGGACGCCGAAGGCCATGGGAATCGACCTTTCTGCAAGATCTTGTAGTACAGGCAGAAGCCTTGGCCATCAAAATACAGCAGCTTCAATCGATCGCCTCGTTTGCCCCGAAAGGCAAATACCGCGCCGCCCGTTGGCTTCTGGTGCAGGACATCCTGTGCAAGGGCTGCCAGGCCTTCTATTCCTTTGCGCATGTCCGTGATCCCGCAGGCAAGATAGACCCGAACGCCCGTCCCAGGCCCGATCATGCTGCTTCCACTGCCCGGATGATTTGCGTTAGGGCGGCCGTATCGACCGCACTGCCGAAGCGAAGGGTGCGGCCGCAGCTCAATCGCAGTTCGACGAGCTCGGAGCTCCTTTCCCGGTCATCAGCGACATCCATCTGCACCGCTTCCATGTCGACCGGGATGAACAATGCATCCGATGACGCCGAGAGCAGTCCCTTCTTCTTCAGCTCGCTACGCCAAGCGTAAATCTGCTGGCGCGTAATATCGTGCTGATGGGCAACCTCTGTAATCGTCGCTCCACCATCTCCAACCGACATGACAATTGCGAGCTTCTCATCGTCGCGCCATCGACGCCGCCGCTCTTGCCCAAGAATTTCGACCCGCATCGCAATACCCGCATAAGACACGTCGCTAACGACGTCGTTAAACACGTGTCTTAGTCGATCAGCTCGTTAAGCGGCAGGCGGTGCCAATCGGGTGGTTACGTCACACCTCTAACTGAGGAACTTCTGCGAATTCCGCCACAACGGATTGGCCATAGTCGAATATACAACCCGCGACAACCGCAGAACACGAAATGGAGCATCTCCCGAAATGTCGCATTCAAAATCAAATATCTATGACAATAAATTTCGCAATCCGCTCAATTCGCTCGATAGGACAGATAAAGAAATTCGCCATCTTGTTCTCGTACTGGTCCAAATGGCCCCGAATTTCAAATACCTCTAGTTTCAACAATCGAGACCCGGGCAGTACAGCGTAAATCGCACGGCCTTCCAAAATTGGCGCCATCGTTTCTTCTATAGACGACACTTTTTCCCACGTGAGGCTGCATATTTCCAACAAGAATGCGCAGTCTTTTGACCGCCTGACTAGCTCAGCCGCACCACGCAGGATGAATGGCTCGTAACCTTCGGCATCGACCTTGATTAAGTTCGCGCAATCCAGTTGGCCCAAAATCGCATCAATTGGCTCCACAGGAACTGAAACGGATTTACTTAGCGATTCATGATCTTTCCTATAATAATTTCCCCCATCTTCCAAAAGAGACCCACTACCCAGTGCCTCATCCGTAAAATATAGTTTAGAAGTAGTACTTTCCTGCCCAGCAGCGATTGGATGGACTACACATCGACCTTGAAATCCGTTCAAGAGAACATTCTCGCGCAGATAATTTAACGCGACAGGATTTGGTTCGAACGCATGCACAATCCCGTCGGGACCTACCTGCGATCCAAACTTGATTGTGTAATATCCAATATTGGCGCCGATATCGACAATGGTCATGCCCGGCAAAATGTACTCGGATAATATGTTGTCTATATATGTTTCCCATGTGCCGCCGAGGATGATCCAGGGGCTTATTTCCCTCTCATCGGTCTTCACAAAAAACGGCAATCCAGTATCGAGCCAGGTCAATCCCCAACATTGACCGAGATAATAGTATGGGCGCGTCCGCGCGCGTATATCATCCCTGAAGCTTATATAATCGGCCTTATAGGCCGAAAAGTCATTTATGTGATGCCGCATCTCATCTCTAAGATTTAGAGAGGCACTCTTGTCTTTCGAGAGATCGTCCAAGCGGACTTTGAGCCCGTCAACAGTCTCTTGGAGGGCAGCCCCCTGATTCGAGATGTCGCCCAAAATGTCTCTGACGCCGGAACCCTTGAGCGCAAGTGCTACTCGTCTCTCGATAAATTGCCCGAGTCGCGCTTTCAGTTTTCCAATCATGGTAGACCCACACGGTTGAAGTGCGTTCCGAATTCGAGGCGTCAGTTGCAAATCGCCTTGCCGCTAAATTTTCTACGCTTCGCGAATGAACTTGATTAGTCTTCTTGTTGCCACCGGCAGCGCTTCGCGGCTCTTGCGGGCGATGCGGCGCGACTTTCTGACCAGCCTGAAGGGAAAAGAATTCCTTTGCTGCAAGGAACCGATACCACTCTTACCTGAATCTAGTCCGTTCTCGGCATTCACAAGATCCATCAGTAGAGCATTCGAGCCTATCTCAGCATTTCGTGACATTCGATATGGCGAATCCTCATCATGCCAGGAACACGAGAAATGGTGACAAATACTTGTGTTTTCTGTTAGTGCGTTGATCGCAAAACCCAATTTCCCATCCTTCATGGCCGGAGTCATCGGGGACCAATATTCCTGGGGCAAAACCTCCACGCCGCTTATCGAAATTGGTTTATCCAAATTCGGCGAGGTGCCCATGCCATCTGGGTTATGTCCGTTTTTCGCGAAATACAGCGCGGCAAGCTGGGGAGCCATAAAATAAAATATCTTGCGTCTCCAAATGGAAACTGGTCCCAGCCCCTCGTAAACGCTGCACATGAATTGAGCATATGCACCTGCCTTCTTCGAGATAACAGAATGCGCGGTATACCAACCACCCTCTCGATTATCGATACCGATCGCGGCGTTAAGCTCCGGACTCTGCTCCACCCTTTCTACGATCTGGTTGAAAAGTCCACCATTTACGATCTCAATATCCGCATCGAGATAAATTCCGCCGTGCTCTCGCAACACCCACCAACGAAAATAGTCGCTCAGAAATGCATGGTCTTTAAGCTCATACATCGTCCGCGAAAATTCGCAGATATCAAGCGGTAGGTTTTCGGCATTCCAATTGCAGATCTCATACTCTGAAAGCTGCTGCTTCCAAGTATCGAGATAGCCGATATACGGATCTGGCTTTCCATCGAAGCCAAAATATATCCGATGCAGCTTTTTGATCGTCATCGCTCTTCAGGCCTTCAGCTTATTCTTGATAATTCTTAACATCTCCACCGGATGCAAAAGAGCAAATCGTAGCGCCCTGCCAAAACTAATCTCACCCGAAGCATTCCGAAGGCCGCCGAACGCTTCCAACGGTGAACGAAAGACCCCACCCATCTCCCCATACTTTTCTCTACGCTCTTTTAGATAGGTGACGTACTCATCGAAACGCATAGGCCGTTGACGCAACTCTTGGCCTTCGGGATGCATTTCATCCACATTCAGGTTGGCGAACAGATGATAGACGCATGTGTTCTTTGTTTTAAAGAGATGGTCGCCTGCGATGGTGAATTTGGGAGAGAAATAATCCTGCGTATATATTTTAACTCTCGCAAATACCATCGGCTCATCCAGATTACAGAAGAACCCCTTGTTCATATGCTGACCGCGATCTCTGAAATAAAGGCCCATGAGCTGCGGCCCAATCAGACCTCTCTCTTCGCGCCAATGCCATAGCGAACTTGAAAGACACCGATCATACATATCAAGCATGAAATCAACAAGTTCGGAGTTGGGTTTCGCCGCAATAGTCTGAGCGGTTGGATGTCCATTCGATCGTTCTTCAACCCCAATGAATGCATCATATTCGTCGGAGGCGTAAAGTTCCTCTATCAGTCCGTGAAGTTTTTGTCCGTTCAAAATTTCACAGTCCGCGTCGATGTACATGCCGCCATACTGTTTCAGGGCCGCCCAGCGAGCATACTCCGATAAGAAAACAGGAGATCTAGCAGCGCTTGCCCGCCTCATCCATTCGTTCGCGTTCAGGTCAATGTTCGCCGTGTTCCATTTCTTAATTTCATAATCCGGCATTTCATCCCTCCATGTCTGAAGGAAATGAAGGAATGGATCCTCGTATGGAGGCATATCATCGCAGTAAACTCGGTGGAGAATTTTCGGATTGTTCATTGCGTCATCTCGTCTAGGGCAATGGCTTTAATCGCGTCATCAAACGAAACGTTCGGCTTCCAACCAGGCAGCAAAGGGTACCTAGGGGAAAACTTCATTATTTCATTTTTGCGATAAGGCTTATCATGGACGAGGGTCACGTCCGGCTTGGATAATAACTTTGCAATCGCCTGCGGGAGTTCACCAAGTTGATAAACGCTCGGTCCAAAAACCGAATAGATATTTTCCACAGGGTTTTCAAAACAGGACGGTGTTTCGAGCGCGTAGACAATGGATTCGATGGCGTCTTCCACATGCAAGAAACAGATTTCTTGCTTGCCGGGACTCATTGAAAATGGCTGCCCCTGAATGACGGCTTTGATCAAAGAGTTCAAAAATCGATCATGCGGCTGTTTGGGACCGTAGACGTCATAAAAACAAAGCGTACATACCTTCAACGCCTCTGATTGGTGATAATAGGTCAGCAGATCTTCGCAGGCTTTTTTAGTAGCGGCATAGAGCGTTTGCGGGGAATAGGTTTTGCCATCGACAGACGACGAGAAAGTGGAAATATTAATATATTTATTGGCGCCACTTGCATTTGCTGCTGAAGCTAGATGCAAAGGGAGTATCACATTTGCAGCTGCCAGAGCACCAACGCTGGAAAACTCGATGTCCTTCCGTAGGCTCGCGGCTAAGTGTACAACGGCCTCGGGACGCCAATCGTTGCAAAACTCCGCCAAATCATCCAACGTCGTATATGGTACGCGAGTAACATCATCAGTATCTGCCGCATGGCCCCGCGATAACACAGCGACTGTATCACCCCGCTCTACGAGACGCCGCACCAAAGCGGCCCCAACATACCCGGTCCCGCCCGACACGAGAATTCTCATCGATTCAACCTCTAAAGATAGTTATCCTTGATAAAAGTGTGCGACACGTTCGCCATATGCTCTCCTTGATGCTGATCCCGATACCAGTCCGCAGTCTGCGCAAGTGCCTCCGCAACGGAGAACTTCGGTCGCCAGCCCAATTTGTGCTCTGCCTTAGCGGGATCAATCAGTAGTAGGCCTGCTTCTTTGCCGAACGCACTAGCTTCATCGATAATGAGCGTTCCAAAGCCCAAGCGTTCAATAAATAACTCCACGACCTCCCGGACGGTCTTGGTTTCTCGGGAAGCAAAATTCCACGAACCACGGAATTCCGCAGGTTGATCGCGCAGGTTAGCCGCCAGAATCAAATAACCGAACAATATGTCAACGACGAATGTCCATGGGCGAACGGCCTTGGGCATTCGGATCGTAATCGATTGCGACGAGAAGAGCTCTCTAGCACAATCGGGAATCAACCGATTTGTTGACCAATCGCCGCCACCAAAAACGTTCCCGGCACGTACACTGGCCAAACCATATTTTTGGCAAAGGTCCGGGAAAGAGGTACTGTAAGAATGAAAGACAAGTTCAGCGGCACCTTTGGAAGCGGAGTAAGGGTCGTCGCCCCCCATCTCGTCATTCTCGATATAGGGGGCCGCCTGTTCCTTGTTCTTGTAGCATTTGTCGCTTGTGATAATGACGGCCGTGGTCTGGCTTCCCTCAGCCTTGAGAATCTCGAGGGCGTTTAAAACCCCTAAAATATTCGAGCTGAACGTGAGATACGGATCCGTATAAGAAATGGAAACGATCGGCTGCGCCGCCAAATGAAATATATAGTCAGGCCGCGCAGCAACAAATTCGTCGCGAAAGCGATTGAGGTCGCGCACGTCGCCAATGTGGGTCTGCGGATTCTTTATGAACGACAGCGTATTGAGCGCATAATAAGAGTGGCGCTTGTCAACCGGCTCGGCAAGCGAATAGCCGAACACATCCGCTCCGAGCAGGTCGAGAATTGTACAGAGCCAGCTCCCCTTGAAGCCGGTGTGACCTGTTACGAGAACACGCTTTCCCTGAAAGGGAGCGACTAAATCTTTTGTCGTGATCATTTTAGGATACTTTGCCTTTGACCCAAGGAGCGTTGCCGCTCTGATAGAGGCTCTCAAGATATTGCTTGTCTCTCAAGGTATCCATGCATTGCCAAAAACCATCATGAACGTAGGCTTTGAGCTGGCTATCGCTGGCGAGGTTTTGCAAGGGCTCCTGCTCAAATACACAGCTATCATCTGTCAGATAGTCGAATATTTGAGGAGTGAGAATGAAAAACCCACCATTAATGTAAAAGCCATCCCCAGTAGGCTTTTCTACAAATTGCGTGACTGTATTCGTCCCCTGTTCGATGCTTAGAGCCCCAAAACGACCAGGCGGCTTAACCGCAGTCACTGTTGCAACCAGGCCGTGCGATTTATGAAACGACTCTAGCGCGGAGATATTTATGTCAGACACGCCGTCGCCGTAAGTTACCGCAAAATGGCTCTCTCCCTCCAACAGCTTTTGAACCCGCTTCAAGCGACCACCAGTCATGGTATTTTCGCCGGTATCAATTACGGTTATATGCCAATCAGGCCTCGAGCGGTGCCCATCCACATAGCTTATTCCACCTGTTCTGAGATTGATGGAAATATCCTGAACGTGGGCCATAAAATTTAGGAAGTATTCCTTAATCATATGCCCTTTATAGCCAACCAGAACAATGAAGTCGTTTACTCCGTGGGCGGAATAAATCTGCATTATGTGATAAAGCATCGGCATTCCACCGATATCAACCAACGGCTTTGGCCTAACTCCGGTCTCCTCGGCTAGCCGAGTTCCGAACCCACCAGCAAATATTACCGCCTTCATTCTCGATCCACCCACACGTTTAACTATTTGGCGTCAACCAAATACAACCTAGACCACTAGCCAAGTCGCATTGCGCCTTCCATGCAACTTTCGCGCTTCTCGTTCCAAAAACTTATGTATACCCCAGACCATTGAGATTGTTGGATCCATACTCGCCATGAAAACCAGCAAGCGCACTCGCAAATGCCTCTAAAGCATTCCGGTGCCGATGTCCAATAGCAACCAATCCACAAATTAATCGACGCCGGGCCGCACGATGCACGTACCGCGATTCTGAACCGCGCCGGGTTTGCCGGAGGCCGTTTGGTTTAAGTTATGCGGCCATGGCTGGTTCGTCCAGCATGGCGTAGTGCTGCTCCTCGGCTTCG
>NZ_JAAZQI010000014.1:0-198326 GCF_012275345.1 Rhizobium sp. SG570 | reverse complement strand
GTGGCTCGCACCGCCGATATCCTGGTGGCGGCTGTGGGACGCCCGGAGATGGTCAAGGCCGATTGGATCAAGCCGGGCGCAACGGTCATCGATGTCGGCATCAACCGCATTGCCGCACCGGAGCGAGGCGAGGGCAAGAGCCGGCTGGTCGGCGATGTCGCCTATGCGGAAGCCTCGAATGTCGCCGGCGCCATCACGCCGGTTCCGGGTGGTGTCGGGCCGATGACGATCGCCATGCTGATGGCCAATACCGTCATTGCCGCCCATCGGGCCGCCGGAAAGCAGCCGCCGAAGTTTTGAGGAAAATGCCTTCCGGGTGGCGACAAAAAACCACTCGGATCGGCTTGCCAAGACACGAAAGACGATTATAGTCAGGAAATAAATATTCCATAGAAGAAAATGAGGGAACGAAATGGCATTATCATGGCGTTTCTCCGCCTTGGCGGACCGGCACCGTGCTCTCGGATCGAAACTCGAAGACTGGAGCGGCATGGGAACCGCCTGGACCTATGAGAAGGACATGTCGGATGAGCATGTCGCGATCCGCACCAAGGCCGGCATTATGGATGTTTCCGGCCTCAAGAAGGTGCACCTGGTCGGCCCGCACGCCATCGCCGTGCTCGACTATATCACCACCCGCGACATGTCGAAGATCTATCCCGGCCGCTCGGTCTATGCCGCCATGCTGAACGATCGCGGCTATTTCACCGACGACTGCATCGTCTATCGCACCGGGCCGAATTCCTGGATGCTGGTGCATGGTTCAGGCTCCGGCCATGAGGAACTCGTCAAGCAGGCAGCAGGGCGCAACTGCGCCGTCCTCTTCGACGACGATCTGCATGATCTGTCGCTGCAGGGTCCGGTCGCTGTCGATTATCTCGCCAAATACGTGCCTGGCATCCGCGACCTCAAATATTTCCATCACATGCAGACGACGTTGTTCGGCGCCCCTGTGATGATCTCGCGCACCGGCTATACCGGCGAGCGCGGCTATGAAATCTTCGTGCGCGGACAGGACGCTCCCATGGTCTGGGACCGCATCGTCGCGGAAGGCGAGGAGATGGGGATCATTCCCTGCTGCTTCAGCGTTCTCGACATGCTGCGCGTCGAAAGCTATCTGCTTTTCTATCCCTATGATAACTCGCAGATGTATCCCTTCGCCGATCAGCCGCCCGGCGACAGTCTCTGGGAACTCGGCCTCGACTTTACCGTCAGCCCCGGCAAGACCGGCTTCAGAGGCGCGGAGGAACATGCCCGCCTCAAGGGCAGGGAGCGCTTCAAGATCTTCGGCATGCTCATCGATGCCGATGGCCCGGCCGATCTCGGCGACGAGGTCTTTGCCGATGGCAAGAAGGTCGGCGTCATTACCTGCCCGTGCTATTCCGCGCTGACGAAGAAATCCATGGCGATCGCCCGTCTCGACGTCGACAAGGCGGTTCAGGGCACGAAGCTCGAGGTGCGCGGCAAGAGCCTGAAGGCAAGTGCCATCGCTCACACGCTGCCCTTCGACGATCCGGAAAAGAAGAAGAGGACGGCCATCGGTTAGGAGGCGCTCATGCTTGTCGAAGGCATCAAGAGCCGACCGGTCTATAAAGGCCTCACCATCCAGCCGCACGCCCGGCGGCACATCTTCGCGCTGGAAGGCGAGGGGGCAAATGCTCTCCTCGACCAGATGGCCGCGCTTGACGACACGATCCTGTCGCGCAGCGAAATCCTCTATGTCGCGCGCGGCTCGCAGGGCAAGGGCCATGACGAAGCCTTGCGCAAGCTAGGCGCCGACATGTTCTTCACGGCGCCGACGATCGCAACGCTGCTCTTTCGCCTGAAAGGGTCGCTTTCGACCGCCCATATGGGCACGCGGCTTTATATTGCCGGCACCGAGGGCTTCATCGGCCAGGCGATGATGGTAGCGCTCGACTACGGCATGGACCATGCCTCGATCATCACGGAACATCGCGGCTCGCTGGCGCGTCGCGTGCAATGCGTCCATTGCAAGGGCATCACCGAGGATGTCACGCATAGTCCCTTCACCTGCAGCCATTGCGGGCTTCCGCTTCTGGTGCGTGATCATTATTCGCGCCGTCTCGGCGCCTTCCAGGGCGTCAATATCGATGCGGAAGAGCCCGGCAGTGCGCCCGATCCGGAGGAGTTGTTCCTGTGAGCGGTGGTACAGAAATTCCGGTCCGCGTTGCGAAGGTCATACCGGTCGCCGATCGCATCAAGCGTTTCCGCTTCGAGCGTATCGACGGCAAGCCGATGCCTTACTTTTCCGGCGGCGCCCATGTGATCGTTTCGATGAACGACGAAGGACATATGCGGCGCAACGCCTATTCGCTGATGTCGCCGCCGCATGATTGTTCGGCCTATGAGATCAGCGTGCTGCGCGTCGAGGATTCGCGCGGTGGTTCCGCCTTTATGCATGAGAAGGTGAGCGAAGGCGACGAGCTCAAGGTCAGCTATCCGGTCAATCTCTTCCAGCCGGATTGGCGTGGCCGCAAGCATCTGCTGATTGCCGGTGGTATCGGCATCACGCCCTTCATTGCGATGATGCAGCAGTTTTCGCGCGAGGGCGCCAATTTCGAACTGCACTATGCCGTGCGCTCGGTGGATCGCGGTGCCTATTGCCGAGAACTTGTCGAACAATATGGCTCGCAGCGGGTGAAGATCTATTGTGACGCCGACGGCAATTTCATCCCCGTCGCCCGTCTCCTCGAAAGCCAGCCGCTCGGCACGCATCTCTATGTCTGTGGTCCCTCGGGCATGATCGACGGCGTGCTGAAAACGGGTCTGGAGGCCGGCTGGCCCGAGCAGAACCTGCATTCCGAACGCTTCCTGTCCTCGCAACCCGGCAAGCCCTTCTCGATCGAGCTGACACGCTCCGGCAAGACGGTTCATGTCGGCCATCACGAGAGCATGCTGGAGGCGATAGAGGCTGCCGGCGTCGACGCGCCTTTCCTCTGTCGCGGTGGTGCCTGCGGACAATGCGAGACTGGTGTTGCCGTCTGCGATGGCAAGCTTCTGCACCACGACGTCTATCTGACCGACGAAGAAAAGGCGTCCGGCCGGAAGGTGATGATCTGCGTTTCCCGTTTCGAGGGAAGCGCGCTGCATCTCGACCTTTAGGCACCGGACCGATACTCAGGAGAACGGACATGGCAATCGCCTTCAAGCAGGAAACCTTCCGGGACGATTTCAGCTATCGCAACAGTCCGGAAAACATCCGGCGCTTTCCGTTTCCTTTCGACCGTGACGAGTACATGTATTCCGTCAACATGGAACCGCATGTGAAGGGTCAGAAGAACACGATCTACGAAAGCCTGATCGACGTCGACGAGCACTACGTCGCCGAAATGCGCGACCGGGCGCTGGTTCTGAAGGAAGATCCGCTGCGCTATCAGGCGCTGCCGCACATGATGTCGGCGCAGTGGGATACGCTGGAACTGCTGATGGAAGAGCAGGCTGCCGGCTATCCCGAGCACTTTACACTCACCAAGAACGGCGACCAGTGGCGCTGGATCAACCGGCCGCTCGGCATCGACGACACCTTCACCTTCGGCGATACATCCACGCTGCCCTACGAGCCCTTCGAATACATCACCCGACAGGCACAGGGCGATTTCTGCATCGTCGACCAGCGGGACGGCAATCTCTGGATGGATGCCGGCATGGTCACGACCCAGGCCGACTGGTCGCTCGACTTCGACATCGGCATGAATTTCATGGAATGGCACGGACCGGTGCCGCTCGCCCACCAGATCGGCGTCTTCGACCGCGCTTTGAAGTTCCTCCTGAACCTGCAGCAGGGCAAGCCGACGCGTCGGTTCAACTGGACGATGACGATCAATCCCCGCCTCGACACCAGTCCCGAGAACTATCCGAAATGGGGACCGGACCGTACAACGGTGACACCGGAGAATGTCGGCGAGAAAGTGCATCTGCGCGTGGAATTGCAGAGCCTCTGGCGCCTGCCGCGTTCGAATGCCATCCTCTTCGTGATCCGCTGCTATCTGATGAACATGGACGAACTCGTGACGGTGCCAAAATGGGCACGCCGCTTCCCGCGCGTGCTGCGAACCTTGCCGCCGGAACTCATCGACTACAAGGGCCTGACACGCTTCCGCGAGACCACCATCGACTGGCTTTCGACCTATGACGACGGGGCGCCGACCAGCCCCGGCATCTTCCCGGATTGATCCCGTCCCAGTGCCAAACGACTGCATACGATAAGAATTTCGATACAATCGAGAAGGGGAATGCTTCATGACAAGAGTTGCCGTTATCGGCGCCGGTCCTTCGGGACTGGCCCAGTTGCGGGCCTTCCAATCGGCAGCGCAGAAAGGCGCTGAGATCCCGGAAGTCGTCTGCTACGAAAAACAGTCCGACTGGGGCGGGCTTTGGAATTACACATGGCGCACCGGCCTGGACGAATATGGTGAACCCGTCCACGGCAGCATGTATCGATACCTATGGTCGAACGGCCCCAAGGAATGCCTGGAATTCGCCGACTATTCGTTCGAGGAGCATTTCGGCAAGCCGATCGCCTCCTATCCGCCGCGCGCCGTGCTCTGGGACTATATCAAGGGTCGCGTCGAGAAGGCCGATGTGCGCAAATGGGTGCGTTTCAGCACGCCCGTGCGCATGGTGCGTTTCGATGAGGAGACGAAGAAGTTCACGGTGACTGCGCATGACCGTGCCCAGGATCGCATGTATGACGAGGAATTCGATTACGTCGTGGTCGCGAGCGGCCACTTCTCGACGCCGAACGTCCCCTATTTCGAAGGGGTGAAGACCTTCAACGGCCGCGTGCTGCATGCCCACGACTTCCGCGATGCGCTGGAATTCAAGGGCAAGGACGTGTTGATCGTCGGCCGCAGCTATTCGGCCGAGGATATCGGCTCGCAATGCTGGAAATACGGCGCGAAATCGGTGACGACGAGCTACCGCTCTAAGCCGATGGGCTTCAAATGGCCTGATAATTTCGAGGAGCGGCCGCTGCTGACGCGGCTCGAGAACAAGACGGCCCATTTCCTCGACGGCTCCTCCAAGGAGGTCGATGCGCTGATCCTTTGCACTGGATACCAGCACCACTTCCCCTTCCTGCCGGACGATCTGCGCCTGAAGACGGCCAACCGTCTCTGGGCCGATCATCTCTACAAGGGCGTGATCTTCGACAAGAATCCGCAGCTATTCTACATCGGCATGCAGGACCAGTTCTACACCTTCAACATGTTCGACGTACAGGCCTGGTGGGCGCGCGACGTCATGATGGGCCGCATCAAGCTGCCGCCGGAAGAAGAGCTGCAGGCGAATTTCGACATGTGGCGCGCCCGCGAGGAAACGCTCGAGGATGCCGAACAGATGATCTGGTACCAGGGCGACTATGTGAAGGAGTTGCTCGCCGAGACCGATTATCCGAGTTTCGATATCGAAGGTACGAACAAGACCTTCATGGAATGGGAGCATCACAAGGCTGAGAACATCATGGGCTTCCGCGACCATGCTTATCGTTCGCTGATGACCGGCAATATGTCGCCCAAGCATCATACACCCTGGGTCGAAGCGCTTGATGACTCGATGGAAGAATATCTGCGCAACTGACGCGCCCGCCATATTCCCGCGTGACCGGCAAGGGAGGCTCAGCGCCGCCCTTGCTGGCGTATTTGAGTTGAGACGAAGCGATTTGATCAGCAACTTTTTCTTCGGGTACGGCCTCCATGGATTTCCAAACTAGCGTTCTTGGCCGCATGAGCGGCTTCCTTTATCGCTGCCGCGCTGACGAGAACTATACGATGTTGGAAATGACCGACGGCGTCGAACGCATCTTCGGTTATCCCGTCGACGAGATTATCGGCAACCGCACGCGAACCTTCACCTCCATCATGTACGAGGAGGATGTTCCACTCATGGACGAGGTTGTCGGCAAGGCGCTGGAAAGCCGCGCCGACTGGACGATGGAGTACCGGATACGCCATCGCGACGGTCATCTCATCTGGGTGACGGAGACCGGCGGCGGCGTATGGGACGAGGCCGGGGAATTGCTCTACTTGGAGGGCAGCATCATCAACATCGAGTCGCTCTATCAGCGTATCGACGAACAGACATCGGGCATGCGGGTTACGGCCTCCAAGACCAACGAAATCCTGCAGTCGTTGCGCTACCTGAAGCTGCTTGCGGTCAATGCCGGCATCGAGGCAGCGAGAGCCGGAACGGCGGGGTCGGGGTTTGCGGTGCTGGCGGCGGAGATGCGCACGCTCGCCAATTCCTCCGAGGAGGCAGCGCGGGCGATCTCGAATGCGCAGAGGAAAGCGGAGTAAAAACGCTTTATGAACGCGGTCGCGTCTTCTGCGGATCGTAATGCGACAGCGGCACGATCACAGCCGGAAGGCGCTTCTGGTGGCCGTCGAGCTTGCCGATCTCGACCTTGGTGCCGATGCCTGCGTGCAGGACATCGACGCGAGCAAGCGCGATCGTCTTGCCGAGGATCGGCGAGCGGGTCGCGCTGGTGATCACGCCGACCTGGGCACGGCCGATATGGATGCAGTCTCCATGTCCGACCGCTTCGTTGGCCTCGATGTCGAGACCGACCATCAGATGACGCGGATTTTCCTTTCGCCGTATCAGCGCCTCACGGCCAATGAAATCATCCTGCTTGGACTTCAGCGGCACGGTGAAGCCGATGCCGGCCTCGAAAGGATCGGTCTGGTCGGTGAATTCATGATGGGCGAAGATCAGGCCGGCCTCGATGCGGACCATATCCAGCGCCTCCAGCCCCATGGGCTTCAAGCCGTATGGCTCGCCGGCCTTCCAGACGGCGTCGAAAACGGTGGCCGCATCCTTCGGATGGCAGAAAATCTCATAGCCAAGTTCACCGGTATAGCCGGTGCGCGAGACGACGATCGGCGCGCCTTCGAAGTGACCGATGCGGCCCACAGTGAAACGGAACCATTCAAGTTCGCCGATCGCGGGTTGGCGTGGCGCCGTCCAGATGATCTCCTTCAGGATATCGCGGCTCTTCGGGCCTTGCAGCGCGATATTGTGCATCTGGTCGGTCGACGAGCGGACCCAGGCCTTGAACCCTTTTTTCTCCGCCTGCTCGCGCAACCAGATGCCGCTATAGTCATCGCCGCCGATCCAGCGGAAATTCTTGTCGCCGAGACGGAAAAGCGTGCCGTCGTCGATCATGCCGCCATTTTCGTAACACATGGCGGAGTAGACGACCTGGCCGGTCGATAGCTTGCGGACGTCGCGGGTCAGGCAATATTGCAGCAACTCTTCCGCATCCGGTCCCGTCACCTCGAATTTGCGCAGCGGCGAGAGGTCAATGACCACGGCTCTCTCGCGGCAGGCCCAATATTCCTCGACAGGTCCTTCCGAAGAGAAGCGGTTCGGCAGCCAGAAGCCGCGATACTCGGTGTAATCCCGCGTCAGTGCGGAGAGGCGGGGGTGAAACGCGGTTTCCCGCGTGAGTTCGGCGTCAGCGTCAGGGGTCATGCGATAGGCTACCGCTCGTGTGAATTTTTCTTTGTCGGAAAAGGTGCGGACATGGATATCGGTCGGGTCCCAGCCATTGGCCGCGTCGATATCATCAGGGCAGGAGGATGAGACGCAGACGAGATCGGTCAGCGCCCGCATCAGTACATAGTCGCCCGGCCGCGACCACGGTTCGTCGAGATAGAGCTGATTGTTGTGGTCGATATTGGTGTTGTAGAAGTAGTTCAGCGCTTCCCAGCCCTTGCGGCCGGCGATGCCGTAAGGTGCGAGCACTGCGTTGAAATTGTCGGTGCAGTTCACGTGGCCGGGATAGCCCATATCGTCATAGTAACGTGAATTGCAGGCGGTGGCGAAGGCATCATGGCGGCCGACCGTATCCTGGACGATTTCTATAAGCGGCTCGAAATCCCGGTCGAAGGCCTTGGAGGGCAGGCCGGGTGTCGGATAGCTGCGGCCGAGCAGGGTGCGCGTGACGGTGGAATCGAGCGCGAGATCCAGCCCCTTGTCCACCTTGCGGGCGGCAAAGGCCTGGAAATCAGTACACTGCCGTCCATAGACGTCGATGATCTGGATGAATTCGCCGGCGCGAACGAAATAGGCCGACGCTGTGGCCGCCTTGATGCGGATATCCTCGATCGGATCGGCCAGGGGTTCGGGCAGGGCGGAGGCATAGTCGCGGAGGATCGTCGCGCGCCGGATCCTGATCTCTACCGGCGTTGCCGTATCCTGTGCCTCCGGCGACATGGCCGCGCCCGGGGCGCAGGCGATGAGCAGACCTTTCAGAGCGATGGTGAATTCAACCGTGCTGCCGGGCGGTGAGGCCTCGCCAAAGATGCTGAGAGCGCCGGCCGCGCCGAGATCGGCACCGCGTCGCTGCAATGCCGCGCGCACGCGCGAAGCGCTTTCGTCTTTGGAGGACAGAATAGACTTCAATCCTTCGGCGGCACCGGTGAAGGCGGTACCCAATCCGGCGGACTGGAAGCGGCCCTTCTCGTCGAGGAATGACAGCTCGCAGGTCTGGCCGCCTTCGCAGTCGGTCAGCGTGATTCGATCGCCCGCCTCGACACGCACGACGAGTGCGCCACCGCCCTTACAGCGATAGCGTTCGGTGTCAGACGGCAGCGCCGGAATGCCCGGATAACGGACAATGCTCGCCGAAACGGGCCGTATCCCGGCGATCGGCGGATGGAGTTCTCGCATGTGGCCCTCTCGGGAAAACGAGGTGCGTTACGGCACCGGAATCATGCTGACAAAATGCCATCGGAAAGTAAAGGGATATTGACTAGAAAGAAAATATCTTCACTATGTATAAAGGCTTGGTGATTGGAAATCCGCGCACAGACGCGGCTCGCGAAAACCTCCAGCAAGCCAAAAATGCCATGGGAGGCACGTTCGGGGAGACGTAGGAGAGATACGTCCGGAACAAAGATGGGGAACATCACCAATGACGGATATTGTGGACGCCGGCGCTTCTGTCGGCACCGAAGGTAAGCTTATACGCGCGCTCGATTGGAAGGGCGCGTTCTGGGTGGCTGCGGGCGTGCCGCCGCTCGTTCTCTTCTCCATCGGCGGTATCGCCGGCACGACGGGCAAGCTTGCCTTCGTCGTCTGGATCATCTCGATGATCATGGGGTTCCTGCAATCCTTCACCTATGCGGAAATCGCCGGCATGTTCGGCAACAAGTCCGGTGGTGCTTCGGTCTACGGCGCAACCGCCTGGCTGCGTTATTCGAAGTTCATCGCGCCGCTTTCCGTCTGGTGCAACTGGTTCGCCTGGTCGCCGGTGCTATCGCTCGGCTGCGCCATCGCCGCGGGCTATATTCTCAATGCCTTCTACCCGATCCCGGCGGCAGATTCGCAGGCCGTGCTCAGCTGGATCAGCGCCCATGCAACGTCCATTACGGCCGATAGCCCGCGGATTGCCGAATATATTGCGGCTCACGCCGGCACGTCGCCGCAGGATGCCGTAACAGCGCTGCTCAGCGCCGATGGCGTTGCCGCGCTGACGCCTGCCGTTCGCAACTGGTCTCTCGTCAGCTTCAACATTCCCTTCCTCGCAACGGCCAACATCAACGCCACTTTCTTCATCGGCGGTATCCTGATGCTGATCATTTTCGCGATCCAGCATCGCGGCATCTCCGAGACGGCAAGCGTGCAGAAGTGGCTGGCGATCATCGTTCTCGTGCCGTTGCTGATCATCGGCGTCTATCCGATCGTCAGCGGCCAGATTCTCTCCACCAACGTCACCGGCCTCGTGCCGCCGACGGCGGCCTATGCCGCGACCGATGGCACCTGGAGCAATGGTGGCTGGACGCTCTTCCTCGGCGGCCTCTATATCGCGGCCTGGTCGACCTACGGCTTCGAAACGGCCGTCTGCTATACGCGTGAGCTCAAGAACCCGAAGA
Source organism: Rhizobium sp. SG570 (assembly GCF_012275345.1). Classification (NCBI taxonomy): domain Bacteria; kingdom Pseudomonadati; phylum Pseudomonadota; class Alphaproteobacteria; order Hyphomicrobiales; family Rhizobiaceae; genus Rhizobium; species Rhizobium sp. SG570. The sequence continues at coordinate 188,430 of NZ_JAAZQI010000014.1, read as the reverse complement.
CGGACACGTTCAAGGCGATCTTCTATTCCGGTCTCGCCTGCTGCGTCTTCTTCTTCCTCGTGCCCTTCGCCTTTCAGGGTGTGCTCGGCCATTCCGGCATGCTGGCGCCCGGCATCGTCGATGGCACGGGTGTCGGCGAAGCGCTCGGTGGCCTGATCGGCGCCGGCCGCATCGTCACACAGCTGCTCGTCATCCTGATGATCATGGCGCTCTTCCTTGCCATCATGACCGCCATGGCCGGTTCGTCGCGCACGCTCTATCAGGGTTCGAAGGATGGCTGGCTACCGAAATATCTCGACCACGTGAACGAGAATGGCGCGCCGACCAGAGCGATGTGGACGGACTTCGCCTTCAACCTCGCCCTTCTCGCCATAGCGTCGGATACCAGCGGCTATTTCTTCGTGCTCGCCGTCTCCAACGTCGGATACATCATCTTCAACTTCCTCAATCTCAACTCCGGTTGGATCCATCGCATGGATTCCGGCCATATCGAGCGTCCCTGGAAGGCACCGGCCTGGCTCATCGGCCTCAACACCGTTCTTGCCTTCGTCAATGCGCTCTTCCTCGGTGCCGGCGCCAAGGTCTGGGGCTATGCGAACGCACTCTGGATCGGCTTTGCGTTCGCCGCGTTGATCCTGCCGGTTTTCGCCTACAGGCACTATGTGCGCGATGGCGGCAAGTTCCCGGCCGGCGCCATGGATGATCTGGGTCTTGTCGGTCAGGATCTCGGCGTGAAAAAAGCGGGTATTCTGCCTTACCTAGCGTTGATCGGCGGTCTCGCTATCGTACTGATAGCCAACTGGGTATTCCAGCTGCCGGCATAATAAAGAGCCTGGTGATATCGACGGTCCCCGCTGTGTGAGCCACGGCGGGGATTTGCTTTTACTATTTCCCGTTGGCGTTATTGCGCGCCGCCCACGGGGAGCAAGATTCCAATCGTGGCTAGCATCATTCCCGATAGAGGACGGTTTCAACGTCGGTTCGCCGGAATTCCTCTGCCGTCGCGAGGATCGGTACGCCATAATATTTGGCGCAGGCGTAATGCAAGCAATCGCCGAGATTGAGCCCATGACGTTCAGAGCGATAGCGGTGCGCCGCCGCAAGCGCTAGACGGGTTGTTCCCGCGCCGGCGGCAGATCACAGATTTCAATACCGCGCTCGTCCATGAATTCCAGAAGCAGGGACTCTACTGCCTCCACCGAGAGATCGAATTTATCCGGACGGGCAAGGCCACGCGCTGCTTCCAGCACGGCGATCGGCGAGGTCATAGGGTTTTTAGCCGATGCGATCGCCTCCTTCGTAGCGATAACGATCGCTTCGGAAATGGCGACGCCAGCCATGTGCGCAAACTTGCGCGTTAGCGCATCCGCCTCCGGATCATTGACGTTAATGGCCACGGCCACCATCCATGTAGATGGACTTTGATTTCAACGTAGATTATGCGCGCACTCGTTTCCAAGAGTCCATGCCAATCGCGGCCCTCAAAGCGGACTTGACTGCCCTACCTATGCGCGGAAAGCACCGTCTCGCGGGAGAGATACCCCACCGTTTCGCCACTCTCCGCTCTGACATCAAGACCGGGCAGATCCCCTGCCAGGATCAGCGCCAGCGCATCATGAAGACTGGCGTCGGGCTTGATGGATACGGCGGAAGCCTGAGGCGCGGGCGGCGCCATGACGCTCGCGACCGCAATCAGGCGCAGGCGCTTGATCGCCCTGTCCGGACCGAGGAAACTCTCGACGAACTCGTTGGCCGGCCGCGCCAGGATCGCTTCCGGCGTATCATATTGCAGCAGGCGTCCATCGCGCATGATGGCGATGCGGTCGCCCATCTTGATCGCCTCGTCGATATCGTGGGTGACGATGACGACCGTCTTGCTGACCTTTTTCAGGATCTGCCGGAACTCGTCCTGCAGACGCACGCGGGTAATCGGATCGATCGCGCCGAAGGGCTCGTCCATCAGCATGATGGCGGGATCGGCAGCCAGTGCCCGGGCAAAGCCGACGCGCTGGCGCTGGCCGCCGGAAAGCTCATGCGGCAGGCGCCTGCGCATGATCGAGGGATCGAGGCCGACCAGTTCGAGAAGTTCGTCGATGCGGCGGTCCGTCCTTGCCTTGTCCCAGCCGAGCAGGCGCGGCACGGTCGCGACGTTGCGCTCGATCGTCATATGCGGGAACAGGCCGACCTGCTGGATGACATAGCCGATGCTGCGGCGAAGCTCCTTTGGATCGGTCGCAGCCACGTCGCGATCATTGACCAGCACACGGCCGGCGGTCGGTGTTTCCAGCCTGTTGATCATGCGCATGGTAGTGGTCTTGCCGCAGCCGGAAGGGCCGATCAACGCGACGGTCGTGCCCGTTTCAATGATGAGATCTAGACTGTCGACGGCGTGGCGCCCGCTTCCCTCGTAGTTCTTCGAGACCTTGTCCAGTCTGATCATATCAAGCGCCCTTTGCGGTCATCGTCTTTGAGTGAAAAATCGCTCGAGCCGTCCAAAGACGAGTTCGGCCGCGATGGCGAGAAGCGCGATCGGAAGGGCGCCGACCAGAAGGCGCGGCATGTTCATGATGGCGATGCCGGCATTGATGAAATCACCGAGCCCGCCACCGCCGATGAAGGAGGCGAGTGCCGCACCGCCGATCACCTGAATGGCGCTGGTGCGCACGCCGGCAAGGATCGAAGGCACCGACAGCGGAAACTCGATCTGCCAGAGAATATCGCGTCGCCCCATGCCCATGCCGTTGGCGGCATCGAGAAGCGCCGGATCGATTTCCCTTATGCCGATGATGGTGTTGAGCAGTAGCGGCGGTATCGCCAGCACGATCAGCGCGATGACCGAGGGCAAAAGCCCGATGCCGAGAAAGGGCATCGCCGCCGACAGTATGGCAAGACTCGGAATGGAACGCAGCGAGCCGGCGATATTGACGGCAACGAAGGCGGCGCGCGGCGCCCGCGCGACGAGAAAGCCGAGCGGTATCGCAATGACGAGGGCAATGCCGAGCGATACGGCGCACATCAGCACATGGCGGTTAAAGGCGCTGAAGAAGGTGTTCTGGTTCTGGGAAATCCAGTTGATGGCATCGATCAGCATCATGCCGCCTGCCTTCCGTTGCGGCGGCGCAGGTATTTTTCGAGCGACGCGAAAAGGTAATCGGCAAAAAGCGCCAATGCCGAAGTGAGCAGGCCGCCGGCAAGAATCTTTTCCGGAAAGCGCTGGTCGATACCCTCGAAGATGATGACGCCGAGACCGCCGGCATTGATGTAGGCGGCCACAGTGGCGATACCGATGACTGTCACGATCGCGATGCGAATGCCGCCAACGATGAAGGGCATGGCGAGCGGCAGCTCTATCTCCCAGATGCGCCTTGGCGCGTCATATCCCATGCCGTTGGCCGCATCGAGCACGTCGCGGGGAATGGCCTGAAAGCCGAGCCCGATATTGCGGATGAGGATCATCAACGAATAGGCGGCAAGGCCGGTGATGGCGGGCGCGGCGCCGATGCCGAGCACGGGGATGAGGAGAGCAAAAAGCGCGAGGCTCGGGACGGCGAACAGAACGCCGGTCACGATGACGATGGCGCCGAAGGTTCGCGGCCTGCGCGCGGCCCATATGCCGACGATCAGGGAGATCACCAGAGCAATCCCGACTGAGGAGAAGACGAGGTAGAGATGTTCCAGCAGGGCCTCGGCCAAACGGCCGAAATTCTTCGGAACCCACTTCATGGGCGAGCTCCCTCGCGGCGGCAACAAGTGTATCGGAGCTTCACCATGCCCCTCCGAGAGCTACGTCGATAGCGCGGGCTCTTGCCGGAAGCTGCTCATAGGCCGCGATATCCGGCTCGGCGAAGGCGGCAAGGCCGAGCGAGCGCAGAATATCGCGCCCTTCCGGGTTTCGATGCGCACCAAGAAGTGCGCCTTGAAGCGCGGCGATAGTCTCGGGAGACTGTTGCCTGGCGGCGACGAGAAGCGGGAAGGGCGCAGGCCTTGTCGTTGCAACGACCCGCAGCGGCGCGATCATGTCCGGTTCGTGCATCTCAAGCAGCTGATAGGCATAGGCGTCGATCGCTCCGACATCGATCGTACCCGCGCCGATCGCCTCGACCACGCCGCGCGGATTGAGGAGCGGGCCGACGGTCTCGCGCACCGAACGTCCGTTCCCAAGCGCGGCGACGAACTCTCGTGGTGCGTTATAGCCGGACTGCGAGTCCCGCACGGTCCAGCCCCAGCGCACGGCCGAAAGGTCAGATTCCGTGAGCGGTTTGTCGTGAGCGGCGACGATATGGCTTGCATAGACCGGCCGCTCTTCTCCCCAATCCGCCAGGGAAACAGGTGCTGCCAGCGGCATGGGACGCTCAGCGGCTGCGAGCCTTGAAAACGGAAAGCCGCACATGAAGACGGCGCCCATGTCCGGCCGTGCCCATAGCTCCGACAACGGCGCAGGCGCGGCATGGGCGATGACCTCGAGATCGACGCCGGAGTGGCTGGAAAGCCAGCCGAACAGGCCATCCCACAGCCCGGATATTTTCGGACTGAGATTGTACATTCGCGAGCAGGCAATGGCTGAAGAAGGGCGTGTCATGGCCGTCACGCAAAACGAAGGCGCTGGCCGATGTTCATCCGCCTGGCCTTGTCGACCATCGCGGCACCCAGCGCGACATCGGTGGTGCTGAGGCCACGATGCCAGAAGAGAATGGTCTCGTCGTCGCTTTCACGGCCGGGCTTGGCGCCGCAGACGATCTGGCCAATCTCGGCATGCAGCGTCTCGGCCGTCACCTTGCCTTCATCGACATGGCGGCGCAGCGCGCCGAACGGACGGCCGGGGCCGCACTGCCCCCAATCGTCGACCACGACCTTGTCCATGATATCGGTCAGATCGAATTCGAGCGCGCTCATCGTGCCGTAGGGAACGACGAAGGCGCCCTTCTTCACCCAGGCGGTCTTGAAGAGCGGCGTCGGCTCGGGCAGGCGACTTGCCTCGATCATGATGTCGGCACCCTTGAGGCAGTCTTCCCAATTGTCCGTGACGATGATCTTCTTGCCGAGGTCTTTCTCCAGTCGTGCGGCGAAGGCATTACGGCTTTCCGGACGGCGCGAATGCACGCGGATCTCGTCGAAATCGAAGAGATGATCGAGCAGGCGCACATTCCAATAGGATGTGCCGCGCGCGCCGATATGACCGAGTATCTTGCTGTCCTTGCGGGCGAGATGGCGAGCGCCGATGGCCGTGACGGCACCCGTGCGCATATCGGTGATTGCAGTCGCGTCGATAATCGCCTTCGGCACCCCGGTGCGCGGATCGAACAGGCTGAGCACGGCCAGTTCCGAGGGCAGGCCCTGCTTGTAATTGTCGACGAAATCGCCGACGACTTTGACGCCCGCGTAATCGAGCGGCTTCACATAGCCGCGCAACACATTGAAGTGGCCCTTGTCGGAGCTCTCGGGAACGAGGTGGACACGAGGCTCGATCACCGTCTCACCGCGTCCCTGCGCATCGAGCGCCTTGGTCACGGCGTCAAGAATTTCATCGTTGGAAAGCGCCAGGGCTTTCGTATCGATGGCGTTCAGATAGTCGATCCAGATTTCCTGCATTGCCGTTCTCCAGGCCAGTCGCCGGCTGCGCCGGGTTATCGAGGGGTGCAGGCCGCGCGGGTCTGCGGAAAGCGAAGCGGCAGGTAAGAACCAGCCCGCCGCTTCGATGATGATCAGGGCAGCAAGCCCTTTTCCTTCAGGAATGCCTCCGCGACATCCTTGGGCTCTTCGTGATCGGTCTCGACCTTGGCGTTGAGGACGCGCATGGTTGCGTTGTCGAGATGGGATCCGAGCGATTCCAGCACGTCCTTCAGCTTGGGATTTGCGTCCAGAACTTGTTGGCGAACGACCGGGGCGACATAGTAGGGCGGAAAGAGGCCCTTGTCGTCGTCAAGTGCCGTGAGGCCCTGGGCGCCGATCTGCCAGTCGGTGGCGGCACCATTGGCGACGTCGATATCCTTTTGCGAAAGCGCGTCATAGCGCAGGCCAAGCTTGGCGAATTGCTTGAACTCCTTGAACTCCGCATTGTAGACGCGCTTCAGGCCGGGCAGGCCGTCGGCACGATCGGGAAATTCAGCGCCGCCGCCGAAGACGAGCGTATTTGCCACTTTAGCAAGATCGGACAAGCTCTTGAGATTGTTGGCATCCGCAGTTTCGTTGCGGACGACGATCACATAGCCGTTGTTGATGCCGGTGGGCTTCAGCCAGGTGAGATTATAGTTCTTGGCGTAGAAGTCCTTGACCTCGTTATAGACCTTGTCCGGATCGGTGGACATGGTTCCCTTGACGACGGAGGAGAGCGCTGTGCCCGTATACTCCGGATAAAGATCGATCTGGCCCGTGGTCAGGGCCTGATGGGCGATCAGCGTGCCGCCGAGATTGATCTTTCGCTCGACCTGGAAGCCCGCTTTCTCAAGCAGCGCCGCATACATTTCGGCAAGAATATATTGCTCGGTGAAGTTCTTGCTGCCGACCTTGATCGGCTCGGCTGCGGCGGGTCTGACTGCGGAGGCAACCATCACGGCGGCGGCTATGGTGGACAGGATCGATAGTCTCATTTTTCCCTCTGGATTCGTTGGTCTATATTCAAATCGGTTGCGGCCTTTTGGCTCTTTGTCATTGATGAAGGGCGATGCCCTCCTTCTGAGGGGTGCTTCCTATGAATTCCGATAGTCTCAGGAAATCCGGCCCCTGGGCGCGGTCCTCGTCGAGCGGCGGCACAAGCTCGCGGACCTGCCGATAGGCCTGCTGCGTGCCCGCGCCCAGTTCCCCCTGCACGCCACGCAGCTCGATGGCCTGCGCCGACGCGATGAGCTCGATGGCGACGAGATAGCGCAGCCGCTCGATGATGGCTTCCGTCTTCGTCAGAACGCTCGGTGCCATCGATGCCTGATCCTCGACGCCATCGGCCACCGGGATCGGCGTGAGCGAGATCGGCGCGGCGAGATGGCGTATCTCGGCTTCGAGCGCCGAGACGGTTTTCTGCACGGTGGCGAAACCGGTGCGGCTCTGGCCGAACGGCGTGAGGAACCGTGGCAGCTCGGACATGGCAGCCGACATGATCTTCATGGTTCGGTAGGCCGTCGCGGCCGCGCAATGCGCCAGCGCCTGGCCGAGGCGCTCCCAGGCCAACACGAAGGCGGTCATGTCGAAATTGCCGTGCGACAGGATGAGACCTTCGTCGGTGAGCACGACCGGATTGTCACCCGAACTGGCAATTTCGATCTCGGTCACCTCACGGGCTTCGCCGATTGCATGAAGAAGCGCGCCCCAGACCTGAGGGGCGCAACGATAGCTTAAGGGATCCTGCAGGCGTCGCGCCGCGCCTTCGACAAGCAGCGAGCTTCCGGAAAGCAGGTCGCGCAGCCTGGCTGCGGCCGCGCGCTGGCCGAAAGCCGGCCTTGCCGCCATTGCCCGGTCGTCGAAGGCAGTGACATTGGCGCGGAATGCCTCGAAATTCAGCGCCACGGCCGCAAGCGACCAGTCGAACAGCCGCTCGACATCCTCCAGGCAGAGGCAGGCTTTGCCGACCGACAGGCTGTTGGCGACGACGAGGGCGTGGCCGTCCTTCGGCGCAATGAGCAGCGGTTCCAGCCCGGCCTTTTTAAGCGCTTCTCCGGCCGCCATCACGACGCCACCGACTTCAGCTTCGCCGTCCCCCAACAGCGCCCGGCCCATATGCGCCAACGGTGCAAGATCGGCGGCGCCGATCGAGCCGAGAGAGGGGACGACCGGATGGAAGCCTGCATTCAGCGCAGCGACAAGACCGCAGAACACCGGCAGCGAGACACCCGAGCCGCCGGCTGCCATGCCGGCGACCCGCACCGCCATCATTGCCCGCACGGCCTCGCGTGGCAGTGCCGCCCCAACACCGACCGCACGCGCCAGCGGTACGCGCATCTGGAAGGCGATGAGATCATCCGTGGCAAGTTTGGTATCGACACCGGCGCCGAGCCCGGTCGTCAGGCCGTAGACCGGCAGATCGGCCGCCACATAGCGGTCGACGACAGTGCGCGCGGCGCGAATCTTCTCTTCGACATCAGGTGAGATCGCGATCCTGGCATTACGGCGCGCGATGGCGACAATGTCGCTCACCGCCGGGGGAGTGCCGGCGAAGGATACGATGCTGCCGGTCTTGCTCATTCCTGCTTGCCTCCAAGAAGTGCGATGGGTTTCCTGCGATCTTTGCCGGAGCGGGCCTCCAGCCGATACTTGTCGCCGGGATAGGTCAGCAACGCACAGGTCACGACGGCGTCGCCGGACCAGGTGCGGCGGAAGACGCGCAGGCAGGGCTGATCAGGTTTGACGCCCAGCAGCTTTCTGACCGCGGCGTCGGGCTTGATAGCTTCGACGAAATGCTCGAATTCGGTGATCGGTGCGACGCGCGTCAGATATTCGTTCGGGGTGATCGTGCGGAAATCATTGGCGAGATAATCCGGCGCGACGATCGGATTGACATAGCGTTCCTCGACCTGAATCGGCTGGTTGTCTTCCAGATGCACGATGAGGGTGTGCATGACTTCGATGCCGGGCTTAAGATCGAGCGACTGCGCCACATTCGCATCCGCCTTGATGCGGTCGGCGATCAGTACATTGGTGGCGTGGCAGTGGCCCCGGCCGGAGATTTCGTCAGCGATGTTCTTGATCTGCAGCAGGTCGATATCGTGACGCTGCGAGGACACAAAGGTTCCAAGACCGGCGGAGCGTGTCAGCACGCCTTCGAACATCAGCTCGCGCAAAGCTCGATTGGCGGTCATGCGGCTGACGCCGAAAGAGGAAACCAATTCGCTTTCGGAATAGACGCGGTCGCCGGGCTTGAACTTGCCTTCGGCAATCAAACCCATGATCCGTTCCTTGATCCGCAGATAATGCGGCGCGTCGCCAGGCGGTTTTGGCTTGGGTCCCGTCATGACAGCCTCGCATTTCCATAGTCGAGCGCCGTCACCCCGCGCTCCGGCACACGTGCCCGGAAATAAACCTCGCGATCTTCGCGCCAGATATCGACCTCCAGCCTGTCGCCGGGAAATACCACTGATGTAAAGCGAGCGGCGATGAAGCCGACATCCGCGATACCCTCGGCCCCCAGCGCGCGGCCAATGGCGTAGCCCGCATAACCGAAGGTGCAGAGGCCGTGAAGGATTGGACGCGGGAACCCGGCTTGCGCGGCATAGGCTGGATCGACGTGGAGAGCGTTGAGATCGCCGTTCAGACGATAGAGAAGGGCCGCGTCCCGAGGGACCCTGATCGAAAACATCGCATCGGCGACGCGTTCCGGAACAGGCGTTAGCGGGTCAAGCGGCACTCCTGCCGATCCGCATCCGCCATCGCCCCGGCAAGCATTCGTCTGAACGATGCTTGCAATGGGTGTCTCCTCGGGCAATGTCACGATCGACCGCTCGAAGGTCGCGAACATGCCCTTATCAGCACCGCGATCAACGATCGAGAGCATGCGCGACCGCGAGAGCAGGGGCCTATCGAGGGGCAGGGGTCGATGGATCGTCAGCCGCTGCTCGGCATGGACCAGCCGCTGCCAGTTGACACCCGCATCCTGCATCCACGGACCGGCATGGGCGACCACATTCGCCAAGGTCGGCACTACCAAGAGATCCCGTTCCAGCACCCGGCGCAAATGCGCCGCGTCGAGCGGTTCTGTTCCGTATCCGACTGAGAGTGCATAGAGGATGGCATCGCGCGCGCTCACCGTCTGCCGCGCCTCGGGGATCGGAAACTCCATCAACGATCGAGCGGATATCGCCATGATCAATCCTCAGCCTTGGTGGCCGGCTTGCGGGTGCCGCCGGCGAGCCGGATGCCGCCATCGACCGGCAGCAATTCGCCTGTGATGAAGTCGGCACCCTCTACCAACCAGACCACCGCTCCGGCGACATCTTCCGGTGTCGCAACCCGCCCGAGCGGCGCCGTGCTGGAAAACCGCGCCGCCAGCGCTTCATAGGCATCCGGGCCGAGCGTCTGGCGCATCCACCGCGTATCGATAACACCGGGGCAGACGGCATTGACGCGAATCTCCGGTCCGCAGGTGCGGGCAAGCGCCAGCGTAAGCGCGTTGAGCGCGCCTTTGGAGGCGGTATAGGCAAGCGAGGAGCCGCCACCGGTAAACGCAACGTTCGAAGACACGTTGACGATCGCGCCGGCTCCGTTTGCCCGCATGGCGGGGAGGGCGGCTCGGCACATATGGTAGGCGCCGACCACGTTGACGCCGAAGACCGTTTGGAAATCGTCGGCCGAAAGGGTCTCGAGATCGAAGGGATCGGATTTGACTGTCACGGCGGCATTGTTGACGAGCGCATCGAGCCGCCCCCAGCGGTCAACGGCCTTTGCGACCATCATTCGGCAGGCGGCATCATCCGACACGTCGGCCTGGACAAGTTCGACCTCCGCCCCGGCTGCCCTGCAGACAGACGCTGTTTCCTCCGCCTCGTCGCGGCTGCGGCTGTAGTTGACGACGACCCTTGCACCCTTCTCGGCAAATATCCGGGCGCAGGATGCGCCGACGCCGGTCGCCGACCCCGTGACGATGACGACGGCACCTTCAATCTTCATGGGCGAAATCCTTCATCGGGGACGGATGGAAAAGATGTGTATCCATCAGCACCAGCCTGTCGGCGATGGCGACGCCCGCGGGCAGACGCTCGATGACATCCGTTCTCGCATCGATGCCCGGCGCGACTTCCGTCAGCGTCAGCCTGCCGTCGATGACATGGAAGACGGCGCGCTCGGTCACGACAATCTGTCGCTGCCCAACAGGTGCCGCATGAGGATCGGAGCTCACTTGCGCCACCTTATCGACGATCTTGCAGCTGCGCCCGTCCGCAACGATAGAAAGCTTTCCGTCGGCAACACGAATATCGGCGCCGCCATGGGAGAAGGAGCCCATATAGACGACCGAGCCGGCGGTCTGCGCGATATTCGTAAAGCCGCCGACGCCAACGATCGTCTTGCCGAAGCGGCTGACATTGACCGCGCCCCGGATATCGACCTCGGCCATGCCGAGAAAGGCGAGATCGAGGCCGCCGCCATCATAGAAATCGAACTGAGACGCTTGCGCGATAATGGCGCTCGGATTGACGGCCGCCCCGAACGAAAGCTCCTCGGCCGGGATGCCACCGATAACACCGGATTCGATCGTGACCGTATAGTCGTCGAAGGCCTCTTCGCTGGCGATGCGGCCGATGCCGGCGGCAATGCCGATACCGAGATTGATTGTGGCGCCCTTCCGGCCGAGCAGCTCCTGAAAGGCGCGGCGCTGGATGACTTTGTCGACAGTCAAGGGCAGGGGCGGCAACTGGCTGACGGCGGAGCGTAGCCGGCCGGTATAGGCTATGTTATCGGCTTCACCGAAACTTATGCCGTGCTGGGTTGGATCGTCGCAAACGACGACATAGTCGACAAGCATGCCCGGAATGCGGACATCGGCGGCCGGCAGCGAGCCGCGCTCGGCTATGCGCTTGACCTGGACGATGACGATGCCGCCGGAGTTGCGGCCGGCCTGGGCCATGGCGAGGACATCGACCGGAAAGGCCTCGTCCTCCAGCGTGATATTGCCGTCTTCATCGGCCGTCGTGCCGCGCAAAAGTACGCAATCGAGGGGCATGGAAGGATAGAGCAGCCAGTCGCGGCCGCGCAGGCTGATGCGCTCCACCAGCTCTTCGGTGGTGCTCTCATTCATGCGACCGCCGCCATTGCGCGGGTCCATGAAGGAGCCAAGGCCGATATGGGTCACGACGCCGGGCTGGCCGGCAGCAATGGCGCGATAGAGCTGTGCGATCACGCCCTGCGGCCAGCAATAAGCATCGATCTTTTCCGCAAGCGCCAGTTCCCCGAGCCGTGGCGTGCCGCGCCATCCACCGGCAATGACGCGCTTCGCGAGGCCCTCATGCCCGAAGTGGCCCATGCCGCGCGTCTTGCGATCACCGGCGCTCGCCGCAAACAGCAGCGTGAGACCGCGGGGACCGCCTTCCGCCAGAAAGCGTTCCTCCACCGCGGCCGAGATGGCTTCGGGATGGCAGCACCCGCCAAAAGCCGAGGCGGCGACGGTCATGCCATCCTTCAAAAGCGCTGCCGCATCATTGGAAGTGATAATCTGCATAGTCAACCCAGCCGCCGTTGGCTGTATATACAGGCACAGCCAATGCGTGTTTGCAAGGCAATAATCAGTGCTGCTTAAAACGGATGCAGTTCGTGGTGTCGGGCGGCAATTCGACGGTTCCCGGCCGCATCGTTTATCCGCCGATCATCGACTTTCCGGCCCTCTGGCCAGCCTATGAATGCAATTTCATGGGACGGCGACCAAGCACCGAAAGTGCCCAAATAGTCAGAGCGGCGACAGCATGCCACCGTCGCCGCTCCCATTCGCGATCCGAGATTGTGCCGCTGCTACACTAACCGCCGATCATAAGCTTGACGACTTCCTCATGATTGGTGTCGGCAATATTGCGCTCGCCGGCGACGATGCCGCGCCGCAGGACGACGATCCGGTCGGAGACCGCGAAAATATCCTGCAGATTATGCGAGATGAAGATGACGCCGCGCCCTTGCGCCTTCAATGATTTGATCAGGGCGACGACCTTGCGCTGTTCCGGCACCCCGAGCGCTGCGGTCGGCTCGTCCATGATCAGGATGCGGGCGTTCCAGTAGACCGCACGGCCGATCGCGACAGCCTGACGCTGGCCGCCGGAAAAGTTGCTGACCGGCGCGTCGAGCCTTTTCACATGGAAATCGAGCTGCGCCATAGTGGTGCGCGCCGCCTCCGCCATGGCCTTCCGGTCGAGGACAGGCAGAAAGCCGAAGAGCTTCTTCATCGGTTCGCGGCCGAGAAAGATGTTGGCTCCGATCGTCAGATTGTCGGCAAGCGCCAGGTCCTGATAGATCGTCTCTATGCCTTTCTCGCGCGCGTCCTGCGGCGAAGAGAAGGTGACAGGCTTACCCTCGATCAGGATCTCGCCCGACGTCGGCGGATAGACGCCCGAGATCGCCTTGATCATCGTCGTCTTCCCGGCACCGTTGTCGCCGGCGAGGGCGACGACTTCGCCGGGACGGACGACCATGGAGCAATTGTCGAGCGCATGGACGGCGCCGAAATAGCGCGAGAGGTTGCGGACTTCGAGAAGGGGTGTTGCGCTATTCATCCTGTTTTGCTCCGCTGAACCGGCGCTGCGCCTGATCGATGAGCACCGAAATGATGATGACGACGCCGACGGCGATGAACTGCCAGAACGGCTCGACGTTCATGAAGACGAGGCCATACTGGATGACGGCGATGACGAGCGCTCCGGCGACGGTTCCGATGATGGTGCCCGAGCCGCCGAAGAGGCTGGCTCCGCCGATGACGACGGCAGCGACGCTATCGAGCAGCAGCGGTTCGCCCGCCTGCGCGGCACCTGCGGTAAAGCGGGCCGCGTAGAGCGCGCCGCCGAGGCCGGCGCAAGCAGCGGAGAGCACATAGAGCCGCAGCAGGTGCGATTTGATATCGATGCCCGCGCGGCGCGCGGCCTGCGCATTGGCGCCGATGGCATAATTGTGTTGGCCGAAGCGCGTCTGGCTCAGCAGGTAATGCATGATGAGGACGAAGACGAGCGTGACGATGACAAGATAGGGCACGCCGTAGAAGCGGCCGTTGCCGAGCTCGGCGAAATAGGAGTTCTTGACCGGCACGGTGGTGCCGCCCGCAAGCAGGAAGGCCGTGCCGCGGGCAACGCCGAACATGCCGAGCGTACCGATGAAGGGCGGGACCTTAAGACGCGAGATCAGCAGTCCGTTGATGTAGCCGGGCACGGTCGCGGCCAGCATGGCGACGAGAACGCCAAATACCATTGCCACGGGCAGGGGCATGTAAAGGCCGGCGACATTGGTGATATGGGCCGCAACGACGGCCGCGAGCCCCATGATGAAGCCGGTCGAAAGATCGATGCCGCCTGATATGATGACGAAGGTCTGCCCGATCGCCAGAAGCAGCGGCGCCACGGCGAAGACCGCCACCGACTGCCAGTTGAAACTCGAGCCGATGAAGGTGCCGCCGAAATCGATACGGGCCCAGATCTCGAAAGTCACGATCAGCGCGGCGAGAAAGAGCCACGCGCGCAACTGCGCGATATAATTGATGACGGTTTTTGCCTGGTCGCCGTGGTCCGCCTGCGGCGCCACATGCTGGTCCGCCTTGCGGGCCTCGGTATCTTCGATACTCATGGATGAATCCAAACTCGAGCGAGGACGTACAGAAGTCGTCACGCCATTCCCTCCATTATGATCAGAGACGTGCCCCGCCCCATGGACGAGGCACAGAGTTCAACCGATTAGTCGGAGTAGATGAACTTCGCGACGTTCTTGTCGGCGACGTTCGATTTGTCGATGACCGTGAAGCCGGTGCCGATCGCTGTCGGGATCGAGTTGCCGGTCAGATGCGCATAGGCCGCCATGACGCCGAAATAGCCGATTTCAGCCGGATGTTGTGCAATCGCCAGATCGACGAGGCCGGAGTTGATGTTGTCGACGATCGTCGTCGGCGCATCGAAGGCGACCACGCGGATCTTGCCCGTCTGGCCTGCCTGCTGCACGCCGTTGGCTGCGCCAAGGGCCGAGAACAGATTGGCGCCGAAGACTCCGTCGAGATCGGAGTTGCGGGCATAGACGGCCTGGAGTTGCGAGGCCGCCTTGTTGGCGTCGTCGTCATTATACTGCGTATCCAGAACGGTGATGTTCGGATATTTCTTCATCTCGTCCTTGAAGCCCTGCTCGCGCTGGTCCGTGGTCGAGATGCCGGGTTTGACGTTGGAAACGTAGACCTTGCCCTTCTCGCCCACTGCCTTTGCCAGCGCACGCGCGGCGATCGCGCCGCCGAGCAGGTTGTCGGAAGCGATATAGGCCAGCGGAAAATCCGCGTCTCCCTTTCCGGTCTGATAGACGCCGGTGCCGATGAAGGTATCGACGGTGATGACCGGAATGCCGGCGTCAGCAGCCTTTTTCAGCGGCTGGATCAGCTGGTCCTTGTCGGTCGGCGCGATCAGGATCGCGTCGGGCTTCTTGGCGATTACGGCGTCAAGAACCGGCACCTGGGTCACCGGGTTGAAGTCGGGCGCGCCCTGGAACACGAGCGTTGCGCCAACTGCCTTGGCGGCGGCTTCGGCGCCCTTGCGCATGGTGATGTAGAAGGCATCGGTCGTCAGGCCCGGAATGAGGGCAATCGTAAACTTCTTATCCTGGGCTTTGGCACTGCCGGCGATTGCGGCAACACCGGTGGCAAGCGATGCCACGGCCGAAGCCTTTAGAAATGAGCGGCGCTCCATAACTTCCTCCTCTTGAAGCCGAACCTCCCCGTCCGGCAAAGCGATAATCAGTGGCTTACTGCGGCTCGTCAAGTAATTTTTTTCTGCAAGGAATTTCGTTCATCTGGTTGATATGTTTAGGCAATTTAAAGCTATCCGCAACGTTACGATCTGCCGCAGACATCGCGTCGAGCGGCAGTCAAACATTGTTCTAACCCTGTACCGGCCGCCTGGACGGCGGCCGCATTAGCTGCCGCCGAACACCTGCGAAACCCACGCCACGACAGCGTCCATATCCAGCTCCTTCGTCTGATCGATCGTCATCACGGCCCCGCAACCCATGGGCTCGGCACGATCGGCAAGCGCAATCAGTTCCTGTACATATTCGGCGCCCGGATGGCCCGGCAATCGATCTTTCAGGCGGCTGGCATAGCGCTCGCCGGCAACAGTCCCGGGAACCTTGCACCAGAGTTCGGCTACCCGCGCGATCTTTGCATCCGCTATATAGGCCTCGAGCTGTGCTTTCGGCTGAAAGCCGAACCAGGCATCGACGATAAATGTCGAACTGGCCGGCGCATCGGCAATGAAGGACCAGATCGCCTGGTAGCTCGCTTTTCCCAAGGTGCGATTGAAGTCGCGGTCGACGGGGCCGATATGCTGCAGGAACGGATTCTTGATGCCGTCGAGGGAGAGAATCGGCCAGCCGGTGCGCTCGGACAGCGCCTTGGCAAGCCGGCTCTTTCCCGAGGCCGGCACGCCGTTGACCAGCACGACATGCTTTTCGGTCGTCCCGCCGGCGTTGCTGAAGATCGACAGGCCGGCGCCGATGACGCCTGCATCATCGGCGAGCTTGGCCGGCAATATTGCCGGGCAAAACCATGGAGCGACCGCCGGGAGGTCGGCAAGCGCACGCGCGGCGTCGCAGCCGAGACCACCACCGAGCAGGATGACTTCCGGATCCATCGTCGCTGCGATGTTGTCGAGGGCCGCGCGCAACGGTGCAGCCCACTGGTGCAAGACACGCCTGGCATCGTCGTTTCCTGCGGCGGCCAAATCGAAAACCTCGCCGACGGTGGCGGCCGACAGGCCGGCTTCGGCTATGTGACGGCGCAGTGCGGTTCCCGAACTAAACGTCTCCACACAACCGCGTCTGCCGCACGGGCAAGGCGGGCCATCCTGCGAGACGCAGATATGGCCAAGCTGTCCGGCCGCCCTGTGGCCGTGATAGATGCTGCCGGCATGGGCGACAGCGCCGCCGATGCCCGTTCCGATCGTCAGCATGGCGACGTTTCTGTAACCTTTCGCGCCGCCAATGCGCATCTCGGCGATCAGCGCCATGCTGCAATCATTCTCAACGACCACTCTCTTCCCGATAGCCGCCTCGATCCGCTCCGCAAAGTTGAGACCGGCAAGATTGAGGATGCCGCCCGACAGGATCTCGCGGTTGGCGACATCGACGCGGCCGGGGATGCCGAGACCGATGCCAGCAACGTCCGGTCGGTCGAGCTGGCGTGCCATGGCGATCACGCGTTCGAGGACTTGAAGGGGATCGGTCGGTGTCCGCTCCGACAGTTTCGTGTGGATCTCGCCGCGATCGGAGACGAGAGCGGCGCGAATATTCGTGCCGCCAATGTCCACGCCGATGGCGATATCAGGCATTGGCGCGCTGCCCCTGATTGGCGCTCTTCGAGCCAGCGCCTTTGAAGTGTGTGGCGATAAGAGCCTGAATTTCGCGAAGCCGCGGTACGGCAACCGTTTCAAGCCGATCCTTAGTCACCGTGCGGTCCAGGGAAATGCAGTCCTTCCAGAGCGAGCGGCCGGCGATGACGCCGGAGGCGCCGTTGCGCATGGCATCCTCGACCTGCGAGAGGAAAGTTGCGTGATCGACGCCCGCGGACAGGACAGCCCAAGGGACATCGCCCGCGAGGCGCGTCACCTCGGCGCAGGCTTCCGTCGAGCCCGGATAGGGGATCTTCAAGACCTTCGCGCCGCAATCCAGGCAGATCCGGCTGCCGCCGACGATCAGTGAGGGCAGCTTGGCCTTGTAGTCTGCTTCGTCCTCATCTTCGAACTTGTAAGTGAGGAACTCGACGACGAGCAGCAGATCCTCGCGCGCGAAATCCTCGATGCATTGGCGCAGAATTTCGATGTTGCGGACATTCGCCTCATCGCGATCCGAGCGGAGATAGACCATGATCTTGCCGCCAGTGGCACCCAGCTGGCGCACGCGGCGGGCGGAAATGCCGGGAACCAGCTTCGACAAACGATAGCCTTCGGGCGAAGTATCCCAACCAGAAGCATCGAGGCCGATCAGGAGCGCGGTATCGCGCTGGATGATCCGATCATCGACCAGTGCAGGCACCGCGCAGATCGGGTCGACCAGAACGCAGGACGCCTTGCTTGCCAGGAAACGGGCGATATCGGCCTTGGTGTCGCCCAATACCTTGTCGGAGATGGCGGCCTGTTCCGCCGGGTCCTTGGCCAACAGGCTGCGCATGCCGCCGCGTTGATCGCAGGCAATCACCATCATGGCGCCATCGCTACCGCAAATCTGTTGATAGCCGCGCATTTCCGCTGTGGTCAATCTCGTCATCTGATCCTTCCTCCCGCCGTGCGAAACGGCAATGATGCCGGTTTGACTTCTCCACTCCCAGGAGAGGCCAAACCTCTGATATTGAGGGTGCGCATGTGCCGCCGCATAAGCGTTGCGAAATCGGCTGTTTTGAGCGATAACTCCTCAAGCAGGAAATGTGTAACACATTGCAGAAAGGAATTTCAACCTGAATTCATCTCAGTCGCAGGAGGCTGCAGCAAATCGTGCTTTGCTGCATACCGTCGCCAAGCTGCATTACCAGTCCGACATGTCGCAGGTGGATATCGCCAAGAAGCTTGGCCTATCGACGGCCACGGTCTCGCGGCTGCTGCAGCGGGCTCGCTCGGTCGGGATCGTCAGGATCGAGGTAATCGATCATTCGCCGTCGGAAGATCTGAGCGCCGCACTGATCGATGGTCTGAAATTGCGCACGGCCGCGGTGATCGACACGCCGTCGTCCAACGTCTTGAGCGCGCTTGCTGCTCCGGTCGGCTCGCTCATGCAGCAGGCGGGGCTGCGCTCGGGCTCGACGCTCGGCATCGGCTGGGGAAGGGCGGTGCGGGAGGTGACGCTTGCCGGCTTGCCGCAATTGCCCGGAATTATTACCGTCGCCCTCAATGGCGGCATGCAGCAGGCAGCGGCACACTTCCAGATCAATGAATTCGTGCGTCAGGCGGCCGCCCAGATGGGCGGCATGCCGCATTTCCTGCATGCCCCCTATGTCTCCTCCACCGAACTCAGGGACGCTTTCCTCGCCGATCCCACGGTGCAGCAGGTGACGTCGCTCTGGGACAGGCTGGATGCGGCGATCGTCGGCGTCGGTTTGACGCACGCGTCGAACCCATCCGAGGCGACGGCAGCGCTGCCGGGAGAAAGGGCGCTGAGCCATGCCGCAGGCGACGTATTGCGCCACTATGTCACCGAAGCCGGCGAGATCCTGCATTGGGACGGCGAGGAACGGATGATCGCGGCCTCGCCGGAACAGTTGCGAAAGGTGCCCCTGTGCATTGCCGTTGCCGCCACTCCGGGCAAGGCACCCGGCATTATCGGAGCGGCGCGATCCGGGATGATCAACGCGCTGGTCACCGATGCCAATACCGCGCAGGCGATCCTTGACCGACTGTCGTCCAATCAGAAAACCGAGGATCAGCCGTGACGCTTTTTTCCGGCCGCTCCTTCGGCGCCTTCCTGTTCGATATGGATGGAACCATCCTGAACTCCATTGCGGTTGCCGAGCGGGTCTGGACAGCGTGGGCGGAGCGGCGAGGTGTCGATGCAGAAAGCCTGTTGGCCACCGTTCATGGCAGAAAGGCGATTGAAACGATCACCCGGCTCGGCCTGTCGGGGATTGATCCGGCGGAGGAGGTCAGGTTTCTGACCCAGGCTGAGATCGACGATGTGGTCGGCGTTGAGCCGATCATGGGTGCACTAGATTTCCTGGAGAGCCTGCCTCGGGATCGCTGGGCGATCGTCACCTCCGCTCCACGGGAACTGGCCAGGGTCCGCCTCGAAGCAGCCGGCCTTCCCTGGCCGCCGGTGCTGATCGCCGGCGAGGACGTACAGAACGGCAAACCGGCGCCTGATTGCTTTCTGCTGGCTGCGAAGACATTGGCGCAACCCATTGAGGAATGTCTCGTTTTCGAGGACGCTCCCGCCGGCGTCGAAGCCGCCGAAACCGCCGGCGCTTCCGTACTCGTGATCAGCGCGACCCACCGCGCACCGCTCATCACTCGGCATCCAAGCATCGAAAACTATGACCATCTGGCGCTGGAGATTGCCTCGTCTGGGCCTCTTCTCATCTCGAGAAAGCTTGCATGAGCCGTTCAACGCTACGCTATTGCCGGGTCGCGCCGTCGATCGCACCGGCATAGATGTCGAGCACACGGACGACGTTGGCGAGCACGAGAGCCCGCGCCTCCGGCATGACCGATCCATCGGCAATCATGGGCTCCAGATGGCCGAGATATTGGCTTATCAAGGGGCGCGGGATGATGCGCCTTTCGAGGGCCGACATCAGCTCATCCACCGCCCCCTGTGCAGCAGGCATAGCCCAGTAATAACGAATGCGGTCGCTGAAAGAGTAGTGCCGCTGGATAAACTGCTCGCGCGCATCGCCCGGATAGTATTTTTGCCAGTGTTCGGGTGAGGATAACATGATCTGTTCCATCGCTGCCGGCAGCGTTTGGCCAATCGCGCGCGGAGCAAGCACTTCGGCGATCGAGTTCAAGCCATACAGGGCTTCGCGAAGGGCGAAGGTCAGCCAGGGGCCGACTTTGAGGATCGCAAAGCCGTCGCTGACAAGATCTCGAAGCGCCTCGGCGCTCTGGTAGTCGGTCGAATGCGCCTCGAACACGAATTGCGGCATGTCGTTCAAGGTGGCGGCCAGGCTGGCGGCTGGCCGGCGCTGATAGCCAATCACCTCGGCATTGCCGAATTCAACACCGGGCTGGACGACAACGCCGATCGCCCGCGCAAAGGCCTCGTCGAGACCCAATTGAGCAAAGGCTTGGCGATGCAGTTCCACCGTCGCGAGCGCATCGTCCGGCGTGGTTATGTGCATATGGTCCAGCGCCTCGACCGCGCCGCCGGGAACAGGGACTTCGGTGCCGACGATGTAGCTTGGAGCCTGCGTTCCGGATTGACGGACCCGGGCTTCCGATACCTCGGCCAATTGCGCGGCCCTGGCCGCGATCGTCGCATCGGGCAGTGCCTGCGGATCGTCGGCGCAGGCCATGCTGGTATCGAGATGGAGCTTGGTAAAGCCGGCAGCGGCAAAGGCGTCGATCATTGTCTTCGCCTTCGACATCGCCTCATCGGCGCGCAAATGCTTCCATGGATTGGGACCGAGATGATCGCCGCCCAGAATGAGCCTGTCCGGAGCGAACCCGACCTTTGCGGCAATCGCCTCGACGAAGGTCCGGAAATCGGCAGGCGTCATGCCGGTGTAGCCGCCATCCTGATTGACCTGATTGCAGGTCGCCTCGATGAGCACATCGGCATTTCTGGCTTTGCCATGCGTCAACGCTGCCTCGATGACAAGCGGGTGTGCAGAGCAGACGGAGGTGATACCGGTTGTCAATCCCTCGGCGCGGCGTTGCGGCATTCTTGCCAGCCGTCGCGTCGCATTCATGGCGAAGGCCTCCCGATTGCGTCATCAAGGAATGCCTGCACCTCGGCGAGCGTTGCGATTCCTTCCATCGGCCCCTTGCGCGTGACGGCCAGCGCCCCACACGCGCAGGCTATGCGCAAAGCGTCTTCGGGATGAGCGCCACGGAGCCAGAGCGAGACGAATCCCGCGCCAAAACAATCACCTGCACCAGTTGGATCAACCTCTGTGACAGGAAAGCCCTGGGCCGTGACCTGACGATGCCGGTCGTAATAGACGGCACCCGCAGAGCCTTTTTTGACGATCACCGCCGAAATGCCGCACGCCAGCATTTCGGTTACCGCCGAAGCCTCGTCGGCGGCATCGGTGAAGATGAACAGTTCCTCGCCGCTCGGCAGGAAAATATCGGTCAACATCAGAACCTTGGTCAGCGCCTCGCGCATGCCGGGCAGCTCGATCATCTCCTTGCGGATGTTTGGATCGAAGGAGACCGTGCCGCCCTTGCGCTTGACCATTTCGATACCCGAGAGAATGACTGACGTCGCCCTCTCGGAAAATAGCGAGGAGCCCATGACGTGGAAATGATCGGCACCGGCCAGAAGTGCCACGGCCGCTTCGTCGATCTCGATCGATCCGGCCGCGCTGTTCTTGATGTTGAAGACGAAGTGGCGGCTACCGTCGGCCCGATAGGAAACGAAGGCCGTGCCCGTCGCCTGTCCCTTGTGGACGGCAATGGCGGAGACATCCGCGCCCCAGTCCCGCAATCGATCGATATTGAGATGGCCGAAATCGTCATCGCCCACCGCGCTGATCAGGCCAGCCGGCTGGCCAAGGCGTGCAGCCTGGGCGATAAAGATCGCCGGCGCACCGGAAGGAAAGGGACCGTGCAGCAGTCCGGGCTCGGCAAGGCTTTGATCGACCCGATCCGCCATGATTTCGACGACGATCTCTCCGGCACTGACGAGCTTTTTCATGCAGGCTGAACTCACTTCGTGGTGGTTTCAATTTTGGCGGCGCGAAGCCTTTGAACCGGCCAAGTTTCTAAGACTTGAACTTTTGTGCGTCAATTAATAAATTTGCGCACGTAATATTTTTGCATGACGTAAGTTCCGGAAAACTTTACCGGAATTTGTGTCGTCGATTGCGCTTGCTTTCGGGTGGACGCATAACGGGAAAAGCGAGCGGTTCGGCTCAGGCAGGATGGTCGGCATTCGATGGAAAAAATGACGCATAAGACAATGGAGGATTTCGCAAAGTCCTGCGGCGTCTCCCGTCCCACGCTTTCCAAATATTTCGACGATCCGACCAGTGTGAAGCCGGTAACGCGTGCTCTGATCGAAGCTGCTCTCCGTTCGTCCAACTATCAGCCGAACATCTATGCACGAAATCTCAACCGGAAGAGAACCCGCAATATCGGCATTCTCGTTCCGGCGTTGACCGATCCATTCTATGCGGAGATGGTCAATCGTCTCGAGTTGAGGCTGCGCGACGAAGGCTATTGGCCGATCGTGTTTTCCTCGCATGGTCTGCCGGAACTGGAGAGGGAAGCCGTCAACACGATGCTCTCCTTGAAGGTCGCAGGTGCCGTGGCCGCGCCGCTCGGACAGACGTCCCATCCGCGGGCGTTCGAGAGGTTGGCGCAAAATGTGCCGATCGTCTATTTCGACACCTACATCGAGGGGAATACGCCTTTCATCGGCAATGACAACAGGCAGAGCGTCGCGACGATCGTCGAATATCTCTGCCGGTCCGGCGAAGCGCCGGCCTATCTTGATATTCCTCATGTCAATCACAACTCGCCGGAGAGACTGGCGAGCTACATCGCCACGATGGAGGCCTCCGGCCATGAGCCGTTGGTGATCAAGACGACGGCCTCCTACACCTGGGAGTTCGAGCATGTCGGTTACCATCAGATGGACGACATCCTGAATGCGAACACCCTGCCGCGCCGGACCATTCTGTGCGCCAACGATCGTCTCGCCTTCGGCGTCATGGCCGCCGCTTTCGCGCATGGGCTGAAAGTCGGACGTAAGAAGGGCGATGATCTGCGGATAGCCGCGCATGACGATCATCCGCTGAGCCGCTATACCTGCCCGCCGCTGACGACGATGGCACAGGATTTCGCCGCCATGACGGCAAACAGCGTCGATTCGCTGCTGGCGCTTCTTGGCGATACGGATGAGCCGGCTCAGGCGGTCGCGCCCATGGTCCGCCTGAACGGCACGCTGGTCATGAGGCAATCGGCCTGACGCTGCCTCAAGGCTTCGTTTGATCGGAAACCTCTTCGAAGCCGCGCCATGCCGCAACCGCTTCCTCGACCGCCTGGCGTGCGACGGGAATGTACTTGCCCATCGAGACGAAGCCGTGGATCTGCCCGGGCCATTGGCGAAGTACCACGGGGACACCGTCTTCTCGCAGACGCTCGGCATAGGCGAGGCCCTCGTCGGCAAGGATGTCGTACTCCGCAAGGAGGACGAAGGCGGGGGCGACATCCGCCAGACTTTCCGCGCGCAGCGGCGAAACTCGCCAATCGAGGATATCCGCACTGCTGCGGACATAGTGATCGCGAAACCATCGCATCGTTGACAACGTCAGGCCAAAACCTTCGCCATGGCGACGATAGCTGTCCGCCGTCTGTGCGGCATCGGTATTGGGATAGATCAGTAGCTGCGCCACAAGCGTCGGCACTTCGCCAGAGCGCGCCATCAGCGCCAGAACCGCCGCAAGATTGCCGCCGGCGCTATCTCCGGCGACCGCTATGCGCAGGGGATCGATGCCGAGTTCGGCCGCATTCCGAGCCATGTAGGTCAATGTCGCCGCGCAGTCCGCCAAGCCGACTGGAAACCTGTGTTCGGGCGCCAGACGGTAGTCCGGGCAGATGACGACGCACCGCGCGATATTGGCGAACCATCGGCAAATCTCATCATGCGAATCGAGATTGCCAAGCATCCAGCCGCCGCCGTGGAGATAGAGCAGGGCGGCGGCATCCCGCGATGGCGTATCGATGCCACGATAGAGGCGCAGATTGATCCGGCCGTTCGGACCGTCGATCTGCCTGTCCTCTAACGAGGTTACGGTCTCCTTGGCGCCTTGAACCGAGAGGAAGCCGGCATTGTAATCGAGGCGGGCTTGTTCGGGCGTACCATCTTCGAATACGCGAGGCTTCGATCTCTTGCCAAGATCGAGAAGCTGTCGGGCGTTTTCATCGGGCTGTTTGGTCATATCAGCGTCCCCTGGCTGGCGTCAGGCGAGAAGACTGCGCGCTTCGTCCTCGCCGAGCAATGGCGGCTGCGTAAGATCGCCCGCAATCCTGACGGATTGTCCACTTTCTCCTGAAGCCAGAATGGCCTCCATGATTTCGAGTACATGCAGCGCAAGCTCGCCGGATGCCCGTGGCGGCCGGTTCTCCTCAAGCGAGCGCGCGAGGTCGGCAACGCCAAGCATGCGGTAATTTGCCCGATCCGGCGCCGCATATGGCCAATTCCTCTTGCCATAGAGCTCGCCGTCACTATCGAAATCACGCCAATCGGCGCCACGCTCGGACAGGGATACCGTTCCGCCGAACGTGTCGGGGTCGGGCAGGCGCAGCGACCCCTCGGTGCCATGCAGTTCGATCGGATGATTGGAGTGGCGGAAGACGTCCCACGAGGCGCCGAAATTGACCGTGGCGCCGGATGCGAATTCCAGCAGCGAGAGAACATTGGTCGGTGTGCCGACCTTAAAGCTCGTGTTCTTGAAAGGGCCATCGGCGGTGATGAGGCGTTCTTCCTGGCCCTTCGTCGCCATCGCCATGACGCGCACGACCGGCCCGAGCAGGTTCACCATCATAGTCAGATAGTAGGGGCCCATGTCGAAGACAGGACCGCCGCCCGGCTGGTAGTAGAAGTGCGGATTGGGGTGCCAGTGCTCCATGCCGCGCCCCATCATGAAGGCCGTACCGCTGACCGGACGACCGATCGCGCCTTCCTCCATCAAGCGCCGTGCCCGACGGCCCGCCGCGCCGAGGAATGTGTCGGGGGCCGAGCCCAGCCGCAAGCCGCGGCGCCTGGCTTCCTTCACAAGGAGGCGGCCGTCGGCCGCCGATGTCGCGAGCGGCTTCTCGGTGAAGACATGCTTGCCGGCAGACAGGGCCGACATGGTCACGTCGAAATGCACGGCGGGAACCGTGAGGTTCAGGACCAGATCGACCTCTGGATCGGCGAGCAGCTGGTCGACGCTCAAGGCGCGAATGCCATATTCACGAGCGCGCAGTGCGGCCGCATCGGCCGATATATCGGCGCAGGCGCGCAATTCGACGCCGGCAAACAGCGCCGCATTGCGCAGATAAGTCATGGAGATATTGCCGCAGCCAATGACTCCGACGCCGAGCTTTTCCTTTGAATTTCCTGTCATATTTTCAATCCTCCCTGATGCACTTCATTCGTTCGCGGCGCGTCGACGCACCCGAACGACGATTCCAGATGTGATTTAAAGCATCTTATTTCTTGACGCGCGACAATTTTTTATGAAACATGTGCGAATACTGGCGCGGAGATACGGAGGTCGCCAGTCTTCCTGGGAGGGAAACATGAGAGGTTTCAAGAAGACGCCGGCTGACTCCAAGATGATCAGCCAATCGATGATGCTCGACCGCCGCCAGCTGCTGCTCGGTGCGGCGGGCGCGGCGACACTTAGCGTTGCGTCCGGCTTTGGCATCCGCCCGGCGCGCGCCGCCGACCGGACGGAAATCAGCTTTGCCAGTGCCAGCTTCTTCGGCAAGGAAGGGCTTGGCGATCTCGTCAAGGCTTTCAACGAGTCGCAAAGCCGGGTGACCGTCAAGTTCATCGAGCTGCCGCCGCCAAGCTCGTCGACAGAAGTCTATCAGGGGCTCGTCCAGCAGCTGGCACGCCGCAATGGGACGCCTGATGTCTTCAGCCAGGATGTCATCTGGATCGCAGGCTTTGCGGCCGCGGGCTGGGCCTTGCCGCTCGACGAATATTTCCCGAAGGACAAGCGCGCCGAATACTTCCCCGGTACGGTCGCCGCCTGCACCTATGGCGGCAAACTCACCGCGCTGCCGTGGTTCGTCGATTCCGGCATGTTCTACTATCGCAAGGATCTGGTGGAGAAGCATGGCGGCAAGGTGCCGGAAACCTGGGCCGACATGGCAACGATCGCGGCTGAGGCACAGAAGGCCGGCGACGCCAAGTTCGGCTATCTCTGGCAGGGCAAACAGGCGGAAGTCCTGATCTGCGACGCCGTCGAAATCATCGCGTCCAACGGAGGTTCCATCCTTTCCGCCGACGGTAAATCCTCGGTCATCGGCGATGATGCTGCCGTCGAAGCGATCCAGTTCCTCTATGACACCATCAACAAGACGAAGGTCAGCCCTCAGAACGTCCTGTCCTGGGATGAGGAGCCTTCTCGCCAGCCGTTTACGTCGGGCGAGGCGATGTTCATGCGCAACTGGTCCTATGTCTATCCGATCGCGCAGGATCCAAAGGCCTCGCATGTCGTCGACAAGGTTGCCGTCGCTCCGCTGCCGCATTTTGCCGGCGGCAAGAGTGCCGCGTGCCTCGGCGGCTACCAGCTGGGCATCAATGCCAATTCCAAGAAGCGGGAAGCGGCGATCGAATTCTTGACCTGGATGTCGTCGCCGGAAACCCAAACCCGGCTGGCCCTTAATTTCGGTCTTGCACCCTCGCGTCCGGCGATATTCCAGGATGCAAAGCTGAAGGCCGAGCAGCCGTTCATGGCGAGCCTCCAGAGCGTCTTCACCGGCGCCACACCGCGGCCGATCACGCCGCAATATGCCAAGGTGACGCTGGCATTGCAGTCCAGCATCTCGAAGGCGCTGGTCAGCGGCAACGTCAAGGCGGAACTGCAGGCGGCGGCTACCCAGATCAACAAGATCGTTGGCTGAAATGGCCGTAACGATGACGGTTCCCGCGTCCGAGCGAACCCCAGGCAAATCGAGGGCGCTGCCAAGCGCCCTCTGGCCCTGGCTGCTGCTGTTACCGGCTTTCATCTCGCTCGCATCGGTATCCTTCTATCCGATCTTCAACGGCCTCTATCTGTCCTTCACCAATCGCTCGCTGATCACTCAGGACAATGATTTCATCGGCATCGCCAACTATGTGCAATTGCTGGCCGATCCGCCTTTCTGGAATGCCTGGTGGCACACCATCTGGTTCACCGTGATCTCGACCGGGCTTGAGACGTTCATCGGCCTTGCGATGGCGCTGATCCTTTGCGAGACCTTCGCCGGCCGCGGCATGATCCGCGCCGCCATGCTCGTGCCCTGGGCCATGCCGACCGTCGTGACATCGAAGATGTTCGGCTGGCTCTTCGATGGTCAGCACGGCATCATCAATTTCATCCTGCTGCATGCGGGGCTGATCGACCAGAACGTCAACTGGTACGGCTCGCCCGATACGGCCCTGACGACGATCATCCTTGCCGACGTCTGGAAAACCACGCCGTTCATGGCGCTTCTGCTGCTGACAGGGCTGCAAACCGTTCCGAAATCCCTGGTCGAGGCCGCCCGCATGGACGGCGCGCGAGCCTGGACGATCTTCTGGCATATCCGGCTGCCGCTCTTGATGCCGACGCTGCTGATTGCCGGCCTCTTTCGCGCGCTCGATGCGTTCCGTGTCTTCGATCTGGTCTATGTGCTGACGGGCGGAGGCCCGGCCGATTCCACCGAGACGCTTTCGACGCTGTCCTACAAGGTGCTCTTTTCGACGCTTCAGTTCGGCTATGGCTCGGCCGTCTCGACCGCCATGTTCATCACGGAGGGGCTGATCGCCGTTGTCTTCTGCATCTTCCTCGTGCGGCAGATAAGGAAGACGACATGAACGAAAGCCGCTCCGTCTTTCAAAGCCTCGTCATCTACTTCGGCGCACTGCTTATCCTCATCTGGTCCGCCGGCCCGTTCCTTTGGCAGTTCTCAACCTCGTTCCAGCTCGACAAGGCACTGACCGAGGGAACGCCCTCGCTCATTCCGAACCCGTTCACGCTGGAGCATTACTATAACGCCTTCATCGAAAAAGGCCTGCATCACTATGTGATGAACTCGCTCATCGTCGCGTTGTCGACCACGGCTCTCTGCCTGATCGTCGGCTCGCTCGCCGCCTTTTCGCTGTCGCGCCTCGATGTGAGGGGGCGCTTCGGCATCCTCACGGTCATTCTTTCGGTGTCGATGTTTCCGCAGATCGCGCTGGTCGGCCCGCTCTATCTCATTGCGTCGGATCTCGGGTTGCTCGATACCTATACGGCGTTGATCATCACCTATCTCGCACTCGGACTGCCGTTGGTGACCTGGGTCCTGTTCGGCTACTTCGAGACATTGCCGCGCGAGATCGACGAGGCGGCCCGCATGGACGGCGTCGGTCCGGTCGGCCTGCTCTGGCATATCATCCTGCCGATGTCGCTGCCGAGCCTGGTCACGACAGGCCTGCTTGCTTTCATCACCGCCTGGAACGAGTTCCTTTTCGCGCTGGCCTTCACCTCGGATAGCGACAGCCAGACGATCCCGGTCGGCATCGCCAATTTCACCAATCAATATTACGTGCCCTGGGGAGACATCGCCGCCGCATCGGCTGTCGTCACCGTGCCGCTCATTGTCTTGGTGCTCTTCTTCCAACGACACATCATCGAAGGCCTGACCCAAGGCGGAATCAAGGAATAGCGGGAATGAGCAAGGACATAAAAGTCGGCTGCCAGACATTTACGTGGGAAATGCTCGGCGATGCCTGGCGAGGAACGGCCGACGATCTGTTGTCGGCCATATCCGCCGGCGGTTATCTCGGCATCGAAATCACCGATACGATGATCGGCCGCTACGCGGCAGACCCCCATGCTTTCGCGAGCGCGTTGAAAAGCCACGGCTTGACGCTCGTTTCCTTCGCCTTCGGCTCGAAGAGCGGCTTCACGGTCGCCGATGCGACTAAGGACGATCTTGCGACGGCGCGGCGCTGGATCGACTACGCCGCCCATTTTCCGGGCGCACTCGTCTCCATCGGCTCGGCCACCGTCGTCTCAGACGGCCCGCGCGATGACAAGTTCGCCATCGCCGGCGACTTCTACAATCGCGCCGGAGAACTCGGCAAAGCCAGCGGCGTCGATGTCGCCGTACATCCGAGTTCGCATCACAATACTCTGCTGTTCGACCGCGCCGATTATGACCGCATCTTCGCCTTGCTCGACCCGAGCCTGGTCGGCTGGGTGCCGGATACCGGCCATATCCTGCGCGGACATGCTGACATGCTCGATACGATGCGCGCCTACCAGGATCGCATCCGCTACCTGCACCTCAAGGACGTCGACGCCAATGACCGATGGGCGATGCTCGGCAAGGGTATTCTCGACACGCCTGCCGTGATCGATCTCGTCTCCACAGCGCCGCGTTTCAATGGCTGGCTGGTGTTGGAGGAAGAATCCGAAACCGCAGCCGCCGACCCTGCCGCCGCGGTCAGAGCCAACCGCGAAACCATGCGCGGCTACGGCGCATAAGGAAGAGAACCATGATCGAAAAGGAAAATCGCCGTCTTCGCGTCGGAGTGCTCGGCTGCGGGCCGATCGCCCAGTTCGCGCACCTGGAATCCTGCGTGAAGGCCAGGAATGCCGATCTCTATGCGATCTGCGATGCGGCGCCCGATCTCCTGGCACGCATGGGCGCGACCTACGAGCCGCAGAAGATATACGACAACTATGATGAAATGCTCGCCGATCCCGATCTCGAGGCCGTGATCGTCGCGACATCCGACGCCTATCACGTGCCGATGTCCATCAAGGCGCTGGAAGCCGGAAAGCATGTGCTCTGCGAGAAACCCATTGGCGTGTCGATCGAGGAGGGCCTGCAACTTGCCGAGGCCGTGCGCTGCTCCGGCAGGATTCTGCAGGTCGGGCACATGAAGCGCTTCGATCCTGCGCTGGAGGCGGCGCGTGATTTCGTCCGCGACGATATCGGCCAGATCTTTGCGATGAAGGCTTGGTATTGCGATTCCACCCATCGCTATACCAATACGGATGCGGTGCAGCCCTTGCCTGTCACCAGCAAGCTTGCGCGCAAGCCGGTCGGTAATCCGAAGGCCGACCTGCGGCAATATTTCATGCTGGCGCATGGCTCGCATCTGGTCGACACCGCGCGTTTCTTCTGCGGCGATATCGTTGCAGTGCGCGCTCGGCTTCTAGAACGAGCCGGTGCTTACTGCTGGTTCGTGGAAACCGAATTCGCCAGTGGCGCGCTCGGCCATCTGGATCTGACCG
Source organism: Rhizobium sp. SG570 (assembly GCF_012275345.1). Classification (NCBI taxonomy): domain Bacteria; kingdom Pseudomonadati; phylum Pseudomonadota; class Alphaproteobacteria; order Hyphomicrobiales; family Rhizobiaceae; genus Rhizobium; species Rhizobium sp. SG570. The sequence goes on along the minus strand of NZ_JAAZQI010000014.1, from coordinate 158,174 downwards.
TTGCCGTGCGCATGGATTGGCATGAGGGCTTCCAGCTCTATGGTGAAAACGGCTCGATCCTCGCCAAGACCTTCAATCCTTGGTACTTCCGCTCGAGCGAGGTCGAGATTTTCCATGAGAAGGATGCGACCACTAGGAAGCCGCTCGGTGCCGACGGCCATTTCTTCCGCCGGCAGCTCGAAGGCCTCGCTGATACGGCGTTGAATGGTGCGCCGATGCGCGGGGCCGACGTCGAGGACGGTCTGGCTTCGATCCGCGCGATGGTGGCGATCGCCCGATCGGTGGAACGGGGCGAGCGGGTCGAACTTGCATCGGTCACGGGAGCGGTCTGATGCAGATCGGGATATTCGCCAAGACCTTTCCGGGGACCGAGCCGCTCGGTGTTCTCTCGGCCGTGCGCGGCAGCGGCTACGCATGTGTGCAGTTCAATCTCGCTTGCTGCGGACTGCCCTCGATGCCCGGTGCCGTCGCTGAGACGACGCTTGCGGAAATCCGGACGGCAGTGCGCGCCACCGGGATCTCGCTTGCAGCTCTCTCCGGCACCTACAACATGGCCCATCCGGACATATCCGTGCGTCGAACGGGCATGGCCCAACTCGCCGTCGTCATCGAGACGGCGGCGGCACTCTCCATTCCGCTCGTGACGCTTTGCACCGGTACGCGCGACCCGAACGACCAATGGGCCCATCATCCCGACAACGGCGATCCCGCCGCCTGGGCCGACATGGCGGCTGAAATGTCGAAAGCTCTGGAACTGGCGGAACGGCATGGTGTGGATCTCGGCATCGAGCCGGAGCAAGCCAATATTGTCACGTCGGCTAAGGACGCCAGGCGGCTGATCGAGGAAATGGGATCGCGACGGCTGCGCATCGTGCTCGATCCCGCCAATCTGTTCGAGCAGGCGACGCCGGAGCAGGCGCGGGTGATCGTCGAGAAGGCGGTCGAAACCGCGGCGGGCCATATAGCTCTCGCGCATGCCAAGGATCGTCATGCCGATGGTCGCTTCGCAACCGCGGGGCAGGGCGTCGTCGATTTTCCTGATTTCATTGCACGGTTGCGGGCCGTGGGCTTCGACGGCCCACTCGTCACGCATGGCCTCTCGGCGCCCGAGGCCCTCGGCGTTGCAGCGTTCCTTAAGGGGCTGATCTGATGGGAAAGACGTCATTCATGCGTGCCGATGCAAGCCTTGCCGTCTATCGCGAAGGGCAGGGGCTTCCGGTCGTCTTTCAGCACGGTCTTGGCGCTGACGAGGCACAGGTAGCACAGAATGTTCCAACCTCCGCGGATATCCATCGACTGACGCTGGAGTGCCGCGGGCATGGCGCCTCGTCGCTTGGCAGCGCGCGACCTTTTTCGATCCATATGTTCGCCGAGGACGTGTTGGCAGCGGCCACCGAATACGGCTTTGACCGTTTCGTTGTCGGCGGCATTTCGATGGGAGCGGCCATTGCGCTGCATCTTGCCCATCATCACCCCGGCCGTGTCGCGGGACTCGTTCTCGTGCGTCCTGCCTGGATATTCGAGGCATCACCGGACAATCTCGAGCCTGGTCGCGCCGTTGCGGCCCTGATCCGTTCACATCCGGTTGCGGAAGCCAGGGAACGCTTTATCGCCTCGGAAATCGGGCGTCGGATCGCGTCCGAGGCGCCCGACAATTTCTCTTCGCTGCTCGGCTATTTCGAGCGGCCGGACGCCTTCGATTTCGCATCCGTCCTTGGCGACATCGCCGCCGATGGGCCTGGCGTATCGAAGGCCGACACGGCAGCCATCAAAGTTCCGACGCTGGTCATCGGAAACGAACAGGATGCGATCCATCCGCTCTCCTGCGCCCTCACGCTCGCCGAAACCGTTCCCGGCGCGCGCTACATCGAAGTCACTGCCAAGACCGCCGACAAGGCGCGGCATTTCGCCGAAATCCAAGGCGCCATCACCGATTTCCTTGCATCCAGTTCAATCCGGAGCCCCTTTCGATCATGACATCCAAACCTCTTTCCGGCCCGGCTGCCATCGCCGCACTGCCCCGTAACCGATTGCTCGGCGAGTTCTCGCTCTGGTCGGCGGATCTTGCCAATATGGAAACCGATCTGAAGCGGATCGAGCCCTTTGTCGACCTGCACCATATCGATGTCGCCGACGCCCGCTTTACCCCGGGATTCCTGTTCTTTCCGGATTTCGTCGCCCGCATCGCCAAAGCGACCGCCAAGCCCATCCATGTGCATCTGATGGTCGAAGGTGAAATCGTCGAGGAACAGACGCGCCAATTCATCGAGGCGGGAGCCGATCTGATCAGCGTCCACGCCGAGAATGGCGAGGCGGGGTTGCGTGCTGCAGGGCTCGCAAGAAAGCTTGGCGCCGAAGCAGGGGTGGTGCTGCGGCTGGAAACGCCGGTTTCGGCGATCAAGCCGTTCATCGATCATGTTGCCTTCGTGACGCTGCTTGGCACGTCCATCGGCGTCAAGGGGCAGAGCCTTTCCGATAGGGCATGCGACCGGCTCTTGGAAGCGCGTGACTTGCTCAAGCAATCCGGTCGTGAGGACCAGATCATCCTTGCGGCCGATGGCGGCATCCGCGAGCAGACCGTGCCGCTCCTGCGCAAGGCCGGCGCGCAGACGGTTGTTCTCGGCTCGCTCGCCTTCGGCGACAAGGATCTAGCCAGCCGCATCGCCTGGCTCCATGGCTTGGAAAGCGGGGTTGCGTGAACAAGGTTGCCCTTGCCTTTGATCTCGGCGGAACGGAGCTTCGCGCCGCACTCGTCGACGAGGCAGGAAGCCTTCTGGCCTTCTCGGCCGTGCCGACGGCGGCCGCCGATGGACCTGCCGCAGTGACGCGGCAAATGGAACAGCTCGCAGCCGAGGTGCTGGCGCAAACGCCCGACCTTTCTCCCATCGGCATAGGTGTCGGCGCACCGGGACCGCTCGACCCCGAGGCCGGTATCGTCATCGGGCCGCCGACGCTTATCGGCTGGCATGAGGTGCCGCTGGCGACCATTCTCTCCGATCGCTTCGAACTGCCGGTCCGGCTGGGGAACGACGCGAATGCGGCAGCCCTCGGCGAATGGCACTACGGAGCGGGTCGCGGCGCGGATTCGATGGTTTTCGTGACGGTCTCCACGGGTATCGGCGGCGGCGTGATCGCCAACGGCCGGACTTTGCACGGCCGGCGCGGCCTAGCGGCCGAGATCGGGCATATGACCATCACGAACGAAGGGGAGCGGTGCTTTTGTGGCGCGATCGGTTGTTTCGAGGCCGTTGCCTCGGGAACGGCTTTGGGGCGTCATGCAACGGCACGGACCCGGAAATTCGACGGCTCGCTGATGCGTGCGATTGCCAGCGATGGCGACGTCAGCGGGCGGCATGTCGTTGAGGCTGCACGAAAGGGCGATGTGCTGGCGATGGAATTGCTGGATGCGGAAGCGCGCTGGCTCGGCATCGGCTTTACCAATCTGCTGCATCTCTATTCGCCAGACATATTGGTAATGGGTGGCGGTATCTCGCATGGCTTCGATCTTCTGCAGGAAGTTGTGGTGGCGACCGTTCGCGAACGCGCCATGCCGGCTTATCGCGGGGTCCCCATTGTTGCCGCCCAGCTCGGGCGTCATGCCGGCCTGATCGGCGCGGCCAGCCTCATCCTCGGGCAAGAGGCAGACATTGGCGCCAGTTCATCCATCGAAAGAAAGGAGGCCAGCAATGGCTAATCTCAAGCTGCGCGACGCCCGCAAGACCTATGGCGCGCTCGAAGTCATCAAGGGCATCGATCTGGATGTGGACGACCGTGAATTCGTGGTCTTTGTCGGCCCGTCCGGCTGCGGCAAGTCTACGTTGTTGCGCATGATCGCCGGCCTGGAGAAGATCACCGGCGGTGATCTGATGATCGATGGCGCCCGCGCCAACGACGTGGACCCGTCGCAACGCGGCCTGGCGATGGTCTTCCAGTCCTATGCGCTCTATCCGCACATGACGGTCGCCGAGAACATGGGTTTTGCGCTGAAGATCGCAGGCGTTTCCCCGGCCGACCGTGATCGCAAGGTCAGGGAAGCTGCCGAGGTTCTTGAGCTCGCGCATCTGCTCGACCGTCGGCCGAAGGACCTGTCGGGCGGTCAGCGGCAACGTGTGGCCATCGGCCGGGCGATCGTACGCAATCCGAAGATCTTCCTCTTCGACGAACCCTTGTCCAATCTCGATGCCGCTTTGCGCGTCAACATGCGGCTGGAGCTGATGCGGCTGCATGAGCGGCTGGCGGCAACGATGATCTACGTTACCCACGATCAGATCGAGGCGATGACCATGGCCGACAAGATCGTGGTCCTGAACTCCGGTCGCATCGAGCAGGTCGGTTCGCCGCTTGAGCTTTACAACCGACCGGCAAATATCTTCGTGGCCGGCTTCATCGGCTCGCCGAAGATGAACCTTCTTCCGGCTGTGGTCGAATCGACCGGACCTCAAGGCATATCCGTCGCGCTGCCGGGCGGACACAGGATCACTGTGCCGGCCTTCGGCGGAACGGTAGGAGCCAACCTGACACTTGGCATCCGCCCTGAACATATCCGCATCGACCCGAATGGACGCTTCCCCGGCCAAGCAATGCTGGCGGAGCGGCTGGGCGGCCTCACGATCCTGCATGTGGATATCGGATCGAACCAGTCGCTTGTCGTGCAGACGGAAGGTACGGATACGACTCCGCTGCACACAGCTCTGTCTCTCGACATGGAACCTGCCGCTTGCCACCTCTTCGATACCGATGGCAGGCCGCTCGCCAGATTGACCTGACCTGCAGTTCCGAGGCGCCGTTGCTGCGTACTGATGCCTGGCAGAAAAGGGCAGAACTCCGTGGTCGGAAGACTGCGGAGTGGAATTTGTGGTGCCTGGATCAGCTCCCCACCCATATTCTCAATCAGACTTCCGCGCCCCGTCCGTCGCAAAAAAGTTCCTGATATCCTTGTCGGTGACATTGGAGTAGGGGTTGTTCGCAACGGTCTATCCAGTTGCATTGACTCCATCTCGCCATTGCATAATCTTGGTAGGCCATAATATGGTATCCGAAACTTGCCCGTCCCTGCGGTAAGGGACGGAAGTTGACGTCTGAAACCGAGGTGTTGGAATGAATGATGATGCGCACGGCACGGCAATTCGCGTGGAGCGTCCGGCCAAGACGTTGCGCGAACTGGCACTCGACAAAGTGCGGGAGGCGATCCTCAATGGCTATTTCCGCCCGGGGGATCGTCTGGTGGAGCGGGATCTCTGCGCCCAGCTTGGTGTAAGCCGCACGATCGTACGCGAGGTTCTGCGCCACCTCGAATCCGAAGGCCTCGTCGCCAATCTGCCGAACAAGGGGCCGATCGTCGCCCAGCTCAACCATGACGAGGCGAAGCAGATCTATGAGATCCGCGGCGCATTGGAAGGCATGGCCGCGCGTCTTTGCGCCGAGCAGCGCAATCCCGCCATTGCCGATGCTCTGGACAAATCCCTTGAGGACATCAGAAACAGCTATCGGGACAAGGATATGGCTGGTGTACTCGCCCATACCTCATCCTTCTATCAGACGCTGTTCAGCATGGTCGACCGCCACATCGCGTGGGGCGTCGTCAATCTTCTGACCGTGCGCATCAATCATCTGCGCTCGATGACGATCAAGACGCAAAATCGCGATGTTCAGGGGCCAGTGCAGATGGCGCGGATCGTCGATGCCATCCGGCGCGGAGACGGCGAGGGCGCCTACCAGGCAGCCATGGAGCATGTCGCCAGCGCCAGCGCAATCGCACAGGCGGTTCTCTCAGGACGCCAACCGATCGATTGATCCGGTACGCCGCTCCTTGCCGATGTACGGCGGCATCGCACCTAATGCCATCTCGGCGACCTCACCAAATTAAAGGCACCCTCACGATGCGGGCTTGACTCTCCGCGGCGTTCGATGTGACGGTATGCCATAATCAATAATACAAAATTGGAACATCAAAAAAACTGGGAATGCAGTCGCAGCCTGCAGGCTCACCCAGAATATTGGCATGAAGATGATGGCTAGCATGCCATGATCAATCACTTTCGCTTTGATGAATAAGCATCTGTTATAATTATATTTTCTCTCTGTTCACTTAAGTTTTCCGCTCGTTTGCGCGAAGCCGCTTGACAGTTTTGTATTATGGCATACCATCATACATAACCTAGAAAAACGAGCGGAGCCATGACCTTTCAAATCCGTAAAACCGTCCTGCAGATCGAAACCACCTTGGTTGAAGGGGGCAAAGCAGCGCCCACGCCTCTGAAGCTCTTTTCGGCCTGTGCGATCGTGAAGAACCCCTGGGCCGGTCGCGGCTTTGTCGAGGATCTGAAGCCCGAGATCCATGCCGCAGCGCCGGTTCTCGGTGAATTGCTCACCAGCATGATCATCGAGGCGGTCGGATCGGGCGAGGCCGTCGAAGCCTATGGAAAATCGGCAGTGGTCGGCCTAGACGGCGAGATCGAACATGCGTCTGCACTGATCCATACGCTGCGTTTCGGCAATCATTATCGCCATGCCGTCGGCGCCAAGTCCTATCTCGCCTTCTGCAATACGCGTGGCCCGGCCAACGCGCCGATCATGATCCCGCTGATGGACAAGAACGACGAAGGGCGCCGCTCGCATTATCTGACGATCCAGACGTCGATCGCCGATGCTCCGGCTGCCGACGAGATTGTCGTCGCACTCGGCGCTTCCGTCGGCGGCCGGCCGCATCATCGTATCGGCGACCGCTATCAGGACCTCAAGGACCTGGGGCAGGACGTCTCAAATCCTGCCGGCGTCTGACGGATTGGGCGCGGAGATGTCGACGATGGACACCATAGCGCAGAGCAAAGCCAATGTCCCCGAGGCAGAAGGATTGCCGCGTAAGATCACGGCAGGCGGGACGGCCTACCACGAGGTGGGCATAGGCGAGCCCCTTGTTCTCATTCACGGCGTCGGCATGCGCCTCGAAGCCTGGCTGCCGCAGATCGCTGCCTTTTCCGGGAGCCATCGCGTCATCGCCGTCGACATGCCTGGCCATGGCGAAAGCAGATCGCTGCCTGCCGGCAGCCGCCTGGAAGCCTTCGTCGACTGGTTCGGCGGCTTCCTTGATGAGATGGCGCTCGACGCTGCCAATGTTGCCGGGCATTCGATGGGTGCGCTTGTCGCCGGTGGTGCCGCGGCAACCTTCGGTGAGAGGATCAGGCGCGTCGCCTATCTCAACGGCGTCTATCGCCGTGATGCGGAAGCAAAGGCGGCGGTCCTGGCACGCGCAGCGGCAATCCCGGTGACCGGCGTCGACAAGGAAGGGCCGCTTCTGCGCTGGTTCGGCGACGATGCGCAAAGTGCGACCGCCCGGGAGTTGACCCGCAACTGGTTGGGCCTCGTCGATCCGCAGGGATATGCGACAGCCTATGCGGCATTTGCCGGCGGCGACGAAACCTACGCCGATCGGTGGCCGCAGGTGCGGGTGCCGGCACTATTCCTGACTGGTTCGGACGATCCCAACTCGACGCCGCAGATGGCCGAGCAGATGGCGGCTGCAACCCCGAGAGGCTGGGTCCGGATCGTCGAAGGGCATCGTCATATGGTGAACCTGACGGCACCTGAGATCGTCAACGAATTGCTTGCTGAGTGGCTTTCATGCGGGGAGGACGCAAGATGACGGCGCAAAATATCGATGCAAGGGCGCTGCGCGACGCCTTTGGCGCATTTCCGACCGGCGTCACGGTCGTGACCGCGCAAGATCACGCCGGTCTGCCGATCGGCTTCACGGCCAACTCCTTCACCTCGGTCTCGCTCGATCCGCCGTTGCTTCTGGTCTGCCTGGCGAAGACCTCACGCAACTTCGCGACCATGACGAGCGCGAAGCATTTCGCTATCAATGTTTTGTCGGAAGCGCAGAAAGATATCTCCAACACCTTCGCGCGTCCGGTTGAAGACAGGTTCGCAACTGTCGAATGGGATGCCGGCGCCGACGGCTGTCCGATCCTTGCCGATGTTGCCGCCTGGTTCGAATGCGGTATGGAGCAGGTCATCGATGCCGGCGACCATGTCATCCTCATGGGACGCATCGCCTCCTTCCACAACAGCGGCCGCAACGGTTTGGGCTATGCCCGCGGCGGTTATTTCACGCCGATCCTCGCGAGCAAGGCAGTTTCGGCCGCAACCGAGGGCAATATCGAGCTCGGTGCCGTTCTGGAGCGCGATGGCGAGATCCTGCTACTCGGAGAAGACATCTTCGCACTGCCGAGCTGCGAAGGAAGGGAAGGGAGCCCGACCGAAATTCTATGCGACTACCTGCAAGAGCTGACCGGGCTTTCGGTGACGATCGGCTTTCTCTATTCGGTCTATGAAGGCAAGAGCGATGGCAAGCATCATATCGTCTACCGCGCCTTCACGTCGCAAGGCGAGCCGCGCGAGGGCAGGTTCTTCAAGCCGGACGCCTTGACCAAAACCCGCTTCAAGACGAGTGCGACAGCCGATATCGTCGCTCGTTTCGCACTGGAAAGCCAGATCGGTAATTTCGGCGTTTATTTTGGAGACGAGACCTCCGGTACGGTCCGCCCGGTCTCGACGAAGGTGGCACGAGCATGAAATTCTCTCTCTTCGTTCACATGGAACGCCTCGATGCGAGCCAGAGCCATAAGAGCCTCTACGACGAGTTCGTCGCGCTCTGCGAAATTGCCGACAAGGGCGGCATGCACGCCATCTGGACGGGCGAGCATCACGGGATGGATTTCACCATCGCTCCCAATCCTTTCGTGACGATCGCCGATCTGGCCCGCCGCACGTCGCGGGCGAGACTAGGCACGGGAACGGTGATCGCGCCTTTCTGGCATCCGATCAAGCTTGCCGGCGAAGCGGCCATGGCCGACATCATCTGCGACGGCAGGCTCGATATCGGCATCGCCCGCGGTGCCTATTCCTTCGAATATGAGCGTCTTTTGCCGGGGCTCGACGCCTGGGGCGCCGGCCAGCGCATGCGCGAGCTGATCCCCGCGATCAAAGGCATCTGGAAGGGCGACTATGCCCATGACGGAGAATTCTTCAAATTCCCCGCGACCACCTCGGCGCCGAAGCCGCTACAGGAGCCCAATCCTCCGATCTGGGTCGCCGCACGCGATCCGAACTCGCATGAATTTGCCGTCGCCAACGGCTGCAATGTTCAGGTGACGCCGCTCTGGCAAGGAGATGACGAAGTCGAGGCGCTGATGGGCCGTTTCAACGACGCCTGCGCTAGGAACCCTGATATCGACAGGCCGAAGATCATGCTGCTACGCCACACCTATGTCGGCTCGTCGGAAGCCGATATCGCTGAGGCCGCCCACGAGCTCAGCGTTTACTACAATTACTTCTTCGCCTGGTTCAAGAACGAGAAGCCGGTCCATCAGGGCCTGATCGAGCGCATTCCTGATGAGGACATTCGCGCGAATGCCATGCTGTCGGATGCGGTCATGCGCAGCAACAATGTCGTCGGCGACGCCGCGACGGTGATTGCGCGGCTGAAGGCCTACCAGGCGATGGGCTATGACGAATATTCCTTCTGGATCGACACCGGCATGCCGTTCGAGCGCAAGAAAGCCTCGCTCGAACGTTTCATCGCCGAGGTCATGCCGGCATTTGCGGAGTGAACCCCATGCAGCGCTTCCAGTATTATATCGATGGCGAATTTCTGGACGGGGAGGCCCGCTATCCAAGCGTCGATCCGGCCACCGGCCTGATCTGGGCCGAGATGCCGGAGGCGCGCGAAAGCGATGTCGATCGCGCCGTCAATGCCGCCGAAACGGCGCTTTATGACGGACCCTGGGCCAAGACCACGGCGACACAGCGCGGCAAGCTGCTCTATAAGCTCGCCGATCTCGTCGCGGCCAATGCCCAAAAGCTCGCCGAACTGGAAACCCGCGATACCGGCAAGATCATTCGCGAGACCTCAGCGCAGATCGCCTATGTCGCCGATTACTATCGCTACTATGCCGGGCTCGCCGACAAGATCGAGGGATCCTACCTGCCGATCGACAAGCCCGACATGGATGTCTGGCTCCGCCGCGAGCCGATCGGCGTCGTCGCCATGATGGTGCCGTGGAACAGCCAGCTCTTTCTTTCCGCCGTCAAGATCGGCCCGGCATTGGCGGCCGGCTGCACCATGGTCGTCAAGGCATCGGAGGATGGGCCGGCGCCGCTTCTGGAATTTGCCCGTCTCGTTCATGAAGCAGGCTTTCCGGCCGGCGTCGTCAACATCATCACCGGTTTCGGCCCGTCCTGCGGCGCGGCTCTCGGGAGGCATCCGAAAGTCGCGCACGTTGCCTTTACCGGCGGCCCGGAGACGGCGCGCCATGTCGTGCGCAACTCTGCCGAGAACCTTGCTTCGACATCTCTGGAGCTCGGCGGAAAATCGCCCTTCATCGTCTTTGCCGATGCCGATCTTGAAAGCGCCGCCAATGCCCAGGTTGCCGGTATTTTCGCGGCAACGGGACAAAGCTGCGTTGCCGGTTCCCGCCTGATCGTCGAGCGCAGCGTCAAGGATGCTTTCCTGTCCATTCTCAAGCGCAAGGCGGAGGCGATCCGCATCGGCTCGCCGCTCGAAATGGCGACCGAAGTCGGCCCGCTCGCCACGAAGCGGCAGCGGGATCATGTGGCAGCCCTTGTCGAAAAATCCGTCCAGAGCGGCGCGCGTCTCGTCACCGGCGGGCAGAGGCCAGACGGCGAGGGCTATTATTTCCCGCCGACGATCCTCGATTGCGACGCCGTCGCTTCGCCGTCGCTCGCCGAGGAATTCTTCGGCCCGGTTCTCTCCGTCGTCTCCTTCGACACCGAGGCCGAGGCGCTGAAGCTTGCCAACGACACCCGCTATGGACTGGCCTCCGGCGTCTTCACCCAGAATCTCACCCGCGCCCATCGCCTGATGAAAGGCATTCGCGCCGGCGTTGTCTGGGTCAACACCTATCGCGCGGTATCGCCGATCGCGCCTTTCGGCGGCTTCGGTCTTTCCGGGCAGGGCAGGGAAGGCGGGCTGGCGGCGGCGCTCGACTACACGCGCACCAAGACGATCTGGCTGCGCACGTCAGATGATCCGATCCCCGATCCTTTCGTCATGAGGTGACGCCGATGTTCTACGAGATCCGCACCTACAGGCTGAAGAACGGCACGATCCCGCAATATCTCAAGGTCGTCGGGGAGGAGGGGATTGCCATCCAGAAAGCCCATCTCGGCAATCTGGTCGGCTATTTCTATTCGGAGATCGGCACGATCAACGAGATCGTCCACATCTGGGCCTATGCGAGCCTCAACGACCGCGAGGCGCGACGCCAGCGACTGGCTGCCGACCCTGAGTGGCAAGCCTTCCTGCCCAGGATTCGCGATCTGATCGAGGTGGCGGAAAACAAGATTATGAAGCCGGCCAGCTTTTCTCCCGCGGGATGAGCGGGCGGCCGCATAAGGCATGACCTGAAAGACTGCAAAAACAAGGACAAGGGAACATGAAAGCAAAAATTGCACTCGCGGCCTTTGCCGCAATGATGGCCGCATGCCTGCCCGCCAAGGCCGATACCATGGTCTTCACGAGCTGGGGAGGGACGACGCAGGATGCGCAGAAGGTCGCCTGGGCGAACCAATTCACCGAAAAGACCGGCACCGGCGTCATGCAGGACGGCCCGACAGATTACGGCAAGCTGAAAGCCATGGTCGAGGCGGCTCGCGTGACCTGGGACGTGGTCGACGTCGAGGGCGATTACGCCGCACAGGCCGGCAAGAATGGTCTGCTGGAAAAACTGGACTTCTCCGTCATCGACAAATCCAAGCTCGATCCGCGCTTCGTCAGCGACTATTCGGTCGGCAGCTTTTACTATTCCTTCGTGATCGGCTGCAATGCGGATGCCGTCAGTGCCTGCCCGAAGACCTGGGCCGATCTCTTCGACACGAAGAAGTTTCCGGGCAAGCGCACTTTCTACAAGTGGTCGGCGCCCGGCGTGATCGAAGCCGCCTTGCTGGCCGATGGCGTTCCCGCCGACAAGCTCTATCCGCTCGATCTCGATCGCGCCTTCAAGAAGCTCGATACGATCAAGTCTGATATTGTCTGGTGGTCGAGCGGCGCGCAGTCGCAGCAGCTGGTCGCATCGGCGGAAGCGCCGTTCGGCAGCCTGTGGAACGGCCGCATGACCGCGCTCGCCAATAGCGGTGTCAAGACCGAGACGTCGTGGAGCCAGAACATCACGGCAGCCGATTCCCTCGTCATTCCCAAGGGCGCTCCGAACCTGGAAGCGGCGATGAAGTTCATCGCGCTTGCGACGTCCGCACAAGCGCAGGCCGATATGGCGAAGGCGACGGGATATGCCCCGATCAATGTCGGTTCGGCGAAGCTGATGGATCCGGAAACGGCCAAGACCTTGCCGGACCAGCAGACCGCCAGCCAGGTCAATGCCGATATGAATTACTGGGCCGAAAACCGGGATGCCATCGGCAAGAAGTGGTACGCCTGGCAGGCACAGTAAGCTCCAGGGAGCTGTCAACAGCACCGCGGACCGATGTCCGCGGTGCGGCAATACGAGGTGCGGGCCTGCATGGCGGCTATGGCTGCCTGGCGGTGCCCACGGTGGGAAAGGATTGCCATGTCGACATATATGGACGTTGCGGACGAGACCGCACCGACGCGCAAGGCGGCGAGGCCTACCGGCTTTGGACAGGTGGCGCCGGCACTGATCTTCATCGCGATCTTTTTCGCCTTTCCGGTCGTAGCGCTTCTTCTGCGCAGCGTGATGGAGCCGACGCTCGGGCTCGGCAATTATGCCGAGTTGCTCGGATCCGCGACCTATCTGAAGATCTTCGCCAATACTTTCATCGTCTCCGGTCTGGTCACCATCATATCGTTGCTGATCGGCTTTCCCGTCGCCTGGACGCTGGCGATCATGCCTGCGAGACTGGCCTCGCTGGTATTTGCGATCCTGCTGCTGTCGATGTGGACCAATCTGCTTGCCCGTACCTATGCCTGGATGGTGCTGCTGCAGCGGACGGGGCTGATCAACAAGATGCTTGTTGGTATGGGGCTTATCGACAAGCCCCTGGCGCTCGTCAACAACCTGACCGGCGTCACGATTGGCATGACCTATATCATGCTGCCCTTCATCGTCCTGCCGCTCTACGGCGTCATTAAGAAGATCGACCCGGCGGTGCTGCAGGCAGCTGCTCTCTGCGGTGCGAGCCGCTGGCAATGCCTCATCCGTGTTCTGCTCCCCTTAGCCGCTCCCGGCATGATGGCGGGTGCGCTGATGGTTTTCGTCATGTCGCTCGGCTACTACGTCACCCCGTCACTGCTCGGCGGCACGGCGAACATGATGCTGGCGGAACTCATCGCCCAGTTCGTGCAATCCCTCGTCAATTGGGGCATGGGCGGAGCGGCGGCCTTTGTCCTGCTTGTCGTCACGCTGTCGCTCTACGCCGTCCAACTGCGGCTGTTCGGCGTACAGAATACGGGAGGGCGCTGAGATGCTCCTGAATTTCGGCCAGCTCGGCTGGTGGAAGTATGTGCTTCTCACCATCACTGTTCTGACAGCTGCCTTCCTGCTGCTGCCGATCCTGTTCATCGCGGCACTGTCATTCGGCTCGTCGCAATGGTTGATCTTTCCGCCGCCGGGCTGGACCCTGCGCTGGTACGGCGAACTGTTTTCCGATCCGCAATGGCTGGAGTCCGCCTGGACGAGCTTCAGGATCGCGGCGATCGTCACGGTGCTTTCGGTCGTGCTCGGGCTCGTGACGTCGTTCGGCCTCGTGCGCGGCAAGTTCCTGTTTCGCGATGCGCTGAAGGCGCTGTTCCTGACGCCGATGATCCTTCCGGTCGTCGTCTTCGCCGTTGCGCTCTATGCCTTCTTCCTACGGATCGGGCTCGGGGGAACCCTGGTCGGCTTCGTCCTTTCCCACCTCGTCCTGGCCTTGCCTTTTTCCATCCTGTCCATCTCAAGCGCGCTCGAAGGCTTCGACAAGTCCATCGAGGATGCGGCGGTGCTCTGCGGTGCTTCGCCGCTCGACGCAAAGATCAGGGTAACGCTGCCTGCCATAAGCCACGGGCTCTTCTCCGCGGCAGTCTTCTCGTTCCTGACATCCTGGGATGAGGTGGTCGTGGCAATCTTCATGGCGAGCCCGACGTTGCAGACATTGCCGGTCAAGGTCTGGACGACGCTGCGGCAGGACCTCACCCCGGTCGTGGCTGCCGCCTCCACACTTCTCATTCTGTTGACGGTCACTTTGATGGCGCTGGCCGCGATCGTACGCAAGGTTTTGAAATCATGAGCGAATCCTTCCTGAAAATCAAAGGCATCCGCAAGGAGTACGGCCCGGTCGTCGCCGTGCACGATGTCAATCTCGACGTCCGGCGCGGCGAATTCCTGACCTTTCTCGGACCTTCCGGCTCGGGCAAGAGCACGACGCTCTACATATTGGCCGGCTTCGAGAACCCCACCAAGGGCGACATCCTGCTGAACGGACGGACGCTGCTGTCGACGCCTTCGCACAAGCGCAATATCGGCATGGTGTTTCAGCGCTATACACTGTTTCCGCATCTGACCGTGGGCGAAAATATCGCTTTTCCGCTGAAGGTTCGCCGCAAGTCGAAGGCCGAAGTCGATAGCCGGGTGAGGGAAATGCTGCGTCTCGTCAGGCTCGAGGGCTTCGAGGATCGCAAGCCGGCACAGATGTCCGGCGGTCAGCAGCAGCGTGTCGCGCTTGCCAGGGCGCTCGCCTATGATCCGCCGGTGCTTCTGATGGACGAACCGCTGTCGGCGCTCGACAAGAAGCTTCGCGAGGAAATCCAGCACGAGATAAGACGGATCCACCAGCAGACCGAGGTGACGATCCTCTACGTGACCCACGATCAGGAAGAGGCGCTGCGGCTCTCCGATCGCATTGCCGTCTTCTCCAAGGGCGTGATCGACCAGATCGGCACCGGGCCGGAACTCTACGCCAATCCGCGCACCCGCTTCGTCGCCGAATTCATCGGTGACAGCGATTTCATCTCCTGTCATCTGTTGTCATCGGACAATGGACAGGCGACCATTTCACTCGGCGACAAGGCGATCTTCGAGCGCATCCCGGTCCATGGCCAGGCGGCCACCGGCCGCAAGGCCGCGCTGATGCTGAGGCCCGAGCGCATCCGGCTCGGGCGCAGCAACGGGGCGGGCAAGGGCCTCAGCGCCACCGTCAACGACATAACCTTTCTTGGCAACAACGTGCACGTGACGACACAGATTTCAGCCAACGAGACCTTGTCCGTTCGCTTGCCTTTCGGGCATGAGGCCATCTCGGGCCTCAGCCGCGGTGATCATGTCAATCTGGAATTCGACCCGGGCGCTGCTCACGTCTTTTGCTAGAGTTGGCAAACAGCAGCGGCCTTTTACGCCGCTCTTGGCAACAAAGATTTCAGGTTAGCGTCGGCCGCCAGCGCATCGAGTGGCGGCACGACCTGCCTTGCGATCAGCATCTCGCTCAACTTCATGTCCCTGGCGACCCTATTGCCGTAACCCACGCCGCTTGCGGCGACCAGTCTCTGTCCGTCATCGAGATGGAACAGGATGAAGGCGCCGTCGCCCAGGTCTCTTCGGACTACGGTGCGTCCTTCATCGACAAGTCCAGCGATCTGAAGGGTATGATCGAACTGATCGGACCAGAAATAGGGAACGGCATCATAGCCACGCGCAGCGCCCGCCAAGTTCGCCGCGGCAAGAATGCCCTGATCCTGCGCATTACGCCATGCCTCCAGCCGAAGCCGGCGTCCCCCATACAGCGGGTGCGGAAACGAGCAGCAGTCGCCCGCAGCATAGATATCCGCCACCGAAGTCTCGAGGCGCTCGTTGGCCGAGATCCCGTTGTCGACGGCTATGCCCGCCTGTGCGGCGAGCTCGGTGCGCGGCTGCGCGCCGATGCCGACCACGAGCACATCCGCGGTCACCTCGGTCCCATCGGCCAGACGGATGCTCACGCGCCGGTCGTCTGCGTCGATCTCGCTGACCGTTAGGCCGCATTTCACCTCGACCCCGTTGCGACGATGCAGCGAACTGATCGTCTCCGCGATCTGTTCGGGTACGCCGCGCTTGAGAATGCGCTCCTGGGATTCGATCACCGTGACCCTTGCGCCACGGTTGCGCGCCGATGCGGCGACCTCCAGACCAATGAAGCCTCCTCCGAGCACTGCCACATGCATGTCGGCGCTGATCCAGGGGCGAAGAGCAAGCGCGTCGTTGATCGTCCTGAGATAGAGTATGCGCGCGTTGGCTCGCACATTCGGCAATCGCCTGGGCGCGGCGCCCGTCGTCAAAAGCAATCTGTCATAGGCCAACGCACGGCCGTCCGACAGGATCACCTGCTTGCCGGTGGCGTCGATAGCGCTTGCCGACACGCTGCCGATATGCCGGATCGCCCGTTCGCCCAACATGATATCGTTGAGAACGGTCGGCGCCTGCGGCGTTGCCTCGGCGAGCAGCATCTGCTTGGAAAGCGGCGGCCGCTCATAGGGGAGGTGAGCCTCGTCGCCAATGAGGGTAATGGCATGCGGGTAGCCGTTTTCTCGCAAGCTCAGAGCGGCGCGCGCGCCGCATTCGCCCGCGCCGACGATGATGATGCCCGCATCGTTGCTCATGCTCCGATCCCGATCATGACGCGATCGCCCTCCAGCTTCACTGGATAGGTTTTCAGGCCGACGCAGACCGGCGCGCCGCGAGCCTCGCCGGTCTTATAGCTGAAACGGCCATTGTGCTTTGGACATTCGATGGTGTCGTCCATGACAAGCCCCTCGGCCAGGTGGATCTTTTCATGGGTGCAAAGCCCATCGGTCGCGAAATATTCGTCATCCGGGCTTCGATAGATCGCAAAGGTTCGCCCGGCGTGATCGAAGCGGACGACGTCCTCCTGATCGATCTCCTCGGCTGCACACGCATCGATCCATGTCGTCATTTTCTGCCTCCTCGTTACTGTCCGTCGGCGGCTTGCCGCCATGCACAAAAGATATCGTCTCGCTGGAGGAACATTCCGGCCTTGAACCTTGATCGCGCTCAGCTTTCTCCTCCCCCGAGCAATTTCGATCATGCGCGATATGACCCTTCACATTCCACGCCGATCATGATCATTTTTCATCAAGGAGAAGCAGAATGAAGAAACCTCGCTTGGTCGGCCTTGTGGCCGTCGCGCGTTTTCAACGAAAGGGGAAGCGTCAAACCGCAGGCGGCCGAGAACGTAGTGCCGGCGGCCAAGCGGCTGATCCAGAGCCTTATCTTGGCTGACATGATTGGTCATGCCGGAGCCTGCGAAAGGAGGGCCAGCAGGCTCCGGCATTTCCCGCCATCGACGACCTGAGGATCGGCGGCGGGGGGAGAACCTAATGTCGCATATGGAGCACAGCACGCTCTTGGCAAGTCCTTGAGGTCGTTGCCCGGCCTGACTATTCCGGCCGGGCTCGGCCTAGTTCGCCGACCCTGAACGACGCACCTGCTTGTCGGCATATTTCTTCGCCCGTTCCATGAAACGCTTGTTCATGCGGTCCTCTGCCTCCTTCGAGCCGTCGTGGAAGGTGCCGAACCATTTGTCGAGCGGGATGACGCCGTCGGCGTAATTGCACTCGAAGAACTTGTGATGCAGGTAGTGGTCGTAAGCATGCGTGTCGATGGCGGTGTCGTCCGCGATCACGATCTTGTCGAACCCTGCATGGCCCGGCGCTGGCGCAAGAGCTGTATGCGTCAGATGGAAGAGGACATGGATCGGACTGGAGGGCACGATCCAATGGATGAGCACGCCGGAGAAATAGAGGAGATGCTCGATGGGGTGCATCGCCAGACCCGACCATGGCCCGGGATTGACGTTGTTATGATGCAGCTTGTGAACGGCATGATAGAGTGGCGGCCAGTGGATCAGGCGGTGAACGAGGTAGAAATGCAGATCGCGGAATGCCGGGATCAGCAGCATGATCGCCGCGCAATAGACCGGATGTTCGGCAAAATCGACATAGGGAATGATGCCGTTGGCGAAAGCCCATAGGGTCAGGACTTCGAAGGCTGTCCAGATCGGCACGGCACTTGCGAATGTCCAGATCACGTTGTCGACTGTCTGATTGCCGAAGAGAAATGCGGAATTGCCCGTCGACGGCCACTTGGCGTTATATTTGAAGGTCGTTCCCTGCTTCTTTTGCATGTACAGGCGCAGATGAAAGGCGCCGAAGAACAGGAAGACGAGGGCGGCGTTGCGAAGGAGAAGATAGGCAATCCAACCCGGCGCGAAGGTCTTCATCGTTTCCATCGAGGGCGTGGCATAGAGCCATAGCAGCGTGCCGACGATCGCATAGACGGTATTCCAGGGCATCAGATAGCCAGGATAGCCGAAGAACCATTTCAGGAAGGCCATGGGCTGAGCCGGCCAAACAAAAACCGGCGGATATTTGAGGAGCTTGTTGGGTTTCCAGTCTCCTCGCTTGTCGCGCGTGCCGTAAAGTGTGTCGTCCATGGCGTTGCCTCCCAATTGCCGGAAATCATGCATTCAATGTCTCCGACACAGGTGCGGAACGACAGCAGAGATTTGATGAGAATTGATCATGGCCGGCAGCTCGGGGCGGGCTAATGGAGCCGGTTGGCTTCCGAGAGTATTTTGATGAAAAACCATCATGCCGGTGACTGCCGGCGCGTAAATGCATCCGCTTTGCAATGAAACGCAGCGATGATCAAAACCCATCACCGAACGGTCTCGCAAAGACAGCGAATTCATGATCTGTGCAGTCCACTGGTACGGGAGGCATCATGCAGAACATGCTCATCTTTCAGTCGCTCTGGGCCATGGAGCGACGCAGCGCTGTTTATCCGGAGCAGACTCTCGAAGAGAACCTGGAGAGGATCGCCGTCGCTGGCTTCGACGGCATCAGCACCCATTGGTACCACCGCAGTTATGTTCGCCGGGTCGCAGGGCTGCTCAAGCAGAACGGTTTGCAGGCGGAAGGACAATGCTTTCCCAAGACCATCGACGATCTAAAGCCAGCGCTCGAGATCGCCGCCGAATACAATGTGCATCACATCTGTCTGCAACCCGATGTGCGATTGCGCCGCCTGGAGGATTGCGTCCCCCTGCTCGAGGGCTGGCAACGTCTTGGGGAGGAGGCCGGCATCGACGTCCTCATCGAGACGCATCGCGACCGGATGACCACCGATCTGTTCTTCACGCTCGATCTGCTCGATCGCCTGCCGGATTTGCGGCTGCTGGGTGATATCTCGCATTTCCTCGTCGGCCGAGAATTCGCCTGGCCGGTATCGGATGAAAATCATGCGCTCATCCATCAGATACTCGACAATTCATGGGCCTTTCACGGCCGGGTCGCCTCGCGCGAGCAGGTCCAGATCGAAATCTCCTTTGCGCATCATCGGCCCTGGGTCGATCTCTTCCTCGGCTGGTGGGAATACGGCTTCAGAAGCTGGCGAAAGCGCGCCGGCAGCAACGACACTCTCGCCTTTACTTGCGAGCTGGGGCCAAAACCCTATGCGATCACGGGGAGGGACGGGGAGGACACGACCGATCGGTGGGCGGAATCCCTGATGCTCATGCAGGAGGCACGCGACCTCTGGACCAGAACTGCCGGCTGATAATTTCGGGCGGAATACCTGCGATATTCTGCATTCCAGATCAGATCACCCGCTAGAATTCTGCTGCAAACGACACCGGTTTTCGTCGCAAGCATGCACTGGAGAGGAAGTATCGCCGGTTAGAGTCCTCTCAAGGCGTTCGATTTTCACACATTGAGTACCGGCCCAGTTGCTTCGTCTGTGTGTCAAGCGAAACTGGATTGTCATGAATCCGCGCGGGAGTTTGTTCTTCGGTTCGAATACCGATGTCTAGTGCTCCGAAATTTCCAAACGAATGTCTTGGTTGATTGTGTCAGGCGAAAGCCTGGCCGCGCTTTGAGCGCGGGCGTCGCGATCTGCCGGGTTGTAGATTAGTTTCGGAACGGGGGCTTGAATGCGATTCTTGATTGAACGAAATTCGTGCGGTCCGTATTTTAGAAACCCGAACGCAAGCAATATGTGTAATCCTCTGTTTGGGATGGTGGTCTGGGGCATATTGATGAAACTGGCAACAATCTTCGTTCAGCTGGCGAGGGAGCCAAATGTCTTGCAATGTATATGAAATACCGCAGCCTCACGCGATCGGCTCCGAGGAGTTCATACGTTTGCGGGAGCTGTTTGATCGCTCGTTCAAGGCGGCTCGGATAGGTGTATGGGAATGCAGCTTGCCGGATCAAACGCTAAGTTGGACGGATACGGTCTATGAATTCTTTGATCTTGTTCCGCAAGCGCCATTGGCGCGGGACGAAATCGTCAAACTCTACACGCCAGAAACCCGCAAGCTGCTTAACGAGGCCCGCGATAGGGCAATTCGCACAGGTGAAGGCTTTACCCTGGACGCTCAGATAGTTACCGCAAAAGGTAACAACCGATGGATAAGAATAACCGCTTGTGTCGAGTTTGCGAACGGCACTGCCGCAAGAATATTCGGGGTGAAACAGGACATCACTGCCGAGAAGGCTGTGGTCGAGCAGCTTCGTCACTTGGCGGAACGCGATGCGCTCACCGGATTGAGTTCCCGGACTAGGTTTGAAACCTTCCTTAGTGAGATATGCGGAGCCGAGGGCCAAGGGGCGCGAGCCTTGCTCTTGGCGGATCTCGACGGTTTTAAGTCTGTAAATGATACTTTCGGGCATCAGGCCGGGGACGAGTGCCTCAAAGTTGCAAGCAGCAGGCTCTCGCGGGCGGCACCTCAGGCTGACATGATCGCTCGCATAGGCGGGGATGAATTTGCTGTCATCCATCCATGTTCATCGGTCGAAGATCTCGCAAAGATCGCGGCCCGGGTTGTAAAAGGCATGAATTGGACGATCTCAACTCCAACGCAGAACATTCGGATCGCTGCGTCCGTTGGAGCTGCCATAATCCTACCTGGTCAATCGCCCAAAGACATATTTGCGAAAGCGGACCGTGTCTTATACGAGGTAAAATCGGCAGGCAGGAATGGTTTCCGGATCGTGTCACCTTCGCGACCGGCGTTGGAGAGCGCTGAAGCAACCTTGGACAGTAAGGTCTGTTCTGAGGTGACGGCGGGCGGAAGTTGATGCTTCCTGCTGCTTTATGGGCAGCTAGACTCTCTGCTTCTGCTGATGCAGCAGTTTTGGTTTTGAGGGAACCATCAGCTTTCCCAACACATCATTTCGAAACAACGTAACAGCGCCGTGCAAACTTAGGAACGGGAGTTGCCCAAGACGGCCGAACGGATATGCGAACGCGATAAGCCGAGATCATTGAGAACATGATCGTCCAACGTTCCGAGCTCGCGGATGGCTCGGCGATTTTCAGCGAACCGCTTAATTCTATCAAACACTCTCATCGTCATCTCCTTTGACTATGCCTGCCAGATAGTCAGTTCTTAGCCCAAATAAAATGCATACGCCTGCACATGAGGCATGCCGTCTTTGCAAGACTCGCATCGTTGTAGCCGCTTTCGCTATGAAGAAACGCTGGGGCGGCAGAATGGAGTTGTGTTGGCCATCCGCGCCTCTATGAACGTACTGATGACGAAGAGCCGCAAAAGCGGCACAAAGCCGGTATCGGATTTAGTTCCATAAGATAGATTATCTGATCTTTGACTGTAGCCAAGTTTGCGCCGACCGAAAAGTTGCTTCACCATTGAAATTGCCTGACACGGTCAGACCGTGCCGCACTATCAGGAAGCTCCAGACATGTTGACCCTCGAACAGAGCACGCTACTGCTTTCCCTCAAACTTGACGCACTCACGCACGTCTTGGAAATCGAGAAGCTTGTTTTTCAATGCAGCGATGAACCGATCGCCATCCAGACTATCTGGACCGCGATCAGTCTCTCGGCAGCAATACCTGCAAGCCGGAGGCAGATTTCATCTCGATATCGTTGCTCATTGCGGATTTCCAGAACCGGAAACTCAAAACTCGCTCCGCCCGCGGACTGCACTTCAAGTCGAGGATTGATCTGGCTGGCGACCCTGACGCCAAGGAAAACGCCGAGCCCCAGCGCCCGGCCGACCACGGCATGGCCAGCTTCGTGGATCGAAATGGCATGTCGATACGCCCCGCTGATTTTGAGGAGGCCGGGCAACTGAGACATCATATCAGCGAGCATCACCTGCCGGTTCCCACGCCTCGCCCGCTTCTTGGCGTCCCGAACCATTCGATCGAGGTCAGCGCCAGACATCGCTTCCGTTGGCGGACCAAGTTTGTCGATACCTTCCACGACATGTTCACCAAGCATCTGTTCGATAATGGCCACACGATCGATCAGGCTGGGCAGTCCGATAAAAATATGCCTGTCGAGCCTGCCCGGGCGCAGGATTGCTGGATCGATCTTCTCTGGGAAGTTGGTGGCGCCGATGACCACTAAGCCGTCGCGCTTCGCGGACCCATCCAAAGCCTCCAGCAACGCATTCACAACCTGGATGGAATATGACGCATACTCACCGCTGAACCTGCTCCGGTCGCCAATCGAGTCGAGTTCGTCGATCAGGATAATGCTGGGCGCTTTATCGACGGCAGATGCAAACTCGGCCCGCATCGCTTTAAGAAGGTCACCCAAATGCCCCTTTGCTTGCCATTGCCCGACGGAGGTCGCCACGAAATTGACCCCACATGTTTCTGCTAGGGCCCGTGCGAAAATCGTCTTTCCAACGCCTGGGGGCCCGGCCAAAAGAAGACCGCGATCAACTTCCGACCATTTCAGCCGTCCGGATCGCCAAGCTTTTAAATCCTTGGCAAGCTGCAGTCCCCACTCTTTGGCCGCACCGTAGCCATGTAGATCTTCCAGACGCGGAGCCTGCTCTTCAATCGGCGCCGCTTCTGGATTGCTCGGAGGGACGGACCTCAGCCGAAAGATCGCATTTGCGGCGGTACTATTCCGCCGCAAGGCCGCAAACATCAGATCAGGCGGGAAGGACAAAAGTTGCCGAGCCTGTTTGTCCGACATCCTCAGCTTTAGAACCTGAGCACACGCTTCTCGCAGGTCGTTTTCATTGATGGGCTCCAGGTCGATAAAGGTATCGATGGCGACGGTGACGATCGGCGGCAGGCTCCGCGTCTCCGTGAACAGGATAGCTCGCTGCCGCTTTCCGCATTTTTCGTAGAATTCGTCTTTCACACGCTGCGGCTTATCGGTCGCTGCGATGCAAGCAAATCCGACATGGTCCCAATCGTCGCGCTCTAGGCCCTCATATAAGAAGGCAACCGCGCAAGCCTTATAGTCATCGGCGGCTTTGCCTTCGGGCGTTACAAGGGCGATAATACCCGGGCCGCCCAATCTGAAATATTTGCATTCCTCAAGTGCTCGTTCGAATGTTCGATAGAGCGCGTAGTGTTTGACAGACGAATTGATCTTCGCATTTGTGGTGCCAATAGGCATAGCTCGTCCTCCACTGCACGAGGCAGCGTGATGGTTCCGGAAGGTTTTGGGGAATTAGTCGCGCCTGCGGCGGACTATGGTCTCTGGCCCGATCAAACGTTCGTCCAGGTCCATTTCGATGAACCTGTGCAGCACCATCGAGGCCAGGCCAGCTACTGGCTTGATCTCTCGAAAGACGATGAGCGCTTCCGCTAACGTCAACCTAGAGCATTCGTCTAGAGCTGCGAGCAGTCGGATGCGATCTGATAAAGGAGCCTCATATCGGGCGTAGCGCAACAGGTCCTTGGCGTTCTTCAGCCGGATACGTGGAAGCGCGGAAGCCGCGATAGCCTCATAAGGGAAACCAGCATCGATGGCTTTCGACTGCGTCCAATCCGGCGTTCCGTCGTCGCGAACGCCATCGATCACAAAACGCTGGTGTGCCCTTTCGACCACGAAATCAGGTTTGTAGATCTGTCCGTCGTGAGACAACGTAAGCGACCGGCACGACCATGATAGGACGTCATCATCGACGTCCAGCAGGCAAGCAATATCTCGGGCCAACTGATCTCTGAACAGCACGGGTCCAACGCAACGAACCGTGCTGAGAGGATAAAAGATTTCGACGGAGTTTGACTGCGCCACAAGGCGCGAGGAAGAGATGCTCATCATGAACCCTCGAATGACACACGTTAACAGCCCCGTAACCGGGTTAGTTTCTGGGTGCTATTCGTATGGTTCGAGCAATCTGGGTCATGCGAGAACAGATACAGAACAAGCTTTCTCCGGTCAATAGGGTCGAAAGCGATTTCCTTTCTAAAGGAGCGATCCTTAGTCATCAGCTGCGGACGACCGCTTTGAGAGGCGGTCGATGTGAGGACTAGGCGTTGCTGGGTACACTGTCTCGGATACGACCTCTGTATGATTACGGTTGTTCCGATAATCGCCTAGCAACATTGAGCGGGTTTCCGGTGTTGGAAACTGCGCCTTGCAGCGGAAAGGACCGACGATGTCAACGAATTTGCCCAAGAAGGCATTGATTGCCATTACAAGCCACAGCGCAAAGTTTTATCCTGACGGCGGGATTAACGGCGCCTTTTACACCGAAATACTGCACCCTTATCTAGCTTTAACGAGCGCCGGTTTCACTGTCGATCTGGCCAGCGAAACAGGTACGCACACAATCGATCCGTATTCTCTGACTTCCCAATTCATTTCGGGCGACGATGTTGCGATCGTTGGCGACGGCGAACACCCGATTAACAAACTGCTTAACGGCGGGGTTAAAAAGGCATCAAGCTTGATCGCGGACGATTACGGAATGTTCTTCGCGTCAGCCGGGTTCGCGAGCGTATACGACTATCCAACAGCGTCCGTGTTACAGAGCGTCGCATCTGACATCTGGGCTCGCGGCGGCGTGGTTGCTGCAGTCTGTCACGGCGGCGCCATTTTTCCGGGCGTGAAGGACGGCAAGACTGGCAAATCCATTGTCGATGGCCTGGAACTCACCGGCTTCTCGACGGAAGCAGACAAACTAGCTGGCGTGCTCGACAAGATCCATGATGATGGTGTCCTGACCACCGAAGAAAGCGCCGTCAAGGCTGGTGGTCGCTACGTGGCCCCGCCCGCTCCGTTTGATGATTTTTCAGTCACGAGCGGCCGCTTGGTTACCGGAGCAAATCCGTTCAGCGCCCGCTCCGCCGCTGCTGCCGCGATTGTCGCGTTTGAAGCGCTCTGATTGCCCATCCGCTACGCCGTTGGCTTTATATCCAATGGCGTAGCTTTCTTCGGTTCTCGTACGTTTTTAGCCAAATGATAGCGACCTTCAGGCGCAAGATAGTAGCTCCTCGAGAATGCGAATTGTTGTCCCGATGCCAGTCGAAGCTTCCCTTGCTCCTCGTACAGGAACTGTTCGCCGGAACGCTTGATGCAGGCCAATCCTGCCATCGTTGCGCTGTCGGTTGACTGTCTTTCGGGCCTTCATTGGCCTACATATCGCGAAATATCAAACCTCTCAGGGGACACAACCGATCACTTCTTTTATATGTCTTGGTCTGTGCTCAAAGCTTCGTTCTCAACTGGCCTGCGTGGAGGAGCTTGGTTCCATGCGATGGGCCGAGACACTGCCACCGATCTACTTTTGCAATTAGCTTCCGATTTTAAAGCTAATGTCTCTTGAAGACAACATTGGGCTCTCCCACCTAGATAACAACGCTACGTGGACAAAGGTGGCAATCGGCACGCCGACGAAGCACGACGACGGTCGACCGAACATCCGTGTACCTCACGGATCGCCGACTACTGAATGGAGAATTGAATGATCAGTATTGAAGAAGCACTCGCCGTCTCGCAAGAGCGCATCACTGACTGTGGCAGCGAGATAGTAGCGGACTTCACCGACCTCATAGCTAGGGGGGAGGACAGCGGCTTCTCCCGTAAAGAGGTTCTTGTCGCCATCAGTGCGCTGACGGCCTGCGAACTCTCCTCTCTGCCTGATGTGCCGCGCATTCACTAAGCTCGCACATCGGAGCAACAGCGTGACCGGCCGGAGGGACGACTTCCGGCCATTTTTCAAGCTTCAAACCTGATAATCGTCAGGCTAACTCCGGAGATTGCATATGGCTACCCTCGCCAAGGACGGATCGGCTTTCATTCAACATGTTGCGCAATTTGCGCCGGAACTGGCGGAACTTACCAAGGATCTGGTGTTCAAAGACGTCTGGGAACGGCCTGGTCTCTCAAAACGTGATCGCAGCTTGATTACCGTCACTACCCTCGTGGCGACAGGGAGGCTCGAACCCCTGGTCGACCATCTCAGGTTGGCAAAGCTGAACGGGATAAGCGAGGATGAACTTCGTGAAATCCTTGTACATCTGGCATTCTACGCCGGATGGCCGTCCGCGATGAGTGCGGCTCGTGTCGCGGCAGACGTGTTCGCTGAGGGCCAGGGCAAGAGCGTCTAACAGGAAAGCGGGGGGAGATGAACGAAATAAAACTGCGGGAAGCCACTCCATCGGACGATTTCGCCGTTGGGGAGCTACTGGTAAAAGCGTTTGATACACAGAATTCGGCGAAGATGCCCGGAGTGGTGTCGTCAGCTGAACGCTATGCCGATTTGCGAAATCAGGCACAGAAGCGGGCGGATGCCACGGTTCTAGTTGGTGAGATAGATGGCCGACTGGTTGGTGCAATTACTATGTATCGCTGGGGCACTCCCGGAAACGAGGCCTGGATCCATGGTGGTTCAGGCCTGCGCTATCTCGCGGTCGACCCGAAGTTTGCAGGAAAGGGCCTGTCGTCTCTCTTTATCGACGAGGCGAAAAAGCTCGCCTTTGCGTGGCGAGCTTCAGCAATCTGCCTCAGGGTTCGACATGGTGCCATTGGCGTTCAAAAGCTGTACCTCCGGCATGGTTGGGAACGAGATGAAGACAGCGACCTCGATCTCCGCCCTGAAATTCTTTTAGACGGCTTTAGTTTGCGGCTCTAGCATCACCGGATACGAAGCGGGCGTGCTCAGATCTCGAATTTGGATCCAGTATCTTTTTTGCGATTGCCCACGGGATAATCACCGTCAGCCTCGTCCGCTGCGCGAACGTTAAGAGATTTTGCAGTCTCTTTGTACTTCTGCAGCCGCGCGTCGCCTTCGGCCTTACGACGAGCCACAAAGCGACGGGCTCGCTCGCGGGCTTCTTCAAGGGATGGGAGGTGCGATAGGTCTTCGGATGTCATCGGTTTAGCTCCTTTGAACAGACTACCACGTTGGCCTGATTGGTCGCAAGGAAGAAGCCCATGTCGAAATACAGGGGTAGCGCACCGTCAACCGGCTGTCGCAGATGAAGTTCATCGCATCCAAGAATTGTTGCATAAGCCTCCGCGGCTTCCACGACGCAGAAACGGACCAGCCCCTTCAGGGGATGCGTTTCCACTGGCGACCCCTCCAGAAGGTAGATGGACAGCACAAGCTTGCCGTCCGAAACCTTTCCAACAGCCAAACCAGACAAGTAGGAATTGCACCAGATGGCCACCTCAAAATGGGATGGCCTGTTTTCCCATGACTCGACGACATCTCGCCATTCCCAGTCGTAGCGCCGATATGGATGGTGCAACCAGTGCTCCTCAAACGCCTCCAATGCGTCGTCGCCGATCTCAGTCAGCTGCACAGGAAGCCCGTAGACTTCCGACAGCGTGATCTCGGCCGCCTCATAGGCTAGTTTCCGGATCGCATAATACCTTTCCCAAGCATTCGACATATATTCATTCCGTTTTGTCGGTTTAGAAAGTGAGCAACTTCGGCCGATTGTTAGTGGAGCGTGGCGTGCTTTTCGTGCCTTCCGGTAAAGACAAGCAGGATCAGGGACACAGTCACGAAAAGCGCTGAAACCCATCCAAGATTGACAACGTCCACCTTCTTCAGAACTAGGCTCAGGACCTATTAATTTGGATTGAGATGTGATTCAGGGTTTCCGGAAGGAGATTATGATGAGTGATTTGTTTTTGCTGAGCGAGGGCCAGATGGCTCGTATTGGGCCGCATTTTCCGCTTGCGCACGGTGTACCGCGCGTCGATGATCGCCGTGTTGTCAGCGGGATTGTCTACGTCATCAAGCATGGCCTGCAATGGAAGGACGCACCAAAGGACTATGGGCCGCACAAGACGCTCTATAACCGTTTCATCCGCTGGAGCCGGCTTGGCGTGTTCGACCGCATCTTCGCAGCGCTGGCCGGTGCAGGTCCCAGGCCCGAGCGCATTATGATCGACGCCACGCACCTGAAAGCACACCGGACGGCGGCGAGCTTGCTCAAAAAGGGGATGTTCCCCGTCGTATCGGGCGAACCAAAGGTGGATTGAATTCCAAACTGCACACTGTCTGCGATGGCGAGGGACGCCCGATTATCATGCTGCTCAGCGAAGGCCAGATGAGCGACCATAAGGGGGCACGCCTTGTTCTGGATGTCCTGCCACCAGCCAGAACGCTGATTGGAGACCGGGGCTACGACAGCACGGCGTTCCGGGAAGCCTTGCTGGCAAAAGGCATCGAACCCTGCATCCCTTCGAGCCGAAGCAGAAAGGTGCCATACTCATACGACAAGCAACTTTACAAGAAGCGCCACAGGGTCGAGAACCTCTTCGCCAAGCTCAAGGACTGGCGGCGCATCGCAACCCGATACGACCGATGCGCCCATACCTTCTTCTCAAGCATATGCATCGCCGCAGCCGTCATCTTCTGGCTGTGATTTAACGAGTCCTGAGCCTAAGGATCCGATCCCCGCGCCGATCGAGAAACCCAAGTACATTCCCGACGCGTTGAGCGAGAGAACGATGGAGCCGACCGAATGGCCCGCCACCCCGATCAATCGCGATTGCTGGGCCGGGAAAAACGCCCACGATGAAAAACCCCAAATGCCGACGAGGACAAACGCCAGTAACTTCGTGCTTTCCGGTGGCATGACGTGAGGGAGAAGGAACATCGCTAGATAGTCGATGATGATCGCCGTGAACGAGTAAGCGACCACGCGACGGCTGCCTATTCTATCGCTAATATGGCCGCTCACGACGATACCAATGAAAGCACATACGCCGAACACAAACAGTGCCTGGGTCAATGCCGATCCGGTGATCCCGCCGACCGCAGCCAGGAACGGTGCCACGTAGGTGTAGGCGCAGTAGGCGCCCATCCCAAGGAACACTGTTTGAAGTAGAGCGGGGCCGACGCCTGGCCTCTTGATCACCCTGATACGATCGCCAAAGCTGGGGGCGGAGAGCCCCTTGCCGATATCCTTGGGTAGACCGGCGATCAATCCGATAAAGGCAACCGCTGAAAGTACGGCGACACCAATGAACGGCATGCGCCAGCCGAACGTGATTCCAACAAACGATCCCAGCGGGACACCGATGGCCACGGCAACGCCAAGGCCACCACTAACGATGGCGAGCGCCCTGCCCCGTCTTTCGGGCGGCACCAGCGCACTGCCGAGAGCATTCGCGTTCGGCACGTAGAGACCGGCCGACATGGCCAGCAGCACGCGTGCGACCGCGAGCATCCCATAGCTTGGAGTGAGAGCGGCGAGCACATTGGAGATTACAAAGAGCCCCATACCTGCAAGCAGAATGCGCCGCCGATCGACGTGGCCGAAAAGTGTTGTGAGAAGGGGTGACGAGAACGCGTAGGTCAGCGCAAAAATTGTGACAAGTTGTCCTGCAGCTTCAACGGAGACAGAGAGGTCTGACGCTATCCGTGGCAAAATCGCCGCGATCATGTGACCTTCGGTTCCAACCGCGAATGTCCCCAACGCAAGCCAGTACAGTGATGACGTCGGTGCTTGCGATACCGCGCTTGTGGTTGTTGCTTCAGCCATGGGGGCATCCATTGAGGTGTTGGATTTTGATGGGCATTGGAGTTACCCCTAAAAATTAGGGGTTCAGTGAGCGACGGCGGCTGCAGGACCAGTTCGCGCCACTTTGCTGAGCGTGATGCACAGGATGGCGGCCAGAATGCAAAAGCCACCGGCGATGAAGAAAGCAGGCAGGTAGCTCTGGAGTTCTGTTCGAGACAATCCAGCGCCATAAGCTGCTGTAGCCGCTCCAAGCTGGTGGGCAGCGAATATCCAACCAAAGACCAGACCTGCTTTCTCTCGGCCGAAGCGATCTGCCGCCAACCGAACCGTGGGCGGAATCGTGGCGACCCAATCAAGGCCATAGAAGATAGAAAACATCGTCAGCCCGTAGAAACCGAAGTCGGTGAACGGAAGGAATAGCAGCGAGAGCCCGCGCAGGCCGTAGTACCAGAACAAAAGCCAACGATTGTCGAAGCGGTCCGAAAGCCAACCGGAACAGATTGTTCCGATAAAATCGCAGATACCGATGATTGCCAGGAAGCCTGACGCCTCGATGGGCATTATGCCGAAGTCACCGCAAAGCGTGACAAAATGCGTCTGGATCAAGCCATTTGTGCTCAGACCGCAAATGAAGAATGTCGAAAAGAGAATCCAAAAGGTGGAGGATGTTGACACCTCCCGCAGGATCGTGATCGGCGACAGGAGCATCTTGCCCAGGCTGTCATTGGGCTTGCCGCTCACCGGCGTGATATGGACTTCGCCGACAAGCGGAAGGTAAAGGTCGGCGGGATGGTCGCGCATCAGAGCCAAAACTGCGATAGCCGCCACGACGATCATACCGCATACAAGATAGACGGCCGACCGCCACCCGTACGTCTGTGTCAGCGCAGCCATGATGGGCAGGAACACCAACTGGCCGGTCGCTGAACTGGCGGACAGCATTCCGATGACCAGCCCGCGGTGTTTGGTGAACCACCGGTTGGAAATGGTCGCCCCCAGCACGACTGCGGTAAGACCTGTACCGAAACCGATGATAAGCCCCCATAGGACCAACAGATGCCAGAGCTTGGTCATGAACAAGGAGCCGATGAAGCCAATCGCCACCAAGGCAAGTGCGAAAACGACGACCTTCCTCACACCAAAGTTGTTCATGAATGCCGCCGCAAATGGGCCCATCATGCCGAACAGGACAAGGCGGACCGCCAATGCGGACGAAATTGATGAGGTCGTCCAACCGAATTCCTCCTGCAGTGGCTTTATTAGTACCCCAGGTGCGCCCATCGCACCGGCCGTAACAAGCATTGTTAGGAAGGTTGCTCCGACGACCACCCACCCATAGTGGATGTTGCGCCGAGCGAGTGTCGTGGCGAGAGCGGTCGAAACCATCTGGTCGATCCTGGTTTTACGTGGTGGGCGACGGATATTTGCGAGGCGCGATATCGTCGGAGATTAAATTCAAACATGATGATTATCAGGCTTGCCGTCATTCATGATGCCCATCATATATGTTGTCAAGCACAATGTTCTGGAGATAGCGATGCGAGTGAGCCGAGAACAGTTCGCCCAGAACCGAGAGAAGATACTCACCGCAGCCGGGAAGCTTTTCCTCGACAAGGGCTTCACGGCGATCGGTGTTGCCGAGGTCATGAAAGCTGCTGGTTTCACGCATGGAGGCTTCTACGGTCACTTTGAGTCCAAGGAGCAGCTTGCTTATGAGGCCAGCAGAGAGCTTTTCAGAAAAACTGAGGAAAGCTGGAAATGGATCGTCTCATCCAATCCTGACGCACCACTTGACGCCTTGCTGAAGCACTATCTGGCAAGTGCCAATCTATTTGGTCCTGGCCGCTCGTGTGTATTCGCAACCCTTTCACAAGAACTCGGTCGTCAGAGTGAGGAAATGCGAGCGGCATTCGCCGACGCTTTGAACGCACTGGCCGCGATACTGGTCGCGATCGTCCCAGGATCTGATGAAGCGGACCGAAAGCATCGTGCCCTGTTTACGCTAACAGCCATGATGGGCGCGGTCTCCCTGGCGCGAGCCACCGGCGATCCTGTTCTTGCCGAAGCGCTCCTGGCGGCTGCCCGCCAGGATCTTCTGCAAAGAGGGCATTCCCGGTTGGGTTAGGCACCCAGATCGACTATGCGGCGGAGATTGGCGACGGGTTCCGCTCGCCAAACCCAGCTTGATGCCAATACGGATACGCAGGGGTTTGCGCACTTGCTTCGTCCAGAAAAGCGACCTGTTCGTCGCTCAGCTTCCAGTCGACCACAACAAGGTTCTGTTTCAGCTGCTCTTCGTTGCGAGCGCCGATGATGATGCTCGAGACAGTCGGTCGCCGCAGAAGCCAGTTCAAAGCTACCTGCGAAACGGTTTTACCGGTATCTGCGGCCACTTTATCGAGAGCGTCGACAATCTTATAGAGGTGCTCGGAATCGATGAACGGGCCATCTCCCGGACGAGCTGCAAACCGCGTGCCTTCGGGCTGGGGATTTTCACGCCGGATCTTGCCGGTCAATCTTCCGGAGGCGAGCGGGCTCCAGATCATTGCACCAACCTTTTGATCTAGGCCCAGCGGCATGAGTTCCCACTCGTATTCCCTATTGGCCAGCGAATAATACGCCTGGTTAGCCACGTACCGAGGAAGATTGTATTTTTCAGCGACCGCCAGCGACTTCATAAGATGCCAACCGGAGAAGTTAGAGCAACCCACGTAGCGGATCTTGCCCGCCCGGACGAGGTCGTCAAGAGTCGAGAGCGTTTCCTCAATGGGCGTCGCGGCATCAAAGCCGTGAAGCTGGAAGAGGTCGATGTAGTCGGTCTTCAGCCTCTTGAGCGACGCCTCGACGGTCCGTGTCAAATGATGACGGGAAGAGCCAACGTCATTTGGGCCCTCACCTGACCGAAAAGTCGCCTTTGTGGAAATGAGAACATCAGCCCGTCGGCCGTTGATCGCCTGCCCCAAGATCTCTTCCGAGGAACCCGCCGAATAAACATCCGCGGTGTCGAAAAGATTCAAACCGGCATCAAGGCAAACATCGACCAGCCGCTTGGCTTCAGTGACGTCGGTCTTGCCCCAGGCTCCGAAGAAATCGCCCTTACCGCCGAAAGTTGCCGTACCAAAGCTCAGTGCGGGGACCTTAAAGCCCGATCCGCCAAGATATCGATATTCCATTTTTGATCTCCAGCATTGATGAGTTAGAATAGGTTACGCGGTACGTGCAACAATGCACCTTAAAATCAACTTCAGTTTTTGAAGTAAATAACATCATGGTCTTATAGCTCCTCCATCCGCGCGGCCATATCAGACACGGTGATCATAGGAGCGCATAGGATGCCGCTGGCAAGAATCGAAATCCCGTTGGGGAAATCCCCGCAGTTCAAGCAGACAGTTGGCGACATCGTCTACGATGCCTTGGTGGACGTGCTTGGCGCCCCGAAAGATGATCGGTTCCAAATCATCACGGAGCACGGTCGTGATGCACTCATCATGGATCCGACATATCTCGGAATAGAGCGCTCAGCCGACGCTATGATCATCCAGATCACACTCAACGAAGGCAGGACCACCAACCTTAAGAAGGCATTCTATCAAAGGGTGGCCGACGACCTTCACCGTCTCGCGGACGTGCGCAAGGAAGATGTGTTCATCAACTTAATCGAAGTCAAACGCGAAAACTGGTCCTTTGGAAACGGGATTGCTCAATACGCCTAGTTAAATGCGGGGTGGGCAGCTTCCAGACTTGAGCCTGATGCGCCGACAAAGTGGCTCACCAGGTTCCACTTGGCGAACTAGGATCACACCGCAACGACTACGTCGTTGCCAAACAGCAGGTGAATGAAGGCGATCGAATACTCGGATGCAGCCTTTTGGTTTTGACCGGTAATCAATTTGCCGTCTACGACGACTTGAATTCCCAATTCTGTTGAAGCCGAATATACAATTCCGGCCTTCTCCATTTCGACCTGCGGCCAATATGGGATAAAATCGTTGCCGTAGAGCGCTTCTACCTGGGCGTCCTCAGCGCGACTAAAGCCGGTCGCTCGGCGTCCCGCGACGCGAGCAGGATTGTTCGCCAATGCGATCGAACCGTGGCAGATAGCCCCTACAATTTTCCCTTCAGACCAAAAGTGTTCGAGCAGTTTTGCCATGTCTTCATTGGGAAACAGGTCCACAGCGGCCCCGCCCCCGCCGACGACATGAATCGCGTCGTACTGCGTGGGATCTACGTCCTTGAGGGCGATGGTGGAGAACAAGCGCCCAACGAGGGATTTGTCCGTCAGAAAACCTTTTGAGACAAGGTCATCCGCTTCCCAGGAGTTTTCCGAAAAAGGGTCGCTCATCGGATCGTATTTGACTTTACCGCCCGCCGGGCTAGCGAAATCAATCTCGCATCCACGTTCCGAGAAGAGCCAGTAGGGGTGAGTCAGTTCTGCAAGCCAATAGCCCATGTCGGAACTGCTGGTAACGAAAAGGATCTTCAAGAGGTTTCTCCATTTGATGGGAGGGAAAAGCATCGCGTCTTGGTCACGTTGCCTGATTAGCTTCAAATTATGAAGTTACTTCATGTTGGTCAACTGCCGATGGGACGCCGAACGTCCTCATTGACGTTTCTGATCGGATCCAGCGAATGCTAATAACGCGCTGCCTGCGCCGCAAAGCCCGTACCTGGAAACGCGGACCGCCCAACCCCAGGCGATCCGCGCCAGCCCTGTCAAACCAACATCCCATTCAAGTCTAGAGCAGACTTTAGCGGATCGTCGGCGCGGCTTCACATGACGGCCATCATGCGATTCAAGCATGATGAGTATAATGCTTGGAGTCAATCGAGATGGTAAAAGTGTTGAATTTTCGAGTTGATCGCGCAAGCTAGAACACGACATAACACCACGCCTCACATCCGCCCGCTTATCGGGGGCGCTGGGCATTGAATGCGCAAAGGGCTTGAGGGTAGCCCGTTACAGATCCCAATGGTGAACGCGGTAAGCTCGCATCAACGCCAGGATCTGGAATGTCGACCCGCTGTACGGTCGGATTGCAAAGTGGCGGAAAAATTTAGATGGGTTTGCCGCCACTTCCGGGCCGTGATCAGAACGAGACGACTGGGTTCTGCTTGGCAAGAAGGTGATTAAATGCCAGCGAATACTCCGACGCGGACTGCTGGTTCTGGCCCGTGACCAGCTTGCCATCGACAACGACGCGCACGCCCCACAGCTCGACATGCGAGAAATCCACGCCAGCTTTTTCGAGGATCGGCTGGGGATAGTTCGGGATGAAGTTCTTTCCGTAGAGTTTCTCTGCTGCGAGGTCCTCGTCGAGCGAGAAGCCGGTTGCGTGCTTTCCAGCAACGCGGTCCGGATTATTGCCAAGGGCGATTGTACCGTGGCAGATCGCGCCCACGATTTTCCCGGACGACCAGAAGTGTTCCAGGATGGCTGCAACTCGCTCGTTGGGATACAGATCTACCGCTGCGCCAGTGCCTCCCACGACATGGACTGCGTCGAATTCTTCCGGCCTGACCTCGTCGAGGGTCTTCGTCGTTTCGAGAAGCTCCGAGAGCGAGTTATCTGACAGGAAACCCTTGCTGACGATGTCGTTGGCTTCCCACGACCCTTCGGTCAATGGGTTGCTCAGCCGGTCGTGCTTGACCTTACCGCCCTTAGGGCTTGCTAAGGTAACTTCATGTCCCCGCTCCGTCAGGTGCCAGTAAGGCCGCGTAAGTTCTGCCAACCAATATCCCAGGTCGGCGCTCGTGACGATAAACAGAATTTTCATTGTGGTTCTCCGATTTTTGGCGATGCTCGCCAGCGCCGGGTTGACGCAAAACGTCTGGCGCCCTTCGCATTAACTTCAAATTATGAAGCTTAATACGAAAGGTCAAGGCTGAAGCCGATTTAAGCCCCGGCGATTTTCCGCCCTACCATATTGAATCATGTGAGTTGACATTGACGGATTTAGCTTCAAATAGTGAAGCTAAATT
This sequence comes from Rhizobium sp. SG570, assembly GCF_012275345.1. NCBI lineage: Bacteria > Pseudomonadati > Pseudomonadota > Alphaproteobacteria > Hyphomicrobiales > Rhizobiaceae > Rhizobium > Rhizobium sp. SG570. The sequence goes on along the minus strand of NZ_JAAZQI010000014.1, from coordinate 122,472 downwards.
TCATTTCGATACCCGTGAGGTCGAGCCAATGTCAGAACATAAAGTCCCAGAGACTAAACCAATCGTCCCGGATTTCGCGGTCATCGAATGCAGGATCGAAATATCGCTCGCTGCCAACAAGGCCTGGGAGAAGATCGGGATATATGGCGACGCAGGCAAATACCTGAATGTCGAGAGCCAACAGATCGCTGGTGAGGGCGGCATTGGAAGCATTCGAACGATCTCTGGATCGATTGTCGAGGTGATGGTCGGCAAGGGACCACTATCATACACCTATACCCAGACCACTGGACCGATGGCGGACTTTCAGTATCACGGCAACGTTGCTCTGGACGCGACCGGCGAAAACACCTCGAAACTCACCTATACGATCAATTACGATCAGACAAAAATGGATCAACCCGCACGCGCTGCGGCAGCGGAAAAGATCCGTCCCCGTTTCCAGGGCATGGTTGAAGCCATGAAAGCGGATGCCGAGGCGTCTGCCTCCTGACCGTCACTCCCGGTCCTCTCAAAATGCCAGCACAACTCCGTCCGCGTTCCGATAAACGGCCAGGCGGGCAACTCCTGGATGGGTTAAATCATGAAATATCTTATTATCCACGCGCACCCAGAACCTTCGTCGCTGTCCGGCTACCTCAAGGACCGAGCCGTCAAGGATCTCACCGCAGCTGGTCATGCGGTTCAAGTCTCCGACCTTTACGAAATGAAATGGAAAGCAGTCGCCGATGCTGGTGATTTTCCGGAACGATCCGACGAGGAAGGTCCTTTGAACTACGCAAGAGCGTCAAAGCAAGCATTCGCGGCAGGTGAGCAGTCCCCCGACGTTGCTGAGGAGCAACGCAAGCTTCTGTGGGCGGACGTCGTCGTTCTGCAGTTTCCTTTGTGGTGGTATGGGATGCCCGCCATTCTTAAAGGATGGGTAGATCGCGTGTACGCGAACGGCTTCACCTATGGCGTTGGGCCCCAGGGCGGTGCCAATTGGGGTAAGCGTTTCGGTGAAGGCGTTTTCAAGGGCAAAAGAGCGATGATCGCTATGACTGTCGGTGGACGCATGGCGCACTACGGCCCCCGCGGCGTCAATGGCGCAATTGACGATCTCCTTTGGCCGATTCAGCATGGCGTCCTTTACTACCCCGGGTTCGATGTTCTCCCGCCCACCGTTTTCTATGAGGTGAATCGCGCTGCGCCGGAAGCTGTCGAAGCCATGGCGCAATTTTTCATCGAGCGCCTTCTTTCTGCCGACACCACCCAGCCCATTCCCTTCGTTCCGCAAAATGGGGGTGACTACGATGACGTCCAGGTATTGAAGCCAGACGTCGGCGCCGAGGAGGCCGGGCATCAGAGGCACCAGTATGCTCCGGCGTACGTCTCGAACACTTGGCTGGGCCAAACCGGTGACTACGCGCCAAAACACATCGCGCCGACGTCACGAGACACCGACCGCACATAGCGTTCGAGTAGACGCTCGCTGGGCAACGAAACAGACATCACGATAAACGTAACCGGAGGCCAACCCCTCTCCGGTTCTCCACTAAAGGACTTCAGAATGAGTGAAACATATGCGCTGAACGAAACCGCACTTCTGCTTGTTGATGTGCTGAATGATTTTCTTGACGAAAAGGGCAAGCTCGCGGGTCGCATTGGCCCAATGCTTGGGAAAACGGACCTGATTGCGCATCTCGGCCGCTTGGTGGCCGGTGCACGAGCTGCTGGCGTGAAGATCTTCTACGTGCCTCACGGTTTGCATGAGCACAGCTTCGATGACGTGAAGCATGTCCATCCCAGATGGCAATGGGCGATGGAGAACAGGTTGTTCTGGAAGGGAGAATGGGGCGCCGACTTTTTCCCACCGCTCGCGCCAGTGGACGGCGATGTGATCATCAGCCGCCACAGGACATTCGACAGCTTCGTGAACACCGATATGTTGGCAAAACTCAAGGAACACAGCATTCAGAAAGTGGTTCTTGCTGGCTTGACGTCGCATACATGCGTTGAAAGCGCTGGACGCCATGCCCTTGAAGAAGGATTCCACGTCACCTTCCTGAAGGATGCCGTAGCGGAGTTCACCGAAGAGGCCCACCACGCGGCGATCAACCTGAGCTATCCTACTTTCGGTCACAACGTCACGACAATCGATGAGTTTCTAGCGGCCGTCGAACGAGTTCCGGCTTAACGACTATGGGGCCGTGAATTACGGCCCCGACCCTTTAATCATGGTAGCTTAGCCCACCACGATCAGCACTCATTTTACAAGGCACCTTATGACCAGACAGACACGCAGCGCTTTAATCACCGGTGCTTCGGCAGGAATCGGAAAGAGTTTCGCCGAGCACCTCGCACATACGGGACACGACCTAGTGTTGGTAGCGCGTAGAACCGACCTCCTTGAGGCTTTGGCGGGAAAGCTTCGAAGCGAGAGTGGTGTGGACGTCGAGGTTCTGTCTACAGACCTTTCGACAGATGAGGGTGTCAATAAAGTCGTGACGCGCATCATCAACGGGCCGCCAATCGACCTGCTGATCAACAATGCCGGATACGCCTCTCGCGGGAAGGTCGCAGAACTCGATGCAGATGCACTCGATCATATGCTTCGCGTAAACATAATGGCGCTCACCCGCTTGTCACGATACGCGATGGGCAGAATGGTTGCCGAGGGTCGTGGCAGCATTATCAATGTCGGCTCTGGCACCGCGTTCATGCAGTTCGCTGGCAACGCTGGTTATGGCGCCTCCAAAAACTTCGTGATGGCCTTCACCAGGCATATGCACTTGGAGGCCGAAGGCACGGGTGTTCGGGTACAGTTGTTGGTGCCCGGATTAGTCTCCACGGATTTCCACACGGTTGCGGACGGTGACCTCGCTAATTTCCCGCCGGAGCGTGTGATGAAGCCAGACGATCTGGTGATTGCGTCACTTCGGGCACTCGAGAAAGAGGAGCCTGTGTGCATTCCGTCTTTGCCTCAGATCATTGACTGGGAAGCCTACGTGAAAGCCGAAGGAGTAGTCGCAGCGAATACATCGCGGGATCACATTGCAGCTCGGTACCACTCGAACTGAAAGAAAACATCGCCAGCAAAGCGGTAGTTGTAGGCTGCCGTTTGGGGCTATTGTCGCGGCAGTCCGACCCTCCCATCAAAATGTGTTGATCGCGACGGGCGGTTGCCAATCGATCTCCGTCACGATATTAGCTTCAATAACTGAAGCGATATTGGAGATGGAAATGCCTGTAGGATCGTCCACTTGGAAAGGTACTTGGAAGCAGGGCAAGGGTACCATCTCGACCGAGAGTGGCACTCTGCCTGCTATCCCCTATAGCTACGCAAGCCGCTTCGAGGATGCCGCAGGTGCCAGCCCCGAAGAGCTACTGGCTGCCGCGCATGCGGGATGCTTCAATCAAGCCTTGGCAAACAACTTCGGCATGATCGGCCTTGAAGCGAAGTCGATCGAAACATCAATCAACGTGGATCTGCAGTTCGTAGAAGGTCGCCCGACTATCGCGGGCGTTCACATAACGACGCGAGCGAGCGCTCCCGGAATAACAAGAGAGCAGTTTGACGGCTGCGCGGAGCGTGCTCGAGCCAACTGCTCGATCTCCAAAGCTCTCAAGTCAGAGATCACCCTCGAAGCCCAGCTCATCGATTGAGCGTCCTGTCATCGACGGAGGCCAAGGCCGACATGACTGATTACCAAACCCTCAGAACTCGTTTCGAAAACGGCGTTCTCTTCGCGGAAATCGATAGCCCTCCGATGAACCTGTTAGGCCCTGCCCTGGTACAGGATCTGGTCACACTGATACCTAAACTGGATCAGGACGACGGACCACGCGTGGTTGTGTTTTCCAGCGCTGATCCTGACTTCTTCATTCCGCACGTAGACATGACGAAGATCGCCGAATATCGCCAGATTGCCGCTCAGTTAGTTGGCGAGCCGTCTATCGGACTTCTATTTCGCCGCCTTAGCCTTTCGAAGGCGGTTACGATCGCCCAGATTTCGGGACGCGCACGCGGTGCTGGTAGCGAATTCGCCCTGGCGTGCGATATGCGTTTCGCCTCAAGAGAACGCGCCATATTCGGGCAGATTGAAGCTGGTTTCGGGCTATCTCCTGGCGCTGGTGGAATTCAGCATCTTGCCCGACTGATGGGACGCGGCAGAGCGCTTGAAGCACTTCTCAGCTCAAACGACTTTGATGCAGACACCGCAGAGCGGTATGGATGGATCAACCGATCCCTGCCCGACGCAGAGTTGGCCCCCTTCGTCGCTTCGCTTGCCAAGCGCATCGCGCACTTTCCTACTGGAGGCGTTCAGGCCATCAAGGAGCGCATGAGCGCTATCAATCTCGCGTCTGAAGATGATTTCCGAAGAGACTCCGACTTGTTCGGCATTGGCGCACAAGATCCCGAGAACAAAAAGCGGATCGGCGCAATCGCCAAGAGCGGAATGCAGACTCGTGGCGACACGGAACTCAACTTCGGTCGACTGCTCGGCGAAGTTTCCGAATAGCCGACGCACTGGAACGACTTTTGCGAGCCGCATCAACCAGATCAAAGGATAGCCTCTTGGAAAACCCAACCCGTAAGCCAACCGTCGTGCTCGTCCATGGTGCCTTCGCTGAGTCCGCCAGCTGGAGTGGCGTCATAGCTGAGCTTCAGAAGCGGGGCTATACGACAATAGCGACCCCAAACCCTCTCCGTTCCGTAGACGGTGACGCGGCAACCGTTTCGAGAGTTGTCGCGGCGGTAGATGGGCCAGTTGTTCTAGTTGGGCACTCGTATGGGGGCCAAGTCATAAGCAATGTCCAGGACAGCGGAAACATCAATGCGCTTGTTTACGTCGCCGCATTTGCTCCAGACGAAGGCGAAAGCGGCGCTGCGTTGGCTGGGAAGTATCCTGGCAGCACGCTGGAGCAGGCCCTGGCTCAGCCAATACCGCTTGAAGGTGGCGATGTTGACCTCTGGATCCGACACGACAAATTTCATGCCCAATTCGCAGCCGATATGAGCGAGGCCGAGGCTGCTCTCATGGCCGCGACCCAGAGGCATGCTGCTGGCAGCGCGTTGAACGGCCCCTCTGGCGAGCCGCTCTGGAAGGCGATCCCGTCCTATTTCATCTACGGCGACGCCGACGCCTGCTTGCCGCCCCAAGGCCTTGGCTGGATGGCAGAAAGAGCTGACTCCAAGAAAACTGTTGTCATTCCTGGCGCGTCCCACGTTGTCATGGCATCCAATCCTGCTGCTGTGGCGAACCTGATCGACGAAGCGGCTCAATCCGCCGACACCCTCATCCACATTGAAGGCATTCAGCCTTAGCGGACATTTTACCAGCCTCGTTCTTGATGTCACACGGCGTCGGGCCCCTGAATGATCACACCCGCAATAATACGTCAGTATTACTTCATTTATTGAAGCTCTGACTTATGGTGCGGATCGGTAAAGCGCGTGCTGCTTCCTTCCAAAATAGAAGGCGATTCTCATGACATCGATCAAGGTCAATGGCCAGGCGGTGGACGTTGATGCCCCGGACGACATGCCGCTTCTCTGGGTCATCCGAGACCTTTTGGGAATGACGGGCACGAAATATGGTTGTGGCATCGCGCAGTGCGGAGCTTGCACTGTCCATATCGACGGACGCGCTGTTCGCTCCTGCGTGATGCCGGTATCAGCCGTGGGCGACCGCAATATCACGACCATTGAGGCTGTCGGAAAGACCGATGCTGGACGCCGCATACAGTCCGCGTGGCTTCAGGAAGAGGTCGCGCAATGCGGCTACTGTCAATCGGGGCAGATAATGTCCGCAGCAGCTCTCCTCGCACATGTGCCCAATCCCACCGATTCTGAAATCGATGCCGCGATGTCTGGCAACATCTGTCGATGCGCGACCTACGAGCGAATTAGACGCGCAATAAAAGAGGCCGTGACCCTATGAGCAAGGCCGCATCCGACATCTCACGCCGTTCCCTGTTGAAAGGCGCACTGGTCTTGGGATTTGCTCTCCCGGTCGCTTCGAAACTCAAGGCGGCCAACCTCGCACCAGGCGCGGCGCCACTCTCCCCCACCGGCAAAGTCCTGATGCCGAGCGGCTTCATCAGCATTGGCCCTGAAGGGGTTGTCTTCATCATCCCGAACGTAGAAATGGGTCAAGGTATTTACACCGCTGAAGCCATGCTCATTGCCGAGGAACTCGACATCGGGCTCGACCAGATCAAGGTTGTCCCGGCGCCTCCCAATCCCGAACTCTACACTACGCCCCTCCTTCACTTTCAAGGTACAGGCGGCTCCACCTCAATCAGAAGCTGGTGGGAACCTCTGCGCTCAGCTGGTGCCACCGCCCGAATGATGTTGGTCACGGCTGCAGCCAATCGCTGGCAGGTCGATGCGGGTAGCTGTGTCGCGGCCGGTGGACGAGTTTCGCATCGCGCAACTGGCCGCTCCCTCGCATATATTGAGATCGCTGCTGAAGCGGCGGCTTTGCCACCCCCGACTGGGGTTATCCTGAAAGATCCGGCTGACTTCAAACTGGTAGGAAAGTCATCGAAGCGCGTCGACATGCCGGGCAAAGTCGATGGTTCGGCCATATTTGGATTGGATGTTCGCGTACCCGGGATGAAGGTTGCCAGCGTGATTGCTTCGCCGGTGTTCGGTGGTCGCCTCAAGTCGGTCGATGACTCTGATGCATTGAAGATCCCGGGATTCATCAAAGTCATTAAAATCGATAACGCGATTGCGGCAGTCGCAGACAACACATGGGCAGCCCACCGTTCTGCTGCGGCGCTCAAGATCCAATGGGACGACGGGGACAACATCAACGTCTCAACAGCATCGATACGAGAAGAACTGGTCACTGCGTCCAAGGATGGAACGCCCATTGTGGCATTGAATCAGGAAGGCGCGATCGAAGGCTTGTCGAAGGGCACGAAGCGCGTCGATGCCACGTATGAACTTCCGTTTCTGGCGCACGCCACGATGGAACCTATCAACACGATTGTCCACGTCCAACCGGACGGTTGCGACATCTGGTGCGGGACACAGGTCCCGGCGACGGCAGTGATGCTTGCTGCGCAGATCACCGGCTTGCCTCAGGAAAACGTTCGGATGCACAATCAGCTGATTGGCGGCGGTTTTGGCCGTCGCCTGGAAGCGGATTCCATCGCGCAAGCTACAGCATTTGCCAAGCAGGTCGACTATCCGCTGCAGGTCGTCTGGACCCGTGAAGAAGACATCCGACAAGACTATTTCAGGCCCGCATATCACGACCAAGTATCGGCGGCACTTGGGGCTGGCGGCCTGCCAATCGCTATGTGGCACAGAACGACGGGCGGCTCCGTCCTGGCGCGGTTTGCGCCTGCGGCGATGGGGCCCGACGGATTGGACAGCGATGTCGTCGAGGGTTCGGTTGAGATCCCATACGACATTCCGAAGCGGCGGGTGGACTGGGTACGTCATGATCCCCCGAAGGGTCTGCCGTTCTCATGGTGGCGCGGTGTAGGGCCTGCCCACAATGTGTTTGTTATCGAGACGTTTATCGACGAGCTTGCCCACAAGGCGGGCCAAGATCCCATCGAGTATCGGGCGAAGATGCTCACCCACAACCCTCGTGCCCTTGCTGTCCTTAACCTCGCTGCCACGGAGTCGGATTGGGCAACACCCCTCCCCGCTAGACATGGACGGGGCGTCAGCCTTCACCAAGCGTTTGGCAGCTTCTGTGCTCTTGTCGTTGAAGTGGCGGTCTGGCCTGAAGGTACGATCAAGTTGATTAAGGCAACGGCCGCCATCGACTGCGGCTTCACGGTGAACCCAGACACGATGGTAGCGCAGATTGAAGGTGGCACGTTGTTCGGCCTATCTGCAGCGTTATTCAGCGGGATCGAGTTCGAAGGCGGCAAAACCGTCCAAAGCAATTTCCATGACTATCGCATATTGCGAATAGACGAAGCGCCGCGGATGGCGGTTCATCACATCCAAAGTGCCGAAAACCCAGGCGGCATCGGCGAGGTAGGCACGGCGTCAGCTTTCCCAGCCCTTGGAAATGCCTTGTTTGCGGCAACGGGTGTCCGTCTAAGGTCGACACCGTTCGACCATACGAAGCTTGTGTCTCAATCATCGGACAAGCCAGTTCTTGGCAGCCTTGCCCCGACAGCAGGCATCTCGCTTGCCTTGGGAGCCTTCGCGAAGATGACGGGCATCGCCAGCTCGGGAGGCACGGAATGAGCAACCTCACTTTGGCGGCCTTTGCCATGGTCGCGGGTCTCTGTCTCAGCGGCCCTGCCGTCGCCCAGACGACTACAAACGCAGATATCATCAAGCGCGGGGAATACCTAACTCACGCCGCCGATTGTGAAGCCTGCCACACCGTCGAGGGGGGCAAGCCGTACATTGGCGGCCGTCCGTTCACCCTTCCCTTTGGCGTCATATTTTCCCCGAACATCACACCCGATGTCAAAACCGGCATTGGCGGATGGTCTGACGACGAATTCGTAAGGGCCCTTCACCAGGGAATCGGCAAGGACGGCGAACATCTCTATCCGGCGTTTCCGTACGCCTCATATACCGGCTTGAGCCGGGACGATGCGCTGGCGATCAAAGCGTATCTTTTCAGCCTTCCACCTATTGAACAGGAAACCAAGGAAAACACCCTGGCCTTCCCGTTCAACCAACGCTGGGGAATGGCATTCTGGAATCTTGTAAACCTGGCCGACAAGAGGTTTTCGCCAGATCCCAAGCAAAGCGACGATTGGAACCGGGGCAACTATCTGGCAAATGCGCTGGGTCATTGCGGCGAATGCCATACGCCGCGCACCCTCTCATTCGGCTTAAATAGCAGTCGTTCCTTCGCGGGTGCCGAGATCGAGGGTTGGCGAGCCTACAACCTAACCTCCGATAAGGACCGTGGGTTGGGCAGCTGGAGTGATGCACAGCTCGAATCTTATCTGTCGACGGGCCATGCCGATGGACGTGGGGCAGCCGCTGGGCCGATGGAGGAAGTTGTCAGGCTGAGTTTAAGCCACCTAACTCAGCCTGACATCCATGCTCTTGCAGTCTATCTTCGGTCCCTGCCGCCTCAGTCGTCCGAGCATGACCCTGTCGTGAATACCAATCCACCCGCACTGCAAGACATTGCGTATGTTCCGGGCGGTACTAACACGCTTGGACGGGCCGTGTTCGAGGGCTCGTGCGCCAGCTGCCATGGCTGGGACGGCAGGGGTATGCAGACGCCGCATGCTGATCTCAAAGGAAGCGGAGCCGTCAACGACCTTCAGGCCATGAACCTGATACAGGTGGTCCTGAACGGCGCGTCTGCGAATACAGCCACCGGCTCGATGCGGATGCCTGCGTTCGGGAAGTCCCTGAGCGATGCTGAGATCGCCGCTCTCGCAAACTACGCAGTGGATCGCTTTGGCGGTCAGCAGGCTGCGGTCACGTCAGACGATGTGCGTAAAGCTAGGCTCGGCGCCGACGCACTCGACCTCAAACCGTATATCAACGCGGCGATAGTGGCGGCGATAATAGCCTTCTTGGTTTTTGGGTCATTCTTAGTCATATGGGTCGGCCGTTCGAGGGGGCGTGTCCCGGGTCAGGAAACTCAATGAAACAGTTAGCAAAGCGAATTCGCCAAATTCATTCCCGGGTACGCGTGAAAAACGATCGGCAGGATGTCCGTTGACGTCAAATGCAGACGGGACGTTGCAACAGACCAAGCACATATTCGGTCGTTCCTTCGGGCAACATCGTCCGCCCCGCTCCTTTGTATGAAGCTCATTCTCTTTTTTAGGACGGCCGCTTCCATATGTTCTTCATCTTCCCGAACAGTATCTGAGATCGCTCTTCCATCTGAACTTCTGTCCAGTCGGTTTGCTCTGCAATCCATCTGTTCATCATGAAATTGCTCGATTGCAGCATCGGCCTCTTTTTAATGAACGAGTAGTTTGAGAGTTCGCTGTTGTATCCCGAGAGCGTGAGGTTACTGAGCAGGTCCTTCCAACGCTCGTGGACGCCTGACGCTCCCTCACCAAGAACTTGGACCCAGTCCTCGTTCAGGGTTTGCGGCATGACATGCTCAATAGAAGCCACCCCGAAGTCGATCGTCTCCTTATGGCCGTAGGAGGTTTCGATCGACTCAAGCAGCAGTTTGCAGCGATCCACCGGGTTCGAATAAGCTCGGTAGCGAAGCAGTTCCCGTTCAAGCTCGTCATCCTTGGGCCAGCGACGCCCTGACGTGCCAGCTGCGAGGTTGGCGATAAGTTGGGCACTAGGGCTTTCTTCCGGCAAGTCCTTGACCAAGGCTAGGAATACACGCTTCAGCTGGTTGGTCGGTGCGCCACAGACAGCACGCCTAATGACGAAGGATTCGATTGCATCCAAGGCCGACTGCACTTCACTAGAGGAAATCTTGCCGACACTGTGCCATTCAAGCATCTTCAGTATCAGTGGATTTGCTGTCGCAACTTCCCAACGACGGAGCCGGTTTAACCGAGAAGCAACCTCGGCGTCGGCAAACTCGGCAAGGCCGACGATGTAGCTGTAGAGCTGTGACAGCCGCTGCATCCGGTGAAGATATTCGGAAATATTGCCGTCATTCACGTCGATGACCTGTGTCTTTAGCACAGTGTAGATCGAGGATTTTCCCACCCACTCGCCATCCATCATTAAGAAGACGCGCATGAACTCGGTCAGATGATCCCCCTGAAGGCGCGTCTGCATAGGCAGCCATGCCGCCTCGTACACCTTTTGTTGGTTTTCACTATGCAAGCGTAAGAGGAGATAGTTTCTAATCAGGTCGGCTTGGGTAAGCGGCGCACCCTTAGCGTTCAGGCTCTCGAAGATCAGATACGGATCGTCTGAATTGCTAAGGTGGATTGCGACCACCGTCAGTCGCCGTTTGCACAGTCTCGATCAGTCTCTCAACTTGAATGGCGTTCCCGTCAGAATCCGTCCCTTGTATTTTTTTGCGGAAGAACTCGAAAGCGTCCGCGAACCGAGTTTCCAGCACCGGCTCTAAGGCGATAAGTTGTTGAAAGGCCAGCCGATCTGGTTGGGTCGGCAAAAGCTTGTAGTAATCGAGACCCTCGTCGTCCTCATTGATAAGAAGCTTTGAGAGCTTTCGATATTTTGGCGTGGTAGGATCCAGAAGCGAACGAACTGCACAAATTAATATCGAGACGGTTGTCATGCGTTGTTGGCCGTCAATGACAAGGTACTTCGAAACCCCCACAGGGTTCGATTTTGCTGGCGCGGTGACGATCGCTCCGGTGAAATGCGGCGCAATCGTCTCGCTTTCCTGGCGCTCATATTGCTCAAGGAGATCTTCCCAGAGTTCACGCCAATGTTTTTCCTCCCATTCATAAGGCCTCTGAAACAACGGGACCATCATCTGCTTCGTGCCGTCAAAAAACTCAACAATCTGGCAAGGTCTAGCTTCCACGACAGTCCCCCAAGAGAATCAACTTCAGATGGAGTTGTTGCACATCGGAGGGTTGTTGCAAGGGCAATTGGGCCGTCCCGCGTGAAGCAACCAAGTTTTACCCGACCATCCAGTCAAACCCGGACCGGTGGCACGCTATAGCTGTCCTTTTGAATGACAGGCCAGGCGCGAAGCCTCGATGGCAGACCGCGCGACGAAGATACCAAGCGGACTAGATTGTCCGCCCACCAAAACTAAACCGCCCACGGTTCGAGAACCATCTTGCCTGTCGTCTTGCGGCCTTCGAGAAGCTTGTGCGCTTCAACTGCCTTCGACAATGGCAGAACGGTCCCGACGGGCAGTTTCAGTTTTCCTTCTCTCGCGAGCCTAACCAGCTCCGCAATTTCGGCTTTCACTAGATCCGGCTTCCTGCGGAAGTACCCGCCGATGTAGAAGCCGGTGATGGACTGATTTTCGATAACCAGCGCTTGGGGGTCGACCTGAACCGCCTCGCCACTCGCCATCCCATAGACCACCATCCTTCCGAACGGTGCCAGCGCATCCAGGGCTTGGAACACGGTCTGCCCACCAGCTACTTCCAGAATGATGTCAGCTCCGAGACCTCCGGTCATCTCCTTGACCACCTGTGCCCAATTCGGATCGGTGTAGTCGACGGCGACATCGGCGCCCAGATCTAGAGCGAACTGCCGCTTTTCCTCGCTGCTGGCCGCAGCGATGATCTTCCCGGCCCCGTATTCCTTCGCCAATTGGACGGCGAACGAACCGACGCCGCCAGCTGCCGCTTCGATAAGGACCGTCTCACCCTTCACGAACCGGCCGTTTTCCTTGATCGCAAAGACCGCTGTCAGGCCCTGAATGACAAGCGTTGTAGCCTCGGCCGGAGAAATCCCAGCTGGGAGTGGGACTATGCTCTCAGCGGGAGCGACAATGTACTGTGCATACCCTCCCTCTCGGCAGGTAACGTACACCGAAGTGCCTACGGAAATCCCCGTAACTCCTTCACCCAAGGCTTCGACGATTCCGGCGATTTCACCACCCAAGGTGAATGGAACCGGCGAAGGCATTGGATAAGGATCTCCACGTCGCCTCAGGACATCCGCGAAATTCACGCCGACTGCCTCAACCTTGATTAAAACCTGTCCCGGACCGGGCTTTGGATCGGGAACGTCTTCATAGACCAAGACTTCAGGGCCACCTGTTTTGTGGAAGCGAACCGTCTTCATCAAACTCTCCGTTTCATAGCTTATACCTGATGATTATCAGGTTTGGTGCCGCGTGCCAGCACGATTGATTTGCCGATCCGAAGGAAGGGCAGCTTTAATTGGTTAGAATTTTTCCGCCCATGGCCGCAGATCGATCTCATGCGACCAGGCATCACGCGGCTGTTTCATCACGTCGATGTAAGTTTGGGCAATCGCGTCGGGTGTCAGCAACCCATCCTTTTCATCGCTCACACCCGACTTCCTCACGCCGCCGTCAATGATGAAATGAGCGACATGGATCCCGTTCGGCCCAAGCTCACGCGCGGCACTTTGAGCGAGCCCTCTCAATGCGAACTTCCCCATGGCGAATGCGGCTGATTGCGGAAAACCCTTTATGGATGCGGAGGCTCCAGTGAGGAGGATCACCCCGTGCCCCTTCGGAACCATTCTCCTCGCAGCATGGTGAACGGCGAGGAATCCGCCAAACGCGGTGATATCCAGAGCCCGATGCACATCAGCAGGTTTCAGATCCACCAAGGGGCCATGCGCCCTGGCACTGGCGTTGTAAACTACGATATCTGGCGCTCCGACTGCCTCGTCGACCTCGCCGAACAATTGCTCGACAGAGAACGGGTCTGCGGCATCGACGACAGGAAACGCCCGTGCTCCGGTTTCCTTTGCGAGAGCACTTAACTTCTCGACATTTCGGGCTGCCATGGCCACGTTGATGCCCGCGGCAGCCAGAGACCGCGTTAGCGAAGCGCTGATGCCGGGGCCTGCTCCGATGATTAGTGCGGTTTTATAGTTGAGCATATCGTTTCGTTCCATTCGAGTTTGCTACGTCCGGCGATGAGAGGAACAGCCGTTGCCGCCGCAAGCAAGAACGCAAAGGCAAAGTTGGGTGGAAATACAGGGTGAGCATCTAAGTGCCTTCTCTTGTCGATCTTAGGTTGTGTCGGACGTCCGCTCAGAGACGACAATGTCGAACCGATCCGGGTGTCGTGTTGCGGCAGTCCAAACAATCGAGGTTGCGGCATCGCGGTGACTAGGAATGCGTAAACGTCGCTCTGTGCGGACTGCCGCGACCGGCGCGAGTGTCCGCACAGAGCGACCGTCTTTTTATAGCTTCATTTTTTAAAGCTTCAAGTCCGAAGACGAATTGCATCGCTCTGGCTGGGACCCCCGGTCAGGACTTCGCTCGTGTTCAATCTGCTCAAATATCGCCAGAAAGCTGACCGATAACTTCTTCCAGGATTTCTTTTGAAAAAGCGTCGTCATCGACCGCCCGTGCGAGCACCATGGCACCGACGAGAGACGCAGTCATTCGGATCGCCTTCTTTCGCGGATCGCTGCTTCGGGGCCAGCGGAAATGATTGGCAACCTTATTGATAAACGCACCAATGTAACGCGTCACAGCGGGCCGCGCCGTCTCGTCTCTTGTGAGTTCCGAGACGAGTGACGACATGAGGCAGTAGGATCCCGGGTTATCTCTCGCTTCAACGCTTAGGTATCGCGAGGCGAATGCCCCACGACCCTCCTTCGTAGGCTCGTTGCTCATGATCCGATTGAGGGCAGCAACGTTCACGTAGTCGACGCATTCAGAAACCAAATGTTGCTTGGACTGGAAGTGGTTATAAAATGACCCATGAGTGAGTTCAGCAGCCTTCATCAGGTCGTTCACCGATACTTCGCTGACTCCACGTTCGCGGAAAAGCCGGGCAGCTTGGTCTAGTATCCGCTCGTGCTTCTCGGCAGTCTCAGATGCAGGATAACGCATCCCTCTCCCCTACTGAATATACTCAACTTTTCGGCGCTCTCGCTCCGCGGCAGCGCCCATCATTTCAAGCTTCATTCAATAGCGGAAAACCAAAAGGGGGTCGAGCATTTCGGAGTGTTTTTCTGAACGTCAAGCTGGTGGGAGCTGTCTTCAAACGCGCCGCCAGCGGCCATTAAGGCTTCGGGCGTATCGACATTGAACCGCACCGGGTTTGCCGGAGGCTCCACTTTCTCAGAAGTTGATGGAGCCTCCGGCAAACCCGGTGCGGTTCACCCCCACACGAAAGTCCCACCCACCACGCGGTTTCATCTGCCACGCCAAAATTCACCACCCGGGGTCGGCCGTCGACGATGACCTCCTGCGCTTCGAAAACGACCGCCGCCTCGACGCAACCTCCAGACACCGACCCTTCAAAATTGCCACTTTCATCAACAACGAGATGGCTGCCGACTGGCCTTAGTGCGGATCCCCACGTCGCAATTACCGTTGCTAGCGCGACTTGGCGGCCCTGTCGTTTCCACTCCTCGGCGACACGTAACGGGTCATGCCCAAACTGTATGCCTTGCATCGTGATTACACTTTTGCCTCATTCAAACACGGGAAATTCGCCCACTATACCTGATTGCCATCAGCAATGGCATAACATTAAGTGGTTACTTCAATTTCTGAAGTTTTCGTTGCGCGAACTTGTGTGAAGTCGCTATATGCGGTCCAGCAGGACGTTGGCGATCTGCCTCCTTGAGCGTACGAAGCTGATCTCAGTAGGACTTCGGCATGAACGATTTCAACGCCTCCCAGATAGTCTTAGCGTCTCGCCCCAGCGGCAGGCCCATGGCGGGCAACTTCCGGCTTGAGGCTTACGAAGAAATTGGAGCGCTGTCGCTTACGGTGAGGTCCGCTATCAGGAGGACTTCATTGATGGACTCGAAAATGCCCCGACGGGACTAATTGGTCTCCTCGAAGGGAAGAACTTCGGCAAGCTGATCGTTCGCGTGAGCGCTCGTTAAATCTTCAGGAGCCACAGATGTCCAATAACACTCTGCTGAATACGACTGGTCCAAGACACGAGCAGACGTTCCCGGTGTTCAATCCCCTGGAACTCGAAATCCTGAGAGGGTTCGGAAAGCTTGTGCAATTCCGGGATCGCGAGCCCATTTTGACGGCCGGTCAGAAAAGCCGAGGTCTCTTTGTCATCCTGGACGGGCACGCTACCGTCCAAGTGAAAAATATATTCGGCCAGGTCACTCCGATCGCCGAATATGGCCCTGGCGGATTTATCGGGGAGACGGGAAATTTGTCTGGCCGCACCGCGCTGGTGGACGGTCACGCTGAGGGTGAAACACAGGCACTGTTGATCGAGCCGGATCGTCTCCGGTCCCTACTCATCGCCAACGCTGAAATCGGCGAGCGGATCATGAGAGCGCTAATTCTTCGACGCGTCAATCTCATCGAAGGGGCGACTGTTGGTCCGACCATAATTGGTCCGGAAGATCATCACGACGTTGTTCGATTACAAGGCTTCTTTCGGCGAAACGGACACCCTTTCGTTTCCATCGATCCGTCATCAGATGAAGACGCCGCGGAACTTCTGAAACGCTCGCAAACGAAGCCCACCGCCTTGCCACTCGTCATTCTCGCGGATGGCACGATCCTGGAGAACCCGACCTCCGAGCAAATCGCTTCAATTTTGGGCATGATGTCGGAACCCAGTCGAAATCACTACGATGTTGCGGTCGTCGGTGCCGGGCCGTCGGGCCTTTCAACGGCGGTCTACGCTGCCTCCGAGGGTCTAACCGTTGCCGTTTGCGACGCAAGGTCATTCGGCGGGCAGGCGGGAGCGAGCGCCCGCATCGAAAACTATTTTGGATTTCCAACTGGCATCTCTGGATTCGCGCTGACGGCCCGCGCCTACAGTCAGGCTCAAAAATTTGGCGCGGAAATGATGATCCCCACCGAAGTGAAATCCCTGGATTGCACGCGGCCGCAGGGATATTTCGTGCTCAAGACTGCGGACGGTCATGACGTCCGTGCCA
This sequence comes from Rhizobium sp. SG570, assembly GCF_012275345.1. Taxonomy (NCBI): domain Bacteria; kingdom Pseudomonadati; phylum Pseudomonadota; class Alphaproteobacteria; order Hyphomicrobiales; family Rhizobiaceae; genus Rhizobium; species Rhizobium sp. SG570. The sequence continues at coordinate 106,043 of NZ_JAAZQI010000014.1, read as the reverse complement.
GATCTATCGTGCTTGCCAGCGGCGCATATTACCGTCGTCCCGATATCGCTGGTCTCAAAGACCTAGAGGGCCGCGGCGTCTGGTACTGGGCTTCCCCGATCGAAGCAAATCTTTGCAAAGATCAGGACATCTACCTTGTCGGCGGAGGTAACTCCGCAGGCCAGGCTGTCGTCTACCTGGCATCTCACGCTCGATCTGTCCAAATGCTTGTGCGCGGTGAAAGTCTTGCTGCAAGTATGTCGAGCTATCTCATTGATCGGATTCAATCGGCTCCGAACGTTACCATGCACTACAACACTGAAATCGACCGGTTGGAGAGTGACGGCTCTGGGCTGGCTGGCCTCTCCCTTGTCGACAGGACGACTGGCAAGAAAAGCCATGCCAATACCAGGAACCTGTTTCTCTTCATCGGTGCGGATCCGGCAACCGGCTGGCTCGCTGGTTGCGGCGTGTCGCTTGACCAGGCAGGTTTTGTCACCACCGGTGCATCTGAAATATCGCCCGCTTCCCAAGAGCTTGAGACGTCAGTGCACGGCGTATTTGCGATCGGCGACGTGAGGTCCGGATCCACGAAGAGAGTCGGCGCGGCAATTGGGGAAGGTGCACAGGTTGTCGCCGCTTTGCATCGTTTCCTATCCCTTCAACCGGCATCGGTGGCCTGAGAATGGCTGTTAGAGGACTTGAGAGCACTGAATCCAACGTCATTTCCATGCCGGAGGCCAGGAAAGACATTCGGAAAAAGAGCGATTGGGGAGTACCTGAACCAACGGCTACGCCCGATCTGGTTGAAGCCCCCCCGGGCTCGCCGCCATTCGTGCCGATGGCACCGTGGAGATCGGTGCTCTATTTCCTGTCTTCAGTAATGTTGTTCTTGACGCAAGGCTTGGGTATGAACCTCGCTCTTGCGAACCTGAATCAGATACAGGGCTCCATCGCTGCGACGACGACCGAGGCCGCATGGTTGTCAGCCGCCTACATGGCGCCGAACGTTAGCCTTGGCATCCTCCTGGTTAAAGTTCGCATGCAATATGGCGTCCGCGCCCTCGCCAAAGTCGCGGTGATTTGCTTCATCGGAGCATCGGCACTCAATCTTTTCATCTCTGATCTCCAGTCGGCGATTGTCGTCCGCTTCCTCAGCGGCATCGCGGCCGCACCACTCGCCACGCTTGGTTTTCTCTACATGTTGGAGATTTTCCCGCCGCAGAAGCGGGGCACCGTCGGCCTCTGTCTGGTGACGATGAATTCTATGCTTGGGGCACCACTCACACGCCTTGTCTCGCCAACCCTCATTGACTTCGGGGGTTGGCGTGGCCTGTACACACTTGAGATGTCCTTGGCACTTCTCGTGCTTCCGATCATCTTTCTCCTGCCCTTGACGGCGCCACCACGCGTCAAGGTCATCGTCCGTACGGACGTCGTCAGCTACCTGTTCATCGCGATTGGTTACGGCTGTGTGGCGGTCGCACTTTCGGTGGGGCGGCCCTATTGGTGGTTCGAGGCTCCATGGCTGGGAGTTATGCTTGTTGTCGCTGTTGCTTCCTTGTTCATTGCCGCCATGATCGAGCTGGGCCGAGAGCATCCATTGGTCGATTTTCGGTGGCTTCTTTCTTGGCGCAACATCCATATTTTCGGCATTTTGCTAATCTTCCGTCTGCTGACGGGAGAACAGTCTGCCATCGTGATGCTGTGGTACCAGAACATCGGACTGCTCTTCGATCAGCTACAGATGCTTTACCTGATCATCCTGGTCTTCACCGTGGTCGGTGGGTTCGTGTGCGCGGCACTACTCAACCGGGGATACAGCCGAAGCATTCAGGTCGTAGCGCTCGTAATTCTTGCGACGGGCGCGTTTATCGACAGCCAGACCACGAGCCTTACACGCCCGGAGCAAATGTACCTAAGCCAAGCTCTTGTTGCGATGGGCTCGGCGATGTTTGTGCCTCCAACGCTGGCTGACTTCTTCAATTCCGCCTTTGCCAAGGGCCCTGCATATGTGGTGACCTTCTTCGTGGTCTTTATGTTCACGCAAGTTATCGGCGCATTGGTTGCGACGGCGTCATACGGAACATTCATCACGATACGGGAGAAGTTCCACTCCAGCATTCTGGCGGAACAAATCACGCTAACGAACCCTATCGTGGCGAACCGCTTGAGCACCCTGGCTGCACCCTACGCGAAGGTCGTGGGCGACCCGACGCTGATGAATAGCGAAGGACTGACCCTTCTTTCAGCGCAGGTCACCAGGGAAGCAAATACCCTCGCGTTCGGTGATGCCTTCTTCGTTGCGGGAGCGATAGCCGTGGTGGCGCTCGCACTGATGCTCATTCACATGACATATCAATCCCTACACTCGAAACTAGCAAGATCGTCTGCACCATCCGCCGCAGTCGCATGAAAGAATTCCGCCCATGTTCAAGCTCATTCGTTCTCCACTCGAAGTGATTGCGGTTCTCGTTGGGATCGGCGGCGTTTTGCTGTTGCTATACGCGTGGCATCTGCCGCCCTTCGATACGTCCGTCGAGACAACGGACAATGCATATGTGAAGGGATACGTAACAATCGTCAGCCCACAGGTCAGTGGTTACATAACCGATGTCCCAGTCAAGGACTACCAGAAGGTCGAAGAGGGTCAGTTGATCGCCAAGATCGATGACCGGATATATGTGCAACGCCTTGAGCAGGCGCAAGCGGCTCTCGATGGTCAGAAGGCGGCTCTGTTGAATTCGCAGCAGCAGGAGCTGTCGGCACGAGCCAGCATTGCTTCCAGCGATGCTCAGATAGACAGCGCGAAGGCCGCCGAAAAGCATGCTCAACTGTCTTGGGACCGGATCGAAAACCTCGTTACGAAGGGAATATCGACCACAAGCGACTCCGAAGCTGCGCAAGCTGGGCTCGACCAGGCAAAAGCCGCCGTCAACCAAGCCCAGGCGGCACTTGAGGTATCGAGACAAAACCTAGCGGCGATCATCGTCAACCGCGCTTCCTTGCAGGCTGCGGTCAGCGGTGCTGAGGCGGCTGTACACCTTGCCGATATCGATCTCCAGCACACCTCCATAACAGCAGCGAAAGCGGGTAGGCTCGGAGAGGTTGGCGTCAGGCTAGGTCAGTACGTGGCCGCCGGAACACAGCTCGTGGCGCTTGTCCCGCAGGACGTCTGGGTCATCGCCAACTTCAAGGAAACACAGCTCGAGGGAATGAAGATCGGCCAGCCGGTGATTTTCACCGTAGATTCTCTTGGGCATGCAGAAATGAAGGGGCGGATCGAAAATTTTTCTCCCGCCGCCGGTTCGGAGTTTGCAGTCGTAAAGCCTGACAACGCAACCGGGAACTTTACCAAGGTGGCGCAACGGGTGGGCGTCCGGGTTTCCGTCGACGGATCACAACCACTCTCTGCCCAGTTGGCTCCTGGGCTGTCGGTGGTTGTTTCCGTCGACACGGACTCGGTGTCGGGCGAATCTGTGGCATCAAAATGATGGTAACGAAAGCGGCGTCAGGCGTGGGCAGCTGCGTTCTTAATGCTTTTCGCCTCCTTGAAGGCGGCCAGCTTCCGCTGCCGCTCCTTCGAGAAGGCTTCACTCATGACCGTTTCGGTTTTCGCGAACCTTTCCAAGTCACTATCTCCAAATGTCATCAGATTATCGCGAACCGGCTTGCCTGTTTCCTTATAGACCAGCGTTGTCGCGGGCTCTTCATCCGGGCCGTACTCGCCCCACTTAAGTCCCCACGCTCTGACAGCCATCAAGACGCGATCGAGTTCCTGACCTTTCTGCGTGGCGTAATATTCGTGACGTTTCGAGCCATTGTCCGGCAACCGGCGCTCAATAACGCCATCGGCTTCCAGTTGCCTCAGCCGCAATGACAGCAGGTGCGAAGACATCCCTGTCTGCGCTTGAATGTCATCGAAACGACGAGAGCCCATGTTAAGTTCTCTCATTATGAGAAGCGTCCATCGTTCGCCTACGATAGACAGCCCTCGGGCGATAGGACACGTCGTGTCCGATACACCATCCCAGCTCATCTAATCTTCCTTTGTCATAAGAATGCACTTGAGCACCAAGACGGTCCCACCCGCTCGAAGCTCAACTTCCCTTGCATCCAACATTTCACCCACCGATAAAATGGGCGGATCCGTTGACAAGCGCAAGAGAAACTTCAAAAATTGAACCAAGGAATCGCTATTTTCCGCAGATTCCCGTTCCTTCTCAGCGAAATTTTGGGGAATATTATGAAGATCGACGACACAACAAGCGTCTTTTCGACCTCGACCGCCAAAGGCAAACGCCAGAGTGGCGATGGATCTGATTTCAGCGACCTTATCAATTCAGTTGGGGGATCGACATCGGCGGAAACCGTCCCCGAAGACATTGCCGCTTCTCAAGGCGATAAAAGCGGCCTTTCCATTTCTGGCGACGATAGCGACGCACGCCATGAGGACCTGGTGGATGAGCTTCATAAATGGGCAAATATGAATCCAGCGGAGATGATCCGCGCAAAATATCTGGCGGCGCACAACCTGTCCGAAGATTCCCTTGCACAGCTGTCGGCGGACGCCCGCCAACAAATCGAGGACGAGATCCGCAAGCAGGTTGAAGAGCAGGCGAAGCACCAAGGAAATAGTGCTAATGATGCTTTGTCGTCATTGTCGCTTTGAAGAAACTCACCGGCTTGCAGACGTAAGGTCTGCAAGCGCTATGATTTCAAGCGGTCAGCCGACTAACCGATCGTTATCAGGATCTTGCCGATCAGCTTGCCTGATTCCTGCGCTTCATGGGCCCCCGCGATCTCCTCAAGGGGGTACCGAGCGGCGATTGTCGGCTTGTAGACACCAGCCTCCAGACAAGCAGTCAACGCATCGACGCCTTCTTGTTTCGCTTCGCTTGGGACCGAATAGACAAAGACAAACCGTACCACGACTGCCTTCAGCATCGCTTTCAAAACAGGTAGAGCAACTGCTGATTTGGGATCACCGGCAGCGTAGCTCGATATCACCCCATTTGTCGCAATACAGGCCAGATTGGCTTGGATGTTTGCAGCCAAGTCAACCTCCACAATGCGGTCAACGCCGCTCCCGCCAGTGGCCAACTGGATGACAGCAGCGATGTCGTCCGTCCGACGATTGATAATGAGATCGGCGCCTGCCGCTCGAGCAACATCCGCTTGCTCGGGGCGGCTGATGGTCGTCGCAACCCATGCACCTGCCCACTTTGCCAGGAGGATGGCAGCATTGCCGACCGCGCCAGCCCCACCTTGTATTAGCACTCGCTTGCCGCGTATGTCGCCGTCGGCGAAAAGACAACGGTGAGCAGTGAGTGCGGGAATGCCCAGGCAGGCACCCGTTTCAAATGGAACGTTGTCCGGTAGCGGGACCGCCCGCTCGGCCGGTACAATGGTGAACTGGGCTGCGGTGCCGCTGGGGCGTCCAGCTTGCGCTTCGTATATCCATACCCGTTCCCCAACCCGAGATACGGGTACTCCCTCGCCAACGGCGTCGACTATCCCTGCCCCGTCCTGATGTGGAATGATGCGCGGAAACGCCATGGGGGCCCCGCCGTACCCGGCACGCGCCTTAAGATCGGTAGGATTTACGCTGGATACGCGAATGGACACCCGGACCTCGCCTGGGCCGGGTGTCGGATCAATCAGGGCGCCCACCTGCAGAACGTCCTTTGCATCCCCTTGATGCTCGTAAAACGCAGCTTTCATAGTCCCTCGCGGTCGCGTGTCGTCAGTGATGAGGGGGCGTGGAATAGGGCAGCAGCTCAGGCGGCCACAGGAATCTTTGCCAGCAATTCCTCGGTCGTCAGGATCGAATGTGCGTACGTGGGTCCATTGATGTTGAACGCAACATGCATTCCTTCGTGGCTGAAGGCGGCAGCGCCATCGCGGACAAGCGTCACATGATAGCCAAGCTCCATTCCGAAGCGTGCCGTCGACTCGATGCAGCTATTTGCAATCACGCCAACGAGGATGATTTTCTCAATACCGCGCTGTCTTAGCTGGAGATCGAGGTCAGTATTGGCGAAGCCGCTTTGTGCCCAGTGCTCCTGGACAACGACATCGCCTTTCTGCGGGCCGAATTCTTCGTTGAACTCGCCTCCCCATGTCCCAACTTCGAATGCCTTGAGAGGTACGCCCGCCTTCTGGAACGGTGTCATATGCTTCCAGTTATCGAACTCGTGCTCGTGGGACCGGTGATGAGGCAAGATTAATACCGAGATTCCGGCAGCCCGAACCTCTTTGATAATTCGGCGGAGGTTGTCGAAGAAGTTGACCGACTCCGCGGTGTCCTTGATAGCCTCGAACAGCTTGCCGCACTTGGTCATGAAGTCGTTGTAGGGATCTACGATCAGAAGAGCAGTGCGATCAGTTGGATAGATTCTCATGGCGCGTCTCACTGTCATGCGTTGATATCGAAGGATTGCGGATCTGTCGGAAAACTGGGGCTCAAGCTGCGGTCACAAAATTCGAGATGACCTCCCTCGTCGTCAAAATTTCGTGAGCGAACATCGGACCGTTCACCTCGTGCGCTGCGTGCATCTCCTCCATGGAAAAGGACGCAGTCGCGTCCTTAACAAGCGTGACGTGGTACCCCAGCTCCATCCCAAATCGACCGGTCGATTCCAGGCAGGTGTTGGCTCTCAGACCAACGAGGATTATCTTTTCGACACCATGCTGTCGGAGCTGCTCGTTGAGGTCCGTGTTTGCGAAACCGCTCTGAGACCAGTGTTCCTTGATTACGACATCGCCAGGGTGGGGACCGAAATCTGGGTGCCACTCCCCGCCCCAAGTTCCAGCCGCGAATGTCTTGAGGCGGTCTGAAACGACGTGTGTGGGGTTCTTGTGCTTCCAGTTACCATAGTCCCCCTCATGTGATCGATGGTGGGGAACGATGAAGACTTGAATTCCGACCGACCTGGCCGCCTTGGTTATTTCTCGTAGATTGTCAAAGAGGCCAACGGTTTGCGCGACGTCCTTGATTCGATCATAGAGCTTGCCCCCCTCACTCAGGAAGTCGTTGTACGGATCCATCACGAGAAGCGCAGTCTCATTACTTGGGTACAATAGGTCGGGCATCGGCATCTCCGCTTCCTGATGGACATAATAGCTTCAAAATATAAAGCTAATTGCCTCAAGTCAACGCAGCTTCAAAAAAGAAAGCTACTTGCCTACGATCGCGTGTGTTGATAAGCCCTCAGCTCGGGCTCGGATTTTTCGGCCACCGGCAGTCCCCGCTCCAGGCGAATTGGCCGCTCCTCCCGTCCCTCCGATTGGGTTGACCTTCGTCTCGGCAGCACGTTTTTAATCAATGAAGTGAGGTCCGATGAGCCGCGTCCTGGTTCTATTCGCACACCCTGGCCAGCGTCACTCCAGAGTAAATCTCGCGATGGCAAAAGCCGCGAGTTCTGTCGCTGACGTAACGTTTGCAGATTTGTACGCGGAGTATCCAACGTTCGGGATCGATATCGACATCGAGCAGAAGCGGCTATTGGCCCACGACACAGTGGTTTTCCAGTTTCCGCTGTACTGGTACTCGACACCCTCCCTTTTGAAGGAATGGCAGGATCTCGTATTGGAGTATGGTTTTTCCTACGGACCTGGCGGTGACAAACTTCAGGGCAAGAAATTCCTTGCTGTCGTCACCGCAGGCGGACGGCCTGCCGCCTATGACGCAGACGTCAATCGAATGCATGGACTTAGAACGCTGCTCAGCCCGCTACAGAGATCGGTAGAGGTCTGCGGCATGACATTTCTTCCGCCGTTTGTACTTTTCGGTGCGATCGACGCGAATAGCGATGGGCGAGCACCTCGCCACATACTCGCCTATCGGTCGCTTCTCGAAGCACTGCGAGATGATCGGCTCGATCCCGCGATACCTTCGCGCGAGAACTTTCTTGATTACAGCCACATTCCTATGGGGAAGGAGATGGAAGCATGAATGGTTTTCTCTTCCAGGCTTTCATCTACCTTTTGGCGGCGGTCGTTGCGGTTCTCATCGCCAAACGGCTAGGACTAGGATCCGTCCTTGGATATCTCATAGCCGGTGTCGTAATCGGTCCTTTGCTCCATCTCGTTGGTAATGAAACCGAGGACCTGCAGACATTCGCAGAATTCGGGGTCGTCATGATGTTGTTCCTCGTAGGTCTCGAGCTTCAGCCGCGGACCCTTTGGGACATGAGGACAAGGCTGCTTGGTCTGGGCGGCCTACAGGTCTTGGTTACGGGTGGCGTCCTTACCCTCTTGGGAATTGCCGTTGGTGTCCCCTGGGATGTGTCGATGGTGGCGGGTTTTGTTTTATCAATGTCGTCCACTGCAATCGTCCTACAGACACTAGGGGAGAAAGGCCTCCTCAAATCCGATGGTGGGCAATCGTGCTTCTCCGTCCTTCTCTTTCAGGACATATCCGTCATTCCGATATTGGCCGTGATCCCGCTTCTTGCTCGTCCAGAGCTGATTGCGTCGCAATCTGCGTCTCACTCCGGTGGCCACGCATCGCAGGCGGCGGACTGGATGTCTGGCATGCCTGGTTGGGAGGTCACGCTAATAACGGTGGCAGCAGTCGGATTTGTTGTGGTCGCAGGAAACTACCTTTCGCGTCCGTTCTTTCGGATAATCGCAGCTTCCAAGCTGCGGGAGGTATTCACGGCCGCCGGTCTACTGCTCGTTATCGCGATCGCGTTGTTGATGACGCTGGTAGGGCTCTCTCCGGCATTGGGCACCTTTCTCGCGGGCGTCGTGCTCGCAAACAGTGAATTCCGTCATGAACTCGAAAGCGATATCGAGCCGTTCAAAGGCCTTCTCCTTGGACTGTTTTTCATCACGGTCGGCGCAAGCGTAAACTTCACACTACTATGGGACCAACTCCCCTTGGTAGCCGCGTTGACAGCTGCGGTCATGGCGACGAAGGCCGCTGTGTTGTATGGACTCGGGCGAATGTTCAAGCTTCAAGGCGCTGACAGATGGCTGTTCGCGCTTGGAGTTGCCCAAGCGGGCGAGTTCGGGTTCGTGCTTCTATCATTCACCGTTCAAAGTGCGGTCCTTGCCGAGAGTATCGCTGCCATCCTTCTTCTTGTGATCGCCCTCTCAATGATGCTGACGCCGGTATTGTTCATACTCCTGGATAAGCTGATTATTCCTCGCTTCAACCGGGTCGAGGGCAAACAGTCGGATGAGATTCCAGAGCAGGCACACATCATAATCGCGGGTCTGGGTCGCTTTGGACAAGTCATCAACCGGATCTTGGTCGCCAATGGCCACAAGACCGTGGTGTTGGACTATCGGGCGGATATCGTCGATGGGTTGAGGAAGATGGGGATGCGGTCGTTTTTCGGCGATGCAAGCAGGCCGGATCTCCTGCACTCAGCGGGATTGCGGGAAGCAAAGGTACTTGTGGTCGCCATCGACGACATGCCTAGAGCGCTTGAGATAGTGAAGCATGCCCGCCGAGAGAACAGCAGCTTGCATATCGTAGCCCGAGCAAGAGATCGCGCGGACGTGTACAGGCTTTACCAGGCCGGAGCCACAGACATCGTTCGCGAGGTATTCGACAGCTCTGTACGAGCGGCGGGATACGCCTTGAGCGCTACGGGCATGCATCCCTACGACGTCGAGAAGAGTAAGAACGTCTTTGTCCAGCACGACCGGGCTGGTTTGCGGCAACTAGCCCCGCTGTGGCGCGAGGACATACCGGTCTTCGACAACCCGGAATATGTCGCGAAGGTGAAGGAAATTACCGGCGCGATTGAAGACGCAATGCTCGGCAATAGGGGCGCCTTCTTGGACGAACTCGACAGGGGCTGGACCCCGCCGACCGCACCAGCTGGGTCCTAACCAGACACACAAGACCGCAAACATCGACCCAAAACCGCCGTATTTAGCTTTTATTTTTGAAGCTAATTTTCAACCGCTACTTTAACGGGCGAGAACTCTTTGGTCCTAGCGCTGCAGTCTAGGCCAAACGTGGCATTTCCTCCAAGACAGCGTTGTGATCATTCATGATTTCGGACATTGCCCATACTCCAGCTGCTCAGTTCTGTCTCCTTCTGGTCGCGGATATCTTCCTAAGTGCGGCATTTCTCAGACAGCACCCATCGCTGAGACTTCTCGTCCACGTCGTCTTCTTCGTCTCGTTGACAGCTCTGCTTATCACCAACGACATCGAGCCGTATCAACCGGGCAGCAGCGTTTCCACCATGGCTCACAGCCTCTTCGTGGGAACCGCAAAGACTGTGTGGTGGGTTGGCGGGGCGATGGTTCTAGTGAGCTTGGTCCGCATGGTCAGGGCCTTCGAGAAACACTCTCGCGAAGGCAGGCTCTTGCAAGACGTTCTGGTGGGATCGATCTACCTTGGTGCTGGCCTTTCTGTGGTTGCCTATGTCTTCGGTGTTCCGGTAGGCACCGTGATAGCGACATCGGGTGTGTTCGCGGTCATTCTCGGTCTCGCCTTGCAGAGCACACTTAACGACGTCTTCTCGGGTATCGCTTTGAACCTGGGACGACCGTACAGCGTAGGGAACTGGATCGAGTTATCGGATGGAGCCAAGGGGCGGGTTGTCGAAACCAATTGGAGGTCGACTCATCTCTTAAGCGGGTCGAACGATCTCGTTATTATTCCAAATAGTGCCCTTGCGAAGGCGACGTTGACAAACTTGTCGACGCCCGATGAAAGCCACGGGATCGCTCTTTCACTCAGCGTGGCACCAGTGAGAACGCCCGCCGCGATCGAAGAGGTTATGCGCAACGTCCTCATGAGTAGCAATTCCATTCTTAAGTTCCCTCCCCCATCGGTCACGATCTCCAGCATCTCCAACAATGCGATAGTCGTGGAACTCTCCTGTCGTGTCGCCGACCGCACTACGGTCGCCCCTGCCACTAACGAACTTTACGATCTCGCTTTCCGGCACTGTCGAGCCGCCTCCCTTCCGCTTGCCGGGCAGGAACTGCCAGCCCTATCCGCAACAGTACCTGCCCAACACAGCGATCAGGCGCACGGCTCGCAACCTGGGTCGGCTTCTGGTTTGCTGAATACAATACCGCTGTTTGCCCCCTTAACGGATGCCGAGCGTGCGACACTGTCCGCCGCCATGGTCCGGAAGACCTATGCGAAGGGCACGATCATCGCGGAGCAGTGCTCTACTCTGAGTTCGCTCATGATCGTACGAACTGGCGTTCTCCTCGTCACCCGTCACGAGCAGGGTATCGAGACTGAACTGACTCGGTTGGCCCCCGGCGACTGCTTCGGTGAAGGCGGCGTCCTTACCGACGTCGAGGAGGTCGGAAAAATCACCGCCCTGACCTTTGCTGTGGTGTATGAGATCGCCCAGGAAACGCTCGCTGAACTTATGCGAGAGCGACCAATCTTGGCCGAGGAACTGGGTGTCATGTTGTCGCAACGGCTCGAGGCCGAGCACAAGCTGATCGGCGCCCTGAGAACGTCGTCAAATGACAATCACGCGCATAGGTTGGCCGAAAAAATCCGGCACCTGTTCCAGCTACGAAGGGCGGGCTAGCCGCGCTATAAGCAGGATCCAAGTGCCGAAAGAGTGGTTAGCGTTCTTGTCCGGGGGCGGCCGTCATAGCCGCCCCTGCTCGGTCCTTGTTACTTGCCGGACGCGTATCTGGAAGCCGACTTGCTGCTTTGCGATGCTACCAAAAGCTTAAGACGGGCAGCATCATACTCGGCGAAGAGCTGGTGATCCTCAACTGACGGAAGCGTAATCGTCTCCCCCTGATCCAGGCCAGTCAGCGCTGCATCGACCATGTGCTCAGCATCCATCACCGTATTGGGGTCCAGAGCGGAGATGGGTACACCGGAGAGCGGCCAGATGTCAGTAGCAGTCGCTGCTGGCAGAACGAGCTGGACCTTGACGTTGGTCTCAGCAACTTCGTCCTGAAGACCGCGCGTGAAGTTGTTCACGAAGCCCTTTGTACCGCTGTAGATGCTGCTGATTGGCAGGGTGTGGAAGCCGAGTACGGAGCCGATGTTGATGATGGTACCCTTGTCCCTGGACTTGAACGCGAGGAGGGCCGCAAGGCTGAGACGCACGAGAGCACCGATGTTCAGCCCAGTCATCGCGTCAATTTCGGTCTGCTTGACCGCCGTCAGCGATCCCAGCGTCGACGTTCCCGCGTTGTTGACGAGAAGCGAAATACTGTCATCGGCCGAGAACAGGTTAGCGACGGCGTCAAGATCCGCGCGAACCGCTAGGTCTGCCACGACCGTTTTGACCTCGACGCCGAAGTCGGCTCGGATGGAGGTTGCCACTTCTTCGAGGAGGTTAGCCCGGCGAGCGACAAGAATTAGATCGTACCCGCGCTTAGCAAGGCGCTGTGCATAGATCTTGCCAATACCAGCGGAAGCACCTGTGATGACGGCAGTGCCTTTGTTTTTGTTCGTAGTCATTGTTACTCCGTGTGGGTCGATAGCTTACGGCCCTGTTTGAATCTTCAAAACCGGCGATCGCCAGAAAATACCGCCAAGCATGACGATCATCATGTTTGGTTGTTGATGCATGACGGTTATCATGTATAGTGTCAATCGAAATCTTAGGGAGATCGCGGTGAGATATCCGGCAGCAGAAACGGCAGAAAAACACGCTCGGATACTAGACGCGGCAGCTCGAGCCTACAGGCGGCGTGGATTTTCAGGCGTGAGCGTAGGTGAGATCATGAAGGCGACCGGGTTGACGCACGGCCCCTTCTACAACCACTTCAGCTCGAAAGAGGCGCTTATCGCCGAGACGCTTGGGCACATTTCGAACAGCACGGTCGAACTCACGGATGCGTTCGAGAAGAGCGAAAGAGGTAAGGAGAATTTTGTGCGGGCATATCTGTCGGAAGACCATTGCTCGGACCCCGGCAACGGATGCCTGATGGCGACCCTTGGCGCAGAGGTTGCTCGCGAGCCAGCTTTCAAGCCAACCTTCACACGTCATGTCACCGGGATAGTCGCCAGGATGGTCGAACGATTTCCGTGGTCATCCAAGCAAAATGCCAGGAAGGAAGCGTTGCGCACGCTGGCCGCTATGGTTGGCGCCGTCGTGCTTGCCAGAGCCGTTGATGATCAGGAACTCGCGACCGAAATCCTCGACGAAGTTGCTGCGGATCTTCTCAAAGCTTAGCAGAGCACAACAACGGCTAGCGAGAGCACGATTGCTGTAACGTCTTCGACCAAGGCAGCCGGTCGATCCGAGCCAAAGTAGCGTGCCAACCGTGCTCGCAAGGCAGCGCCGCCGAGTGTGCCAATGGCGCTTCCCATAATGCCTACCGCCAGCCCAGCCGCAAGTGAGTCCCCTGCCGCCCCGATGGTCGCGCCGGAAAGCGCTCCCATAAGAATACGCGTGCCGAACTGAACAGGAACTTTTCGACTTGGCGTTGAGGGCAGCTTATCAGCGACAAGCTCAACAACCGCAAGCGCCGTGAATATCCATGGCGTAAACCGATACCCCATAAAAGCGAGTGGTGTCGCGCTCACAGCGATCAATGAAAAATATGCACCCCACGCAACCGCTGACGGCGCAATCAATGCCCTCGAACCAGCAACGATCCCAATCAGAAGGGCAAGGAAGAACATCATATCGCTCTCTCAGCTAATCTAAAATCGCGACTTCTGAGCCCTTTCAACGAAAGGTTTTCGGAAGTCCGGACTACATCAGATAATAAAATTGACATTATTCACTTCAAATTTTGAAGCAAGATAATTATGTGATGTGAGACGGTTTTGGCGGCGCAACTTCGCCCCTTGCTGAAAATTGGAGATTTCCATGACTCATCGTGTTGTCATTATCGAGTCTCTTCGTACCGCGATCGGAAAATTTGAAGGTAGCCTTCAGGCCCTTCCAGCAGCCGATCTTGGCGCGGCCGTCATTAAGGAAACCGTATTCCGATCCGGCGTCAAAAGCGAAGACGTCTCAAGCGTTTACATGGGCAATGTGATTCAAGCTGGCAACAAGATGAATCCAGCTCGCCAAGCTGCGATAGCTGGCGGATTGCCAGTTAGCGCGGCTGCATCGACCGTAAACCGGGTTTGCGGCTCTGGAGCTGAGGCCCTCGTTTCTGCGGCCAAGGATATCCTACTTGGCCACGCGGAGCTGACCGTCGCAGGGGGAATGGAGAACATGGATAGGGCCCCTTACCTACTGTCAAAGGCCAGGGGCGGCTACCGCATGGGCAATGCGGAGATCTTGGACAGCATGCTCACCGACGGGCTTCATGACGCTTTTTCGGGCAAGCATTCCGGCTGGCATACCGAGGACGTTATCAACGAACTCGATATCAGCCGAGCCGATCAGGACAGGTGGGCAGCTCGCTCTCACCAACGGTTTGTCGCGGCGCAACTTGACCGAAAGTTCGCAGCCGAGATCGTACCAATATCCGTTCCGTCAAAGAAGGGTCTCGTGACATTCGAGGTCGACGAGGCTCCTCGCCCGGACACGACTGTCGACATTCTTTCCAGATTGAAGCCCGTGTTCAGGGCCGACGGATCGATTACGGCGGGTAACGCTCCCGGCTTGAATAGCGGAGCCTCGGCTATGGTCATCGCGGATCAGGACTACGCTGAGCGCAAGGGCCTTAGCGCGATTGCTCGTATCGTGTCGTTCGCCGTGGGCGCTGTGGAACCGGAGAGGTTTGCCTTGGGTCCGGTCCCAGCGATCAATCTCGCCCTGCAGCGTGCGGGCTGGAGGTTGGCGGAAGTAGACCGACTGGAGATCAATGAGGCCTATGCCGCCGTTCCCTTGGCCGTTATTAAGTCGCTCGGCATTCCGGAAGAGATAGTGAATGTCGAGGGCGGCGCCGTCGCCCATGGCCACCCAATTGGGGCTACCGGCGCGATCTTGACGACCAGGCTCCTGCATTCGATGCGGCGCGACGGCTTGAAGAAGGGGATCGTCGCCCTTTGCATTGGCGGCGGCCAAGGGATCGCGCTGGCGGTAGAATTGCTCGGATAGCCGAGCAATTCTACCTGTCGCACAGGCTCGGTCTTCAATCGGAAGCGGTCTCAAACAGGAACCATGCGCGTCCTTCGGTCTCCTCGATCCAGTTCTCCAACACGCTCGTCGTGGCGAAGTCGTTTAGACCCGAAGTCAGCTCGTGGACCCGCCTCATGTCCGCGGCAAGCTGCTTGTTGTCTTCACAAAGTTCGGAAATCATCGCTGCGGGGTCGACCAGATCCAGATCGTTGTCCTTAATAGTCTGAAGGCGGGCGATGTGCCCTATCGAACGGATCGTCGTCCCCCCGATCTTCCTGGAACGCTCCGCGAGAGCGTCGGTCATCGCAAAGATTTGCTCCCCCTGCTCGTCCAATAGCCGGTGGTAATCCCTGAAATGGCGGCCACGTACATGCCAGTGGAAATTCTTGGTTTTGATGTAGAGAGCGAAAGCATCGGCGAGCAGTACAGCCAAGGCGGACGATATTTCGGCTACAGCCTTATCGTCGAACGCGCCTGATAGTACGGGGTGAGTGGAACGCGCTGCTGACATGAAATTATCCTTTTCAATCTTCATTAGGGTGTTGTGTCGAAGCACCTGAACAATCTGAAGCATCGAAATTCAATGGCGCTCGAACAGTAACTCGGACATTCGACTCTTAACGTCCGCCGGGGTCGCCTGATCTCACACTTCTGTATGATATGCCGCGCCCCCAATGCCGTTTACGGTCGGCCATCGCCCTACTCTCCCAGCTGGGGCGAAGGTGGAGCACTTTCCCCGTTCCACCTACGGCCGGGTATCACCCCTCGCCTGGCCAGCGGAGCCAACCGCCAAGACCGCTCCCCGCCGGAGCGGACTTTTGGTTTTTCGGACCTGATCACGCAAATGTCACGGGCAAAAACGTCAATTGCCGAATTCGGGTGAAATACAAGTTTCCCTTCCGAACAAAAGTTACTATATGTCTTAAACCTGATGACTGTCAGGCTTGAGATGATCTGCTGGTTAAGTACCGCGTTTCGCAGCCAGCGACGACTTTGGCGTTTTGCTTGAAGGAAACCTGTCTTGGTCAGGCTGTGGAAGTGGCTCCCTGGGGAGCGATCTACCATCGAACAGGAGAACGACGTCGCACTGGCGATCGCGGCAGTTTCCAACGCGTTCGCTGTTTTCTTGATCGATACATTCACCACCATCGAAAGCGCGGTCGCCGTCTTCTATGTGATCATTATGCTCGTGGCGGCTGACTTCCTCTCACGCCTTGGAATTCTTGCGGCGGCTGCCATGTGCGCCACGCTTTGCGTGACTTCGTTCTTCCTGTCCCACGGTATCGACAATGACCTCGCAACGTTTCTGCGACTTGTCGGCTCCCTTTCGGCACTCATCATTACGACCGCGTTGCTCTTCAAGAATGAAACAAGCCGACTAGCCCTTCTCGCATCTCACAACCGGACTAGGAGCAGCGAGTACCGCTACCGATCCATCTTCAAACAGAGCGGCGTTGCCCTGTGGGAGCAGGATCTAACGGCGCTAAACGCCCTGCTGGAAGATCTCCGGTCAAACGGTGTCGTCGACCTGTGCGCCTATAGTCGCGCCAATCCGGACTTCTCAAAAACATGCACCGATGCGATCCGGACGGTCGCGGTCAACGACGCGGCGTTGGAAATATTGGGGAGTATCACGCACGAACAAGCACTCGGCCCTATATCCCGTTTCATTCCCCACGACTGCCCCTCGCTGTTCGGCTTTGTAAACGCCTTTTTCAATGGGCAGCGGCGCTTCGAATCGAAGGGCCGGATTCGAAATTTCCACGGCGAGGAATCTGTGATCCTTATGGCCGTAGAGTTTCCGGAGGACCAATCGGGACTAGATCGTATCGTCATCGGACTTGTCGATATAACCGAAAGAGAAGCCGCGCAGGCTACTATGATGGCGGCCCAGGCCGAGTTGGCTCGTGCCTCCCGTGCTTCTGCGGTTGGGGCCCTGTCGGCATCGTTGGCGCACGAGCTTAATCAGCCTCTTGGTGCTTTGCTCATGAACGCTCAAGCGTGCTTGCGTTGGTTGAACCGCAATCCGCCGGATCTCAACGCGGCAATCCGTGCAGCTGAGCGCACCATGCGAGATGGTGAACGAGCGAGCCAGATTGTCAAAACCACAAAAGCGATGCTTTCACGGACGCCGATCGCCTCTGAAAAAGTTGATCTTCTAGAGCTTGTCGAGGAGACCAGAACGCTCTTGGAGTACGAGATCGAACGGCAGAATGTCTCAGTCGACCTGATGTCCCCCCCAAACCTCCCGCCCGCCAATGCATCGAAAAGCGAACTCCAACAGGTTTTGATCAATCTAATCACAAACGCGATGCAAGCCATGGAAGAGGCAGGTTCACGGGTACGTCGGATTTCCGTTCGGCTATCGACGTCGGAGACCGGTTTCGTTGTGATGTCGGTAAGCGATACCGGCCCCGGCCTTTCGAGTGAAGCAATTGAAAATGTCTTCGAGCCTTACTTCACGACAAAGCCATTCGGGATGGGAATGGGCCTCGCGATTTGCAAGTCAATGGTCGAATCCAGAGGCGGCAAACTTTCGGTCAGAAACAACGATAACAGCGGCGCCACGTTCGAAATCGCACTTCCGGTTGAGAGCAAAGGTCGCCTCACACGTATGTATGATGTCCCCCAAATGGTGGCGCGGATAGGATGAAGCCTTCGAATAAAGTCAAAGGCATAGAAGACGATGAATTCCAGTTGCATCATCGCGATTGTGGACGACGACCAGTCGATTCGCGAAGCCATGGGGGACTTCCTGAGGTCGTACGGGTACGAGAGTCGCTCATTTTCCTCGGCCGAAGACTTCCTGACATATGGCGAGCGACCGTTGATCGATTGCATCTTGCTGGACGTCAAAATGCATGGACTGTCCGGGTTGGAGTTACAGGCGATCTTGCGCAGTGGCAAAAATCCGACGCCTATCATCTTCATGACCTCTCATCAGGAAGACGCCATCAGGAAAGCGGCAATGGAAGCCGGAGCACATGCGTTTCTCGGGAAGCCGGTCGATCTGAGGCTCCTCATCGGCCATCTCGAGAAGTTGCTTGGCACAAGGTGAACGCGCGGCTGAACAGTCATATTCCACATAGCGCTTTCGCGACCTCCCAACAAACGTTCCCCTCATCGTCTCCAAAACCGTCATTCTTCTCTTCAGAGCGGCAAACGCCAAGGACGTAAAGATGCAACATCAAGCGACCTTTCAAGCGGATCTCCGTCCAACAATCTTCGTCATCGATGATGACGATGAGTTTCGCATCGGCATCGTCGACCTGCTCCATTCGTTGAACATGAAAACCCGTGCCTATGGGTCGGCCCGGCAGTTTCTGGACGAGCCAGTCACCGAGGGTCCGGGATGCATCCTGCTGGACCTGCGCATGCCCGGACTAAGCGGCCTTGAACTTCAGGAGCATCTCGAACGGTTGGGTCGAAAGGTCCCTATCATATTCATTACCGGTCACGGGGATGTCCCCGTCGCCGTCCAAGCCCTGAAGGCTGGCGCATCGGACTTTATCGAAAAGCCGTTCCGGGAGAACGTCCTTCTCAATGCCATTTCGATCGCCCTCGCACGAAGCGCCGAGGAAATAAAGAGTGCATCTGAGGCCGACGACGTTCGAGCCCTCGCTGCCACTCTAACTCCCCGCGAACGCGAAGTGATGATGGTGGTGTGCAGGGGACTTATGAATAAGCAGATCGCGTACGAACTTGGAATCAGCGAAGTAACCGTCAAAATTCACCGCGGAAACGTGATGAGGAAGATGCAGGTCAGGTCGGTAGCGGAACTCATCCGACGAACTGATTTGATCGTGCAGAGCGAGCCCGCATAGAGATCTATCGCGGGTTCACGCCTCAATGGCGCAGTGGCTCGAAAAAAGGCGCTCACTTAGAAAATCCACGAAAACGCGGACTTTCGGCGACAAGTGTCGGTTCGACGCCCAAAGCAAATGAAATTGGCCGGGGCCATCGAGAAAATCGGTGAGAAGAGGCTGCAAACGCCCCGCAGCAATCGCCGCTCGGGCAAGGAAATCTGGCATGAAGCCTATCCCAAGCCCACTCTCTGTGGCACCGCGCAGCGCCTCCATGTTGTTGCACGTCAGAACCGTACGCGCCCTCATCTCAAAATCATACTCCGAGACTCGGAGCGGCCAAGGCTGCAGCTTGCCGGTGTTCGGATATCGAAACCGGATCGCAAGATGATGGTCCAGATCCTTGGGCCGCAGCGGAGTGCCGTATTCGGCCAGATAATCGGGAGCGGCACAAAGCAACATCCGAAACGGTCGGAGCGCCCGCGACGTGAGCCGGGAGTCCGGCAAATCGCCGCTTCTAATCGCGACATCTATTCCCTGATCAATGAGATCCACGATGAGATCATTGAAATCGATATCAAGTTCGACGTCTGGAAATCGCTTGATAAATTCCGGGATCACCGGGAGCAGCAAATGATAGCTCACCAACGGCACGCTTACACGAAGCCGCCCGTTTGGTGTGGCAAGAGCGCGAGCAAGCGACGCTCGAGCATCTTCAAAATCATCGAGAATCCGTCTGCACCGATCATGGAAGAGCCGACCTTCTTCCGTCAAACGAAGACTTCGGGTCGATCGTTGAAAGAGCCTTACTCCAAGCTGCCTCTCCAAAGTCGTCACGGCCTTACCTACAGCCGACGGCGTCAAGCCAAGTGCTTTTCCAGCGGCCGCGAAGCTACCGAGATCTGCCGTTCTTACAAATGCGGCTAGTCCGTTGAACTGGTCCACATGATCCACCATTCGAGCGTGTCTTTCGTGAAAGAACGGAAAGACGCGGGTCTAATCCTAAGATTAGAGAGAACCTATCCTGAGAGTCTGGGCAATGTACAGGATTGTCTACGGCTCGAACCTTGACCTCCAAAACCTGCGGAGTCCCTATGGACAAAACTTTTCAAGATAGCCGACGAGGCCTTCCAACACGCCTCATCGTGCTCTTCGCCATTTGCTGCTCGTCTGCCGTGATGCCGCTGACCTTCACTGGTCCAGCTGTGGCAATTCCCGCAATAAGCCGAACACTTGGCGGTGACCCTGTCGCGTTAAACTGGGTCACTAACGCATTCATGCTGACCTTCGGGAGCACGCTCATGGCATTCGGCGCCCTCGCCGATTTCTTTGGCCGGAAGCGGATTTACGTGCTTGGCCTGGTTGCCTTTACAGTATTCTCCGCGGCTTTGGCGTTCGCGCCAAACATCATCGTGCTTGATTGCCTTCGAGCACTGCAGGGTTTAGGGGCCGCAGCGGCATTTTCCGCTGGCATGGCATCCCTTGCCCAGGAATTCGAGGGGACGGCGCAAATGCGTGCGTTCAGCGTGGTCGGCGCGAGCTTTGGGGTCGGTCTGGCTTTCGGCCCGATTGCATCTGGCGCCATGATCGATGCTCTCGGATGGCCCTCGATCTTCGGGCTCGTTGTAGCGTTGGCTCTCCTGGCTCTTTCAATTGGGATACCATTCCTGCGTGAGACCCGGAACCCAGACGCGGCCGGACTGGACTGGATGGGCGCAATAACATTTACGCTCGCACTAACGCTCTTCACCTACGGGGTCCTTCGAGGTCCGGCAATTGGCTGGAGCGATCTGACTGTGGCTGGACCTTTGATTGGTTCCGCGCTGCTGATGATAGGGTTCTACTTTGTCGAGCGTTCAACGAAGCACCCGATGCTTGATCTGACCCTGTTTCGTTATCCGCGCTTTGTCGGCGTTCAATTGCTGGCTGCCGCTCCAGCCTACGCATTCGTCGTGCTACTGGTGCTGCTCCCGGTTCGGTTCGTTGGCATAGAAGGCATGAACGAGATCGCGGCCGGGCAGCTCATGATGGCGCTTTCCGGCCCACTTCTGGTACTACCGATCGCGGCAGGGGTCCTCACACGATGGCTCGCCCCCGCAACCGTCTGCAGCGGCGGCCTGCTCGTTTCCGCCGCAGGTCTTTTCTGGCTGAGCCAGACGCCGGTAGGATCCTCACCGAGTGTTTTGACCATTCCGCTTTTAATGATCGGTGTCGGAATAAGCTTGCCTTGGGGATTGATGGACGGGCTTGCCGTCAGCGTTGTCCCAAAGGAACGAGCCGGGATGGCTACTGGCATCTTCAGCACGACGCGTGTGGCTGGAGAAGGTGTGGCGCTGGCAATTGTCACCGCCGTTCTGTCAGCTCTCACCAAAAGTCATCTTCCCTCCGCTCTCGGCCCCAGCTCTGCCGAGATTGCGCAGCGGCTGGTTACCGGCGACCTTGCAGGCGCACAGACCTTGGTACCGCCGGGAACGTCGATTGGACTGGTGCTGGACTATAGTGATGCATTCAGCTCCCTGCTCTGGATCCTCACGGTCATTACCTTGATCACGGCGACCGTCGTGCTGGTCTCACTCCGCAATGTTACCTCAGATCCGGACAACGCTCTCGGGGAGGAAGACGTAGAGATTTCGAGCATTTAGCAGCTCTTTTGGCGTCGATTATCGATCGCTTTGAGAGTGCTACGACCTTTGTATGATAGCTCAGGTATCGGATGTTTCGTACATGGAGAGGGTAAGCGCCGTCTCCATGAAACTGCCTTAGAGGCTATTGCGATCGCCGTTCAAACAAAGGCATGGCGATACGTCAAATTGGCACCGTCACGGAGCTGACGCTGACGCGATCGAGAGTGCGAAGACACACTCGGTCGCCATCAACCTTAGAATTTGAAGACCCGGGACAACACTCCGCACCATCACTGGTGCGGCAACCCTTTGGCGCGTCAGCGCCTTTCACGCCGGAACCCGCACGTCTCCGGCCGTTGGCCTAAACGTCCCACCCCAGGCGAAGGACCAACGCCAAGTGCCAACTGTTGAGAAGGAATTGAACGATGAAGGCGACCGGACTTTCAAACTGGAAGGGCAACTGGAAACAGGGCTCGGGAACCCTCTCCACCGGGACAGACATGTTCAAGGAAAAGCCCTATTCCTTTTCCAGCCGTTTCGAGGGCACGCCCGGTGGAAGCCCAGAAGAACTCCTGGCAACCGCACAGGCCGGTTGCTTTAATCAGGCCCTCGCCAACAACTTCGGCATGATCGGTTTCGAAGCTGAAAGCATCCAGACGTCGGTCGAGGTCGAGCTTGGGTATGGTGACGACGGCCATCCGGCGATCAAGAGTTCTTTCGTGACGTGCGAAGCAAGGGTCCCAGGCATTTCCCAGGAGCGGTTCGACTACTGCGCCGAGCGTGCCCGTACGACGTGCACCATCGCGGTGATCCTGAAGCTCGACATCGGCATGAAGGCGACGCTCGTCGCGTAAGGCCGCTGCTAGCGAGTTGCAACAAAATTCGAGCCCGTCAGCTGGCGGAAATCCAATCTTTTTCAGTAGGCAGCGCCCCTCACCCAAGCGCGGGCCAAACTTTCGGAGACTTTAATGTTCATCAAAGACTTCAAACCGACCCAGTTTCATCTGACTGAGGTTACGCCACAGTATTGGAAGGTCGCCTTCAACAATCCGCCCGTCAATGTCATTGGTCCTGACATGATGCGCGAGATGAAGCTCCTTCTCACTGAACTCGAAACAAACACGACGGTCAACGTCGTCGTGTTCGAAAGTGCTGACGAAGACTTCTTCCTTGCGCACTATGACCTCGTTGCGGATCCCGCAATCGCCGAAGCTTTGCCGAGCCCCACTGGCTATGCAGCCTGGGTCGATATCCTCGTGCGCATGCAGCATCTCCCGGTCGTCACGATTACTGCAATTCGCGGCATTGCTCGCGGCGCAGGTAGCGAATTCCTTCTTGCGACCGATCTTCGGTTCGCAAGCCTTGAGAAAGCAATTCTCGGTCAGATGGAAGTCGGCTTCACCGCCCTGCCCGGCGGCGGAGCAGCTGGTCGCCTGCCGACGCTCGTTGGTCGTGGCCGCACCTTTGAAATTCTCTACGGCGGCGAAGACTTCAACGCGGAGATTGCTGAGAAGTACGGCTACGTAAACCGCGCGATCCCTGACAAGGATTTTGCGGCATTCGTAGACGCGTACGCCCTTCGCGTATCGAAGTGGGAGCGTCGCGTGCTGCAGGAAATCAAGGAATACGTGAACAAGTATACGCTACTTCCGGACGCGGAATACCCGCTGCATTCGGATGCGTTCTGGGGTGCAGCAACCCGACCGGAGTTTCCGTCGATCACGAAGCAGCTTCTTGACCGTGGCCTTCAGACGCGTGGCGACCTCGAATATAATCTCGGCCGCGAAGTTGGTACGATCTTCCCGAAGAAGGATTGACAACGGAGCCTCCCGCTCATGCGCGGGAGGCTTTTTCGTTCGTTCCGCCGCTCAAGCAGGATAACAGCCATGAACATTCGCCCTTATATTGTCGCCCTTGGTGTGGCGCTATCAAGCGTAAGCGTGGCATCGGCACAGACCCCCAGCGGTCAGACGCAAGACGTCTCCGACGCAGCACTCGTCAAGACCCTTCCCGGCTTCACCGACAACTTTGCGACCGTCAACGGAATAAAGCTGCACTACGTGTCCGGAGGCGAAGGGGATCCAATCATCCTGCTTCCCGGCTGGCCGGAAACATGGTGGTCTTATCACAAGATCATGCCTGAGCTTGCCAAGACGCACCGGGTCATATCCGTCGATTTACGGGGAATGGGCGCTTCCGAGCGACCTGGGGGTGGTTTCGACAAAAAGACGATGGCCTTGGACATTTCTGAACTTGTGAAGCAGCTCGGCCTCAAGTCGGCAAATATTGTCGGCCACGACATCGGGGCAATGGTCGCTTTCAGCTTTGCCGCCAACCATCCGGAGCAGACCTCCAAGCTCGTCATGCTGGATGTAGGCCACCCGTCAGCCGGTTATTTCAAAATTCCCATGCTACCGGCTCCTGGATCATTTAATGAAAAGGCTGACCAAGATAACGTCTACCTTTGGTGGTTCGCTTTCCATCAGGTGAAGGGCCTTCCAGAGAGGCTTATGGAAGGTCGCGAGCATTTGGAGCAGGAATGGTTCTTCCATTATATGGCTGAGGACGAGTCTGCTATCGACGCTACCGACCGCGCCGTATACGCCCAGGCCTATGCGAGTAGTGATGCAATTCGCGCCACCAACGGGTGGTATCAGGCATTCCTCCAAGACATCGCTGATGACGGCACCTATGGCAAGCTGACTATGCCGGTCCTCGGCCTTGGTGGGCCTGGTTTTAAACGGCTGAAGGCGTCGCTTGACGATCGGGCTCCAGGATCGACAACTATTCACGTCGAAGGAAGTGGCCACTTCATCGCCGAAGAGAAGCCGGAAGCCCTCATTGGCTACCTAAAGGATTTCCTCAAGAACTAAGCGGCATCCTGGGGGCTGATCCAAATGAAGCTTCCGGGACGACCAACCAGTCAGGTGGAGCGTGCGTCTCGTGGACTGACCCCGTACATCGCCTTGTAAGCTCTGCTAAAGGCTGCCTCGGAATCGTAGCCTACCCTGTGAGCTATCTCTCCGACCGCAACACTTGACCGCTTTAGCAAATCTGAAGCGGTCGCCAGCCGCCACTTGTGAAGGTAACGAAGCGGAGGTTCTCCAACCGTCATCAAGAAAAGCTGGGCGAACCGAGAACGCGACATGCCAGCGACAGATGCCAGATCGTCCACGGACCATTCTCGCGATGGATTTTGATGAAGCGCGGCTACTGCCCGACTGATCCGCGCGTCTTGTAGCGCTCCAACCCATCCCTGTCTCGGACTCAGCGACTTCGCCCATGTCCGAATTGAACGGATGATCAGAATGTCGATGACCCGGGAGATCATGAGCGCGGCCCCAGGCTCTCGCGCCGCGGTTTCGACGATCAGGAATTGGGCAACATCGCGGATCAGCACGGCCGATTGATCGGCATCTTTGGCGATGTGGATCATGTCCGGGAGCAAGGCTAGAAGGGGCAAGATGTTGTTTTGGTTTGCGAATTGGAACGTGGCGCTGATTGTCCGGGCTCGAGTTTCGCCTTCACCGTGACGGAGAACCGTGTCTCCGGGACCGAATTCTTTGACAACTAGAGGGGGGTGAAGTTGATGCTTCGCGCCAATTTCGCGAAACCGATAATCGACTGGATGCGGGAGGACCAGAACGTCACCCGACGACAGTCGGAGGGGCGCTTGCCCGTCCAGCTCGACAGACAACTCCCCGTCCTGAACGACATGAAGGAAGGCGGAATTCGACTGAATGTGAAGATTGGATCCCTCCCTGAGTTCGGTCGTGAACACGAACTCCCCCGACAGCTGAACAAACCGGAGGATATCGGACAACAGATCATATCCCGGCGTAAAATCGGACGCTGGAGCAAGAACATCGTCGTTGCTGTCATGGGGTTTCAAAGCCACCTAACCTACCTTCTTATGCGAGCGATCTCGGCATTTTACAGAGCGTTTGCGAGCGGCGGAAGTAAAATTCCGTCCGACATAGTGAGTTCGGATCAGCAGTTGTAACTTTGCCAAAACGCCTGCGCACTCAATGATCCAACCGTTGTTTGGCAACTCAAATGGAGCTTAAAAAATGAAAAATCTTCTTCTGTCTGCAGCAACTCTCCTCCTGGCCGGAGCCTCGATAGCCGCTCCCGCTTTGGCGGCCGAGCCACCAAAGGGCGCCGCCCATAATATCGTGCTTGTTCACGGCGCCTTTGTAGACCAGACGAGCTGGAAGCCCGTCGCTGATATCCTGACCAAGAAGGGCTACCACGTCACTCTGGTCGAGAACCCCCTGACTTCGCTTGATGCCGATGTAAAGGCGACGAAGGAAGCGCTCGCCAAGCAGAATGGCAAGACAGTTCTCGTCGGCCATTCTTGGGGCGGCGTTGTCATCACTCAGGCTGGCGACGATCCAAAGGTATCGGCTTTGGTATACGTGTCGGCTTTCGCTCCCGACGTCGGTGAATCTCTGGCGGCTCTTGCCAAAGGTGGCCCGGCAACCGAGGGAACGGCCGCCATCCACCCGGATGACAAGGGTAATCTGTATATCGATCCGAAGGTTTTCCCTTCGGCGGTAGCTGCCGATCTACCGGCTAAGGTCGCCGAGAGCTTGGCGAACTCGCAGCTTCCTCTCAACGTTACAGCCTACACCGCACCCGTCACCGTCGCCGCATGGCACGATAAGCCAAACTTCTATGTGATCAGCACCAAGGACAAGACTGTGGCTCCGGAAGCGCAGAAGATGTTCGCGGGCCGCATCAAGGCAAAAACGACGGAAGTGGCAGGCAGCCATGCATCGCTGGTCGTCCACGCCAAGGAAGTCGCCGCGGTTATCGAAAAGGCCGCGCTGGCGAAGTAGGGACTCCCGCCTCCGGGCGAAGCCCGGAGGCAACCACCCACATAAGCTTCTAATTTTGAAGTTAGTGATTGATTGCGTTCGCATCGTTGTGTATTTCAGTCATCAAGCTACTCGGAGATGTAAATCGCGTCCTGCCGCATTGGCCTTCAAACTGTGACCGTATGAAATCGAGCATCTGGTCCTGCCTCTCAAGCCCGGAACCTTCGAAATGGACAAACAGGTCGGCGTAACACGGCAACAGTTAGAGGCCGGAACCTGGGGCGACCATATTGCCCGTGATGCCCCTGCCGTCGTTCTCTGGACGGATGAACAGAGGGCGGAAAGTATTCAGGCTACTTTGGAAGTACGCCCGCCGGGTGATGTTTGGGTATTTGCCTACGGCTCGCTGATATGGAACCCAACATTTAAATTTGAAGAAAGTCGCGTCGCGGTCATCAATGACTGGCATCGGTCGTTCTGCCTTTCCGTGTCTGCGGGCCGAGGCACTGTTGAGACACCCGGCTTGGTTCTCGGACTTGATCAGGGAGGGACCTGTGCGGGTGTCGCGTTCCGGATTGCCGAACCAGACCTTGAATCCGAGCTGGCGGTCCTCTGGAAGAGAGAGATGATCACCGGCGCCTACGCTCCACGCTGGCTCGACGTTTTTGATGCCGACGGAGATAGATTTGGCAACGCGATCGCCTTTACGATCGATCACAACAGTCCAAACTATGCCGGGAACCTCGAACGTGAGGTTATTATCTCGCGACTTGCTAGCGCTTCCGGCTTCTTGGGCACGTCCGCTGACTATCTCTTTCAAACAGCAGAGGGGCTTCGAAGTCGTGGCGTGCTGGACGACGAGCTAGACGCTTTGGCTATTGCGGTGACAAAGAGCATGGAGTCTTTGTAGTAAGCCAGGTATGTGACGCGACCTATTTCGGCGTCGTCGGGAAATCCGCTTCAAACCGCTCAAGCAATTCACGATCGCGAGCCGGGAAAAATAGCGAGATAATGGTCGGAGAAACTCGCCGAGCCTCCACATGCCAACGCTTGGCGAAGTCCATGAAGATGGCTTGATCTTCGGTCTCGATCGTAATGATGTGGGCGTTGTCCTGCATCCCAGCGTTTGAGATGCGGAGCGGCGTTTTCGGTTGGGTCATGGACTCGCCCTCTCTCGGGATCTTCTGGCTGCACAGACGACAATCCATTCCAGGCCATCCGTTCAGCGCCCAACGTTTATGACCGCACCGGGTTTCACCCGGCGCGGCCAATTTGATCAGGCAGTGGCACCGTTGTCGATTGTCCACGCAGCGCCGGTCACTGAGCGGGCTTCGAATGAGGCGAGGTAGCCGACGACGTCCGCAACTTCCCCTGCGCTCGCAAAACCGGCAGGGTTGGACATCATACCAATTTGATTTGCTGCCCAAGGCCCATCGGCTGGGTTCATATCTGTATTCGTCGAGCCGGGATGAACAGTGTTGACTGTGATCCCGCGCGGTCCGAGTTCTCGCGCCAGCGCCTGCGACATCACTGCAACTGCTGCCTTTGTTGCGGAGTAGACGCTGAGACCAGGACCTTGGACACGAAGCGCCAGACTGCTGCCAATGAAAATGACGCGGCCGCCATTCGGCATCGTTTTAAGCGCCGCTCGTGTGGCGGCGAAACCGGCACGAACGTTGATCGCGAACGCGCGGTCAAATTCGGCATCGGTCGTATCGCCAATCAAGCCAGTCGGGAACACGCCAGCATTGTTGACCAGGATATCGATGGGACCGAGTAATTCTCCGGCTTCTGAAACGGCCTTGTCGACCTGCACAGGATCCGCGCTGTCCGCCATAATGGCAACAGCTTTCCCGCCGTTGGTCTCGATGGCCGATACCACGGCCTCAGCTGAAGCCTTGCCGGTCACGTAGGTGATAGCGACAAGAGCACCGTCTGTTGCCAATTTCTTCGCAATAGCGGCTCCGATGCCACGGCTACCGCCAGTGACAAAAGCCACTTTTCCAGTGAGTTTGCTCATTAGATACTCTCTTATTGTTTTGAATACGGGGGCCATGGCGCTCGAAGCCATGACTGACTTTAGGCGTCGCGTGGAATTCAGATCGCCGGGCGTCTGGTTCGACGGAGACAGAGATAGCCCGCCGCAATCGCGACCAAGAACAATACGCCTTGCGAGACGATGACGGGCGGTTCGTTCCCGACCGGAGCCATCGCGTGAAGACACGGCACCTTCTGGAAACTTTGAACGATAAAGACAAGACAGTTGAAGTACAGGAGCGCGAGTGAGCCGACTACGTAGGAAAGGCCCCAAAGACGGGTGCTGCTTTTCCGAGCGCTGGCAGCGATTGTCCCTAACAGAATAACGGCGTTCAATGCACCGATTACGATTGCTGGGGTAACGCCGTGAAACGTAAACAAGAACCCGGTGAGCAGATTGGCGGCCGTAGAGACCAGGAAGACGAACTTTATGGAGTAAGGATCGTCGCCTTTGGTAAAAGCGACCGTCAGCCGAACACCGGAGACGAGAGCGATCACGCTGATCAAGACATGGAGAATTGTGAAATCGAAAAGGAAGTCCATTGGAGTCTCCAACCGTCAAAAACGCCCATTTTCTGGCAGCTTTTGGCAGCGGGCACACTCATACAAAGGTGCTAGACGAGGACCGGCACCAAACTTCGGTTGGCAGGTGGCCCAGCAGCAATGGGCTGCAAGGCAACAAATCTGCCCGCGGTTCCCAATTCATAGTGGGCTTTTTCAGTTGCAGATTATAGCTGGGATGATGTCTGAGATGATGAGGGTCAATTGGCAAACACCATGGCATTGTCATCGCGGAAGTGATGGGATGTGTCTTCCATCAAGTACGATGGCTACGGATTACCCTTCATCGATTTGTCGCCCCAGAGACATTTCATCGGAGGGCTTTGTTCACCGCCCCGAAAAGAAGTCGGGATTGCCGGACAATGTTCGAATTCTCGAAAAGAAAACATTTCGAGTTTCGAAGCATTTCTAGTCCAGAAGTTAGGGGATTTCTGTCAGAAGTTAGTGGATTGCGTATATTAGCGACCTCGACAAATCAACGAATCCAAAGTGTTGACCCCCCTCCCGAAAACTCGGAATCTAAGGAATCTTTGCCTGTTGACCTTGAGGTCGAAAGCGGCAATCAAACTGCCGAAATCACATCGGACGCGATCTCGTCGATAACGTCAGCGGGTGGCCTTGTAGCCGCGTTGATGTTCAGCGCTAGATGGTGAACGCCGACGTCTCTCATTGCCTGCAGGGCTTCGATCAGACCTTGGCGACCGGTCCTAATGCCAAGATTGATAGGTTCAGGTCGCGACTGGGCGTTTTCAACCAGTTCGAGCGCCATTGATTGCCCAAATCCCCTAAAATCTTCGGTGACCTTACCGACGGCAGCATGCCAAAGCGCGATCCGATCCTTTTGTGCATCTAGTTCTCGGTAATAGGTCATCCAACCAATCGAGTGCCGGGCAATCCACTCCAGCGACTGCGATGACGAGCCGACAGCAAGCATTTGGACCGGGGTGTCGACACGAGGTCTAATGCTAAACTCCGACCGGATCCTGCCGTCTACCCCGGCGACTGCCTGACCGTCGCCCAGTGCGACAGCCAGCTGCTGCCAGTGGTCTCGGAAGACCAGCTTTCGCTGCTCGATGTCCTGGCCGAAAACCTCGTACTCCGTCGGGCGATCCCCGGAGCCAAGCCCCAACGTGAAGCGACCCCGCGAAAGGGCTTGGACGGAAAGTGCGGATTTTGCGATATGCAAAGGGTGGCGGAGTGGCAATACGATCGCCCCAGTGGCCAGTCGAATTTGCGACGTGGTAGCGGCCAACGCTCCGAGTAGCACCCAAGGATCGGAATGTCCGATTGGATCGGGATACCCCTCACTATTTAGGGGGACGTCCCTCACCCACAGCGACCCGAAACCTACCCGATCTGCTCTCGCGGCCAGTGAAAGTTGAGTCTCAAATTCGAAGTCCGAACGGATTCTTCGCTGAGCTGGCAAAACCAAGCCCAGGCTCAAGCGTTCCCTATTAAACAACATATCTCTGCTCATAATATAACCGTGGACTATTGGATGGGGATAGCTGCGTTCGGAATCAAGGGCGGCAAGGCAGGCAGGAAGGAAGGAAGAACGGTCGATCGGCCCTCCTTTACAGAACGGCCGATTTCGCTTGGGATCAGGTTCTGACTGAAAATGCTACGTCAACCGTCGCCTTGATGCTGTTAGAGTACGGGCAAATGCTGTGCGTCGCTTCAACGAGGTGCTGGGCATCGGCCTCCGTCATGCCGGGCAGATAGACGTCCAGAGCTGCGGTGATACCAAAACCACCCTCTGTGCGCGGCCCCATGCCTATTGTAGCGGACACTGTCGAGCCACCAGGAACCTTCGTCTTCAGCTGCTGAGCACCGACTCGAAGTGCGCCAAGAAAGCATGCCGAATAGCCGAGCGCGAAAAGCTTCTCCGGGTTCGCTCCATCACCACCGGGGCCGCCCAGTTCCCTTGGGATAACGAGGTCGAATTCGAGCGTGCCATCAGCCAAAGCAGTATGGCCATCGCGGCCGCCGCCCGTTGCTGTTGCACTGGTTTTATATTTCGCATCGACGGTCATCTGTTATCTCCATGTGTGGATGGCAAAGCCATGAGTGGGCGCCAGCGGCCAAATCGCGGCATCGCAGCCCTTGCAATACCCACGGTCCTTCGCCGATTTGCAATTCATACCCAGGTGCTATTGACGGACAGCGACGGACTGCCCTGCTCGACGGCCGACCGGATTACCACCTTATGCCGAACAATCGTCGACCGTCACGAACGCTGTTCGAAATGTCGAGAATTCAATTTTCGGCATTTCGAACAGAGGCCGCCGAACACCGAAGTTCATTCCGCTCGGCGAATAATGGCCGCACAATTCATCCTTGCTCGCAAGCTGTCCCTTTTACTTCGAAGGCATTCGGTTGCTTCGCGGGGTGGGGTCGGGACGACACTCCTGGAGGCGCTTCGTCAGCGGTGTCGGGAGTTGACAGTATCAAGTGGCGACACATTAGAAAGGCGAATGGTGCATTGCAAGTTGCCTCCAAGCGCAACCAAAGAGGTAGTGCGTCCACTCTTCATTTAGCTTCGCGCCCTCCGACGACGCCTCACCTTCTGCAGAAACCATTATAATCAGTCGTCTTGACAGAGACGTCTCGACACGACCATACATGATAACTATCAGGTTTGAGGAATTACCGGGAGGTTCGCATGTTGCTTAATTCAAGCAAGAAGTCGTCGCGTCAGAAGCTTCTTTTCACCGCTCTCGTGGGGCTGCTCTCAGCAACCGCACCCCTGGCTCCCGCTTTCGCCGGGGCGATCAATCAGCCAATCAGCGTGTCGCAAATACCGACCGTCTATTCGTTCAAGGTCGGCGCTGCCAAGATTTCCGCGCTCTCCGACGGCACGGCAGCCCTTGATCTCCATAAGCTGCTGAAGGGCGCCTCCGAAAAGAAGATCGACGACCTTCTGGATGGTGACTTTCTGGCAAACCCGGTACACACATCGATCAATGCGTACCTTGTCCAGATCGGAGATCGCAAGCTTCTCATCGACACCGGAACCGGTGATTTGTTCGGTCCCGAAACTGCAGGGAAGCTACCAGGGGCTCTCGCCGCGATTAACGTAGCTCCAGCCCAGATCAGTGACGTGCTCATCACGCATGTTCATACTGATCATATAGGCGGCCTCGTGCGAGGCGGTAAAATCATGTTCCCCAACGCCACGGTTCATCTCGGACAACCAGACCTAGACTTCTTCCTTCGCGACTCGGGATCTGGCGCGGATGCCTCTCTTAAAAAGGAGGCATCCGAAATGCTGGGACCTTATGACAAGGCTGGCAAGGTCAAGGGCTTCACGGGCACAGCAGAAATCGCGCCAGGCCTCACGGGCACTGTTCATCCTGGGCACACTCCTGGAAGCGCGTTTTACACCCTCGACAGCGAAGGGCAGAAGATTATTTTCGTGGGGGACATTGTTCACTCTGCCGTCCAGTTTCAGAACCCGGAAATCACAATCATTTTTGATACCGACCAGAAGGTAGCTGAGAAGACGCGCGAGGCTGCATTCAAGAGCATCGCGTCCGAGCGTCAGTTGATTGCGGCTCCCCACCTACCCTTCCCCGGTGTCGGCTATATCAAGCGGGCAGGCAAGGCCTACGAATGGGTCCAGCTCAATTACGCGGACTGGCCGTCTAAATAGGGACGCTTCGAATGTGGTCCGCTTGTCGATATTGCAATCGGACCCGTCACAAGCGAAAGCGAGCCATTTCGCCTGAGTGCTATAAGAAATGGTGCAGTGGCAGTTCTATAGAATTTATTGGCACGGCTTTGATCAGCGTTGCAACGAGTGACCGCAAAGCCCCTGACGGAAGATTGCTGACCAACGCCTTCCGGACAGGACCAATCACCTACTGGTTTCGGCTTCGTTCCAACTTATTGCAAACTTTTTTCTTCAACTGTAGTTTGTGGATGCAGCAGGCGGGGGCGTCGTATGTCGAAAGTCGTTCGGTTCGTGTCATCGGCGATTCCTATCGGCTTAGCGCTGATAGCCATAGTCATAGCATTCACGCTCAGCGCTTGGATCACGGCCGTTAAGGTAACTGGCGATCCACAAGATCCTGTCATAGAGATCGAAACGCCATGCCATGGGAAGTTCAACAACGTGGCATTGACGCAAGCGCAGCTCGATCAGGTGATTGCCGACCACGCAGTTTGGTTGGGAAACGCCGCCTTGGCCAGACAACAACTTACGCCCAAAGTAGGCCCCCCATATGATCGGGTCGCCGCCCATAACACAGAGGAAAATTTCGCCCGTGAAGGCTATGCCAGCCCGATGCCGCCTTCGATAACCGGCGAAAGTTTCGAATACACGCAGGATGGAAGAGCCGACCTTTGCGGAGCAAGGATCACGGGCCTTTCTTTCAAGGCCGCAGACCTGAGATACGCTCGAATGATGGGCGCACGTATAGTCTCTTCAGAGATAGTTGGCGTGGACCTTCGGTGGTCGAACCTTGAAATGGCCGGGATGTGGCAGCTAAGGCAAACCGGCTCGACGCCGGGTGGCAGTTTCTACGGAGCCAACCTAAGGGGAATACAGATCTATGAAAGCGACTTCCGGAATTGGGACTTCTCGGAAGCGATAATGCGGTTTGGCAATTTGGACAACGATGACTTCTCAAATACTTCATTCGACAGTGCTGACTTGAGCGGTGCAACAATGCGTAACGTCGATCTTGATGGCGCGGCGTTTCCTAAGGCCAAATTGGCGAAGCTTAATCTAAATATCCGATCTGGGCATTTGCCACAGGTAGAATCGCTGCGGGATGCAAAGGATCTGACGTCAATCTCAAGCTACGGAGGCTCCGAGGCGACATTGGCGGACCTAAGAAACAAGCTCGACGCGGCGAAGCTCAATGTCCCGGCTGCGGAAATCAATTACGCATTGAATAACGAGAGGAACGCGTATGAGTCGGCCGCGCGTGATAATCGTGCCTATGCCATGCAAGGCTCGATAAACTGGCTCCTCTTTGGCGTTCCCTACGCCTACGGTTTAAGACCCGAACGACTCGCGCTATCAGGCGGGCTAGTAGCTGGAATCTTTTCGTTGTTCTACGCTTTCTGCATCTCCCGATCGCCGCATAGTCGGCACGCTATCTGGGTATTTAGACCAAAGCCGCCAGAGCTGATAAATAAAGATCTTGCCAAGCGGCCAGTTAAGCTGACGAGCCAGAACTGCAATCCCCTCCTCCTCGGTGCTTGGTTCAGCATTCTTTCGGCCTTTAGGATTGGCTGGGGCCAGATCAGCGTCGGTGAGTGGATCGCTCGCTTGCTACCTGTAAATTACGAGTTTCAAGCAACGGGTTGGCCGCGAACAGTGGCTGGTATCCAGTCACTCGTCAGCGTCTATTTGCTAGCTCTTGTCATTTCCAAATACCTTGTATGAGCAAATGCTCTGAAGTTCGACGAGCCGTGGGCATCCGAGAAGTTTGAAGTGGGATCCGGGGCGGCTGTAAAACTATGCTACGGAGGATGGCGGAACGCCGCTCAAAGGTAACCGATGTGCGGCTCACACATTGCCTACACGACATGGTCGAGAATTCAGGATCGGTATCATCTCGAAAACCTATACGAGGCCGAAGAATGTCTCAGAAAATTTGGCGGAGCGGCGGAACACCGGTTACCATCGCGATAAGCGCGGCAGCGATTGTTACCAGCGGAACGTTCGGAACAGAGGCCACATCGGATATCGCATACTGTGGCACTGCGGCAGGGTAAATCAGTGCGTCACTGATGCCCCAAGATTGACCAAAAGACATCCGTTGCCGACCTCTATTTGTGTCAGAAGGTCCGCTCTCATCTCCGCACTGATAACCACTTTAAAGTGTCGCCAATGTTGGCTTTTGACGTGTGCAGGCATCGCCGCACCTTCTCGCAAAAAAAGCGTTATTTCAGGGGCTTCGTACGATTTGTAGACGCAAATCCTCAATGGCTCACATCCCGGTTTGCAGTGAAAATATTGTGCACTGCAAAAAGAAAATTGGCAAATATTCTTTTGCCGGGTAAGTCGAAGCAGGCCGGATTTCCTGCGGCGATAATGCCTAAGCGCACAGCCAAAGTCATCTATCGGAGCTAATCGCATGCAG
Source organism: Rhizobium sp. SG570 (assembly GCF_012275345.1). Taxonomy (NCBI): domain Bacteria; kingdom Pseudomonadati; phylum Pseudomonadota; class Alphaproteobacteria; order Hyphomicrobiales; family Rhizobiaceae; genus Rhizobium; species Rhizobium sp. SG570. Next base: position 71,137 of record NZ_JAAZQI010000014.1, on the reverse strand, counting down.
CGAAACAGATAATCCTGTGCGTGCCGATGCCAGTCCTTTGCGAATCGATTCAACTTGAGGAATATATTGTCAGAGGCGATATGGGGCGTCAGTTGCAATGGAAATTTCTCAACATAACAAACGACTGGGATACATCAGTGATCACGAAACTGAGGTCGACCTCCTTCGGAATGAAGCAATTGCTGGAACGATTATCAACATCATTACAGATGGTGATGACCGACCTCTGACGATTGGAGTTCATGGATACTGGGGTGCCGGAAAGTCATCTGTTCTCGAGATGATCGCGTCCCGGTTCGCCGAAAAAGACAACGTGACACTTTAACTTTGCGCACAAACGGACATTTCAACTTCCCCGCCACATTGAATGTAGCCGCAAAGTTAAAGTGTCCTGTTTCTGCTGAAAAAATGAAGGTAGAACGGGCCAAACTGAGCGAGTTCGAGCCGATAGCGAAGCAAGAATGAGATAACTGAGAATCTTGACTGGACTCCCTCCCCTCGGTCACCGCAGAACAGCCACCGCGTATAGTCTTGACCATCACAAATTTGAGTTTTCGCTGCGCCGGAATAAGAACGGCAAGAATCCGCCGATGACGTGAACGGCGTCCGTCCAGAGTCTGCTCGACAGGTCGAATTCGATCGGTCGGCAGCGGTACGGTCGGCGGCGGCCTTTATCCTGCAAATTGTGATGTCACCAACCAGGAGAACCCCGAATGCCTCATGATTTCCTCGTCACCGGCCCCGAAGACGCCAAGATCAATATCGTCCTCGCGCATGGGGCGGGTGGTGCGATGGACACGACGTGGATGGAAACCATGTCTGCAGCGCTGTCCGATAAAGGCCTGCGGATCGTCCGGTTCGAGTTCGATTACATGGCGGCGCGACGATTTTCAGGAAAGCGGGCGCCACCGCCCCGCGCAGAAGTCCTCAAGCATGAATTCGAAGCCGTGATCGACGAACTCGGTTTGGAGGGAACGATCGTCATCGCGGGTAAATCGATGGGTGGCCGCGTGGCGAGCATGATCGCGGACGACATTCGCGATGCGAGAAAGATCTCCGGGCTGCTCTGCCTTGGATATCCGTTCCATCCGATTGGGAAGCCTGAAAGCCTGCGGACCGCTCATCTCGAGGAGATGAAGACGCCTTCCTTAATCTGTCAGGGAACTCGGGACCTCTTCGGATCGCGGGAGGAAGTTTCCAGCTACAAGCTCTCCGACAAGATCGAAATTCTCTGGCTTGAAGACGGAGACCATGACTTCCGTCCACGAAAGGCTGTGTCCGGGATCACGGTTGTCGATCAAGTCGCAACCGTTGCCACTCACGTGGTTCGCTGGGCGGCGGCGTTGCATTAGTCAACGCCACCGTATTCGTATTTCACCCAATTCGCAGGCAGCCATAACCGTTGCGGCAAACGATCAGCGACAAGACTATGTCCGTGCAACTTTGACGAAGGCGGCGCGACTTGCTCGGCTAATCCGGGCAATGAAAGCCGGGAGATTAGACCCTCAGCCCGACCCTGACCTAGATGTGGAATACTTCCTGTCGCAAATATCCGGCATTATGGAGCAAGTGCCACAAGATCGGTAACCTCTTACGCCATCAACTGGGCCTGACCGAAGGAACATCTGTTCGAACGCACTTGCCAGTCGACAAAACCGGCTACCATTCCTAAATGGGGAAGACGTTAACGACTGAAATATGCGCCATGGCCGTCCTAACCGTCCTTGGTTTTCTTGCGAATGAGACGCTGAAGTGTGGCCGTGGGTGGTTCACCGTCGCGAAACGGTTCCTCTCCGTATCGAATGGCGCTGCGCGCGATGATGTCAACAGCGTCGTCGGGCAGCGATAGGATTCCGCGCAGCACGAAGTTCTGTTGCTTCGGCTTGTCGCGCCATAATTCTGACCAAGCCTCTGCGAGTTCGCTGGTGCGGCCGGCATGTTCGATGGCCCTTACCAGTTCTGCGGCCTGCATGCGGTCCTTGCTATCCTTTCCCGACTCACCCGATAGACCTCGCATCTGGCTGATGGTCACCTTGTGGAGGGCATACCTAACTGGATCGGGCACTACGACAGCCACACCGTCTTCATATAGGAGTGCAGAACGGATCGGTTTTTTGATAAGGAACTCCATCAGATCGAGTGGCTGAAGAGCTGCGCCCGGCATAATCGAAATCGATACTGGCGCTCTACCATCGCGGTCTGAGTTCTTGTGAGCCGTCAGGAGGTCAACCTTGTAGTTGCTGGCGTTCTCGTAGCGCGTCGGCTCAGTGGTCGGATAGCTAGGATTGAGCTTTGGCGCGAACGACGCATCGACCGATTTGAGAATATCCTGAAAATCCTCCAGCATTTGGCCCGTGTGGCTCACGTGAAGCGCGATTTCGCGGTCTTGGGCAAGGTCGATGTCCTGCGTGCGGTGGAGGTCACCACTCAATTTGACACCAAGAATCCCGCCGTAGGCCTGGTATGCCACTGATCCAACGAGAATCGCGCCGGCTTGAAACAGGCCGGCTTTCTGGAATGCCTGCGCCAGTTTTCCTTCCATGGGATCGGGTACCGGAAGGCCCGATCGGCGCAGCATAGAGGCTGCCTCCTTCTGCAGTTTGTGACGTGCATGTTCGTGGCCATGTCGTTCGACAAGCGCGTCTACATCAGGATCGCCGACCAACCCGGCGTAGCTCGTTCGTCTGCCGCTAGGTGCAGTCGGGTCGCGCATGATGTGATACCAATACTCCTTCCCCACGCGCTTCAGTTTATGAAATGTCCCATTTGCGGGAAAGTGGGCGTTGAACGCTTTCTCATGTGCGTTTTCAACGAGATCCGCAAATGCGATGTTCAACGAAGGTGCAAGAGGTCGCATGTCATTCCTTGCTAGTCATTTGGCAAATGTTTAGCAAACCTATTGCTAGTCATTTGCCAAATGACTAGCAAGCGGAATTATATTGGTCGTTTGAAAACTTTTTCAAATATCTGTCCTATACAGCGGTCAACTCTCTTCCGCCTCACTGTTTGTGGCACAGCCAGTCCTTGAGTTTGGCGAAGAGGTTGACAACGACGCCGAAGCAGAGCGGCGACGTTGTCGTCCACGTCGAGCAGGCAAGCGAGATCGCGTGCAAGCTGTGTTCGGAACACAGGATCGGCCGGGCACCGAACAGTCGCTTTTGGGAGGAACTTCTTTTTCGAGGCTTGCCGAAAGACTGCGTCGAGGTATGCCTTATTGGCGAGAGTCTTGTCGAACATCTGAGAAATTCACGATACGAGAAAACCGTTGCCGCTGGCGGAGAGGCGCGAGGTGGTTACCGTATCGTGGATATTCGCAGGTGCTGTCTCACATTGGAACAAATAGAGAACAAGTCGTAGGGAGTCAATAGGCTCGGCGCGAGGCGATCTGGACCTCCTTACGCATTGCCGAGCGCGTTTTTGACAAGGACGACATGAGTGTCATCGCGCGCGACCCAGCGAGCCCTTAGCCATCCTTTGATGTTCTAACCTCTGACGAACCGATAGGCCGAACCGTTCCGCTCGACATAACCGACGCCCGGATATGTCCAATGGTATCCGAGTATCCGCAGCTTCTCTGTTGCGGCTTTGTCCAACAACGCGGCTCTATTGGTCAGCGCGACTTCTGGCTCGGTATCGAATCCAAAGTGCCACCGGGGGTTCTCAAAGGAAATGATGTTGTTCGGAATGACGTCACCCGCGATCAACAGGTTCCCGTCCCCAGACAACTCCAACGATATGTGCCCCGGCGTATGCCCTCGCGTACTGACCACCTTCATTCCCGAAACGATCTCATCCCCCGGTCTTACCATCGTCAGTTTATCCTTGACCGCAAATAAGTCGCGCTGGGCGCCGCGCGCGAAGTCATGGAGCACATCCGGCATCTTCCTTTCGTAGTCGGGATCCGTCCAGAACGACCACTCGGCCTCGTTGACGTAATACTGCGCGTTTGGAAATAGGAGAAACCCGTCGTCCTTCGTGGTCCCGCCGGAGTGGTCGGGATGAACGTGAGTGAAGACGACCTTTGTGATCGATGCTGGATCGACACCGATCAACGACAGATTATCCGCGAGCCGGCCGTCGCTGGATTGGAAGTTTGCGCCTGCTCCGGTGTCAATCAGGATCAAATCGCTTCCCCAGCGGATGAGTGGAATGTTCGTTTGAAGGGGCGCGCTGTCTGTATCTCCACCGAGCCGGCCGAGAATGCTGCTCATCTCTTCTGGAGTGCCGTCGGGCGCCAGGATACTCGATGGCAGGGTGATGAAACCGTCGCTGAGAATAGTGACGTCGAAGAGACCGTGCTTCAGTTTGTGGAAGCCACCAGCGAGGACACCGGGTGGAAGTTTCTCGTTATCTCTGGTCATCTCGGTCTCCTTGGTCGAGTATCGGATGCAGGATGCGGCAAATGGTTTTGGGGGTTTGCCGCCTCTCTCTCATCGAGGCGCGAGTGTTTTCCTGTGAGTTCTGGTTAGGAAACGTCGCTGCCAATCGGGCCGCAGTCATTCTCAACGGGGATGCAAGAGGCCCGCTGCCACCAGCGTAAACGAAAACGCGCTCCCATCGGGCTCGTTGGGAGTAGTCCACAGCCGACCTCCATGTGCCTCGATGATCGAGCGGCAGATGGAAAGTCCCATACCGAGACCTTCCGGCTTCGTGGTGAAGAACGCGTCGAAAATTTGATCCACTTTTGAAGCGTCGACGCCGGGTCCGCTGTCGGCGATCGTCACCATGATCTTCCCGCCGCCCGAATTTTCCGAACGCACCCGAAGTCGACGAGGCTTCCCTTTTGTCGAAGCGACCGCTTCGACCGCATTGAGGATCAAATTCAGGACGACCTGTTGCAATTGGATTCGGTCTCCAACCGCCGATCCGGAACCTGCATCCAGCTCCTTGTCGAGGGTGATCCCGTGCCGCTGTAGTTCGCCGCGGGTTAGAAGGAGGACATCTTCGATCAACGAGTTGATATCGACCTCCTCCATGGTCAACGGCGACTTCCTCGCCAGCGCGCGGATGCTCGTAATCACGTCTCCGGCGCGATGCCCGTCCCGGATGATACGCTCGACTGCCAGCCGGGCCTCCTCGACATCGAGCTGGTCGTCGGTTAGCCAGCGCAGACAGGTCGCTGCGTTCATCACGATCGCCATCAAAGGCTGGTTGACCTCATGCGCGATCGACGCGGTGAGCTCGCCCAACGCCGTCAGTCGTCCCGCACGGGCCAACAGTTCCTGAGCCTCCTCGATCCTCTTGAGATCGTCGATATCCGTGCTCGTGCCGACCCACTTTAGGATTGTCCCACCTTCGTCCCGCACAGGCCTTACCCGCACGAGAAAAGAGCGAGAAACACCGTCGTGTCGAATAAGTCGTAGCTCTGCCTCGCCAGCATTTCCTGTCTCGAGACACTCGGTCCATTTCTGGAACGCCTTTTCTCGGTCTTCTGGATGGAATGACTCTATCCACGCTTCTCGGGCCCACGCCGGAGTCATTCCGGTATAGTCGTGCCATTGCTTATTGAACACTGGATTGAGGCCTTCGGGACTGATGTGCCATGCCAATGCCGGGATCATATCGTACGAAAGGCGAAGTTCCTCGGCCACGAGTCGGGCCTGCTCCTGGGTTTGTTGCGCCTCGCGATACAACGAGGCGTTTTCGAGCGAAATTGCCGCCTGGGAGGCAAGGAGCTGAAGGACGGCCACCTGGCCCTGGGTGAACAGATGGGACGACAGGTCGTTTTCGAGATAGAGCACTCCGACCAGTTGCTTCTGCTTCACCAGCGGAAGGCAGAGGATCGAACTTGAACCTGTCTCTTCGACGTAGGGATCCGCTGAAAACAGCTCGGCGCTCCGGGCGTCGTCGAGAAGTACGACCTCCTGTGTTCTGGTCACGTAGCTGAGGATCGTTTCCGGTAGCTTCCTCTCGAACCCCTCGAACCTGACCGAAACGCCCTCGTCATCGGTGAGCGCTTCGGCGACGATACTCATCTCGGCTCCTTTCGGAAGGAACAGCAGTCCGCGGACCGCACCGGAGTGTTCAACGACATTGATCATCAGACGCTCGACGAGGCGGTCGAGAACGATCTCGCCGGATACGGCCTGAGACATCGTCAGTACGGCGGCCATATCAAGGTGCTGCACCTCGAAGCCAGGCGTCATCCTTTTCCCGTTGACGTCCGGGTTGAGACCTGGATTTGCCTGATCGAGCTGCCGGACCTTTCCATGAGCGCCCCATGCCAGATAGCAGGACCGCGCGTTCCGCAGGAATGCGATCGCGCTCGTCTTCAGGCCACGTTCCTCGCAGAACCGCGACGCCAGTTCGTTCGCCATGGCTTCGTTTTGAATGAAGCCGTACTGCCTCGCCGAGCGAACGGCTTCTTCATAAAGCCCGAGGGCTTCGATCTCGCGGTTTTCGAGACGTGCGACTTCTGCAGCGACAAGCGCGCGGCGGTTGCCATGGTTCTCCGGCCCGCTATCGGCCCATGTCTCGATCTGTTTCTGGTGCCGCCTTATCGCCTCGAAGTGCTCTCGCTGATCCTCGCCTGCTGCGGCCTCGCAGACGGCCGCATGGATAAGCGCGGCGTAGAAATGGTATTCGGCAATGTCGATGAAAGACCTGGTGGCCAGAGCGACGGCACGAGCTTCGCTCTCCGCCTCGATCGCCGAAGGGTAGTCGCCCGCAACATATCGCGCCTGCATCTGTTGGATCCAAAACCATGCGAGCGGAAGGACGAGTTGCGCGCCAGCGTCCTGCAGATGTTGCTGGTAGCACGCCTTCTCAGGAAGCACCGAGCCACCCGGCGTCTCCGGACCGCCTCGACCGCGCAGCTCGCGAATAAGAAGTAGCTGGCCGATCGCTGAGTCCGCGGCAAGGCTGAACCCCGTCCTTTGTGCTGACGCCAGGAACCGTTCGGCCTCCTCCTCCACCAGTGCCAAGTCGGCGCCTGCGACCAATAGATGCGAAACCAGCATTTGGGCGGTCGTAACGACAAAGACTAGATCGCCCGCCGCGACACCCACCTGCATGGCTTTCCTGCTGAATTTTTCCGATATGCGAAGAGATTTTGTCCAGGGAACGACGAAGCAGGCGTAGCAGGTGTAGGTCCGCGTCTTGAAGCGGTCCATCCCGTGCTTGTCGACCAGAGCTAGGCCCACATCGCCGAAGCGGCCGCCGGAATCGTAATCGCCGAAACGAAGCCCCAGCGCCACCATGATAGACACGTAGGCATAACAGGAGGCGTCGCAATTGCCGTGCTGCAGGCTTAGCGAGACCATCTGTGTATATATGAGGTCTTCGAGATTGCCGTCGGTCAAGATGGCCGGAAGGATTGTGTATGCGAGGACATCCATCGCGGCGAGCCAGTCGGGGTCGGTCATTCTTGGGAGGTCTGCGAGATCTTCGATCGGACGGTCCGCAAGCAGCCCGCGCAACGCCTCGATCGCCGCCTGCAGCTCTTGTTCGGTCGGATGGGGAGACCACTCAATGCCAAAGTCGCGAAGATAGACGAGAGCGACGTCGACCGCCTTCGCCTGATCTCCGAGCGTAACATAAAGCGACGACCGGAGGCGCACCACCGCCGCGCCGTCAACGAGGTTTCTGGCACGCAGAGACAATTCGAGAAGATGGTCTTCGGCGACTGCGTGATCGCCGGTTAGGTACTCGCATTCCGCTCGTTGGAGTTCGAGTGCGAATATGAGGTCATAGCGCGTTTCCCAGTGCGACGGTTTCAGAAGTCCCAGACCTGTCCGGAAATACCTCAGCGCCGACGGGTAGGCGACGGACGTTTTTGCGCAGATCCCGGCTTCCAAGAAGAGTTCGGCCACCTGCTCGCGTTCGCCGTCCGAGGTGACCTGTCCAAGTCCTCGGCCGAATTGATCGATCACCTCAAATATGTGCTCTCGGACACCCGCTGGGGTCAGGTTCGACATCAACGCCCGCCCGATCTGGACATGGGCGACCGGCCTGTCGGTTGCCGTCACCAACAGGTAGGCTGCTTCCTGCACCCTGTCGTGAGCGAAGACGAAACCGTCGTCGACACGCAGCAGGAACCTGGCTTGAACTGCCTCCCAGAGGATCGCGACGATCTGTCTTTTGGCCTTGCCGGATACGATGTTCAAAGTCGCCAGCGAAGCCCCGCTTCCGAGACAGGCGAGGAGCTTGACGGCCTCCAGCGTCAGATGAGGGAGGCGGATTAGTTTAGACGCCACAAGCTCGGCCACGTTGCCGGTGATGCGCGTGTTTTGAATACGGTCGACGTCCCATCGCCACCTGCCCTCGCCGGCATTGAACACGACCAGCCCTTCCTCCTCCATGGAGGACAAGAACTGCAGCACGAAGAAAGGATTGCCTTCCGTCTTGTCGACCACAAGTCTTGCCAAAGGCCCGACGGAGCGGGCGTCCGATCGCAGCATGTCGGACAGTAGATGCTGGAGGTCCAGGGGCGTCAACGGACCGAGCCTCAATTCTTCAAGTTTGCCCAGGCTCTCCCGCATTGCGTTCCGCGTCGCACTGAACGGATGTTGCAGCGGAACCTCGTCGTCGCGATAGGCGCAGATGAGAAGCAGATTTCTCACCTCTGGATCGAGAGTGATCGTTTCGACGAGCTCGATAGTGGCAGAGTCGAGCCACTGGACATCGTCGATGAACAACGCCAACGGTCGTTCCGGACGTGCGAAGACCGCAAGGAACCGCCGGAAGACGAGGTGGAACCTGGCTTTGGCCTCGTGAGGCTGAAGATCGGGGGCCGGCGACTGCTCGCCGATGATCAGGACGAGTTCCGGAACAAGGTTGATCATCAGCCGACCATTCGGCCCCAAGGCTTCGGAGAGCTCCTTCCGCCAGCGCTCCAGGTCGGCGTCGCCGAAACTGAGGATCTGACGGACAAGACCTCGGAACGCCTGCGCGACCGTCGCATATGGAATGTCGCGCGTGTACTGGTCGAATTTGCCGGATGCGAACAGGCTGCCCGTCTGCGCCAGCGAATTTCGCAGCTCATGCACGACGGACGATTTTCCGACCCCTGCCGGACCGGAAACCAGCACGACCACGGTCGCGCCTTGCGATCTTACACGATCGAAAGCCGCCCGGATGGCGCCCGTCTGACGTGCCCGACCATATAGTCCTTCAGGGACTCGAAGACGGTCTGCAGCGTCACCGGAGGCCACTTCAAACTCTTCGATGCGACCGGTCGAGTTCCAGCTGCCGAGGCATCGCTGGAGATCGGCTTCGAGACCCGCCGCGGTCTGATATCGGTCCTCCGGCCTTTTGGCGAGGAGCTTCAGGACGATGCGCTCGAGGACGGGTGGGATGACCTCGTTTCGCTGGCGCAGAGGGATCGGCCGCCGCGCGACGTGCGAATGAACCCATTCCATTGCATCGACGGCTACGAACGGCAGCTCCCCCGTGAGCGTCTCGTAGAACACCGCGCCAAGGGCGTACAGATCGCTACGGGGGTCCACCGACCGCTTTATCCGGCCTGTCTGCTCAGGGGCGATGTAGGGCAGCGAATTCAGATGGCCGCTCTGGAAACCTCCCGATGCTTCGCTCACGGTCCCAACTGGTACCGCCTTGCCGAAGCCGGTGAGCTATACCTTACCAGAGGCGTCGGTGAGCACGTTGGCAGGTCTGAGATCCCCGTGGACGAGCCCTCGAGCGTGGACTTTCCTCAGGGCGGTGGTGACATTGATCGCGAAGGAAAGGAAAAAACCGGTGTCGAAGGCCTCTCCCTTGGAGTTGCTCAACGGCATGCCGCCGCCATCCGTTAGCAGGAGGAACGCCTGTCCGTCGTGACTTTCGAGTGCGAGCGGTTTCGCCGCCCAGCCGAGATCGAGCCGATCTGCAAGAGACATTTCGGCTTCGAAGCGCTGTAGTCCCCCATGTGAGGAATCGGCCGAAACCGAAGCCTTCATAAGGACGGAGGTGTTTCCATCCTCGGAGATGCCGCGGTAAAGAACGAAGCTGTCGTCCTCCAGGAGAAGCTGGCGCTGGTATCGAGACATGTCCATCACGATGCTCCGATCGGCCTTGCTTCGAGCCGGCGCGCGATACTAGAACATTCGACGGTGCCGATGCAAAAAAATCCGGCGTCGACGACGAAGAGGACGCGCCTATATTTGCGCCGATCCACCGTCTGCAAAAAGCTCGCATCCGTTGACGAAGCTGCTTTCGTCCGAAGCGAGGAACAGCGCGGCATTGGCGATTTCCCGAGGATCGCCCATTCGTCCAAGCGGAATACCGGCCAAGGTCAGCCGCATCATCTCCTTCTTCATTTCCTCCGACGTCGCCAAATCGTGCCAGCCGGGCGTCGACGTCGCGCCGGGCGCAAGCACGTTCACCCGGATGCCGCGCGGCGCGAGATCGAGTATCCAGTTCCGGGCGAAGCTGCGGATGGCGGCCTTCGTCGCGCCGTAGACGCTGAACGCCGGAATGCCCGTCGACGCAGCCGTCGAACCGGTCAGGATGATGGACCCGCCATCTTTCAGCAGCGGCAGGGCCTTCTGAACGGTGAAGAGCGTGCCTTTGACGTTGATGTCGAAGGTCCGGTCGTAGTGCTCCTCGGTTATTGCGCCGAGCGGTGCGAACTCTCCTCCTCCAGCGTTTGCGAACAAGATGTCCAGATGGCCGGCCTCAGCCTTCACGATTTCATAGAGACGATCGAGATCGCCGAGGTTGGCAATGTCGCCTTGGATGCCTCGGGCGCTCCCACCGACTTCGCGGACGGCCGCGTCGAGTTGCTCGCTACGCCGGCCGGTCATGAAGACCCGAGCGCCCTCCTCTGCAAATAGCTTGGCGGCTGCGAGGCCGATGCCGCTGTTGGCGCCTGTGACGACTGCAATTTTTGCCTGGAGCCGCATGTTGATCTCCTATGTCCGCTTGATCGGCTACGATGACCAGACGGTACTCCTTGCGTCTATGCGAGGCTAAGGAGTTGCAGGAAGAGCTTGTGAGTTTGCGTTAGAACGTATGCGCGGCGGCTCGGCGGATGCTAGAGACGGCAACCGCCGCAAGCGTTGCGGGGCCGATTGCCGGCCCCGCTTGCGTGTCATCCCTTGATGAACGCCAGGATGTCCGGGTTCAGCACTTCGGGATGCGTCGACAGCATTCCATGCGGATATCCATCGTAGGTTTTCAGAGTCCCGTTCTTCAGAAGCTTGACCGACAGAAGGGCGGCGTCCCGGTAGGGGACGATCTGGTCGTCGGTGCCATGCATTACGAATACCGGCACCTCGATCTTCTTCAGGTCTTCGGTGAAGTCCGTCTCCGAGAACGCCTTGATGCATTCGTAGTGTGCGTTAGCGGCACCCATCATGCCCTGCCGCCACCAGTTGTTGATCAGACCTTGAGAGATCTTGGCGTCAGGACGGTTGAAGCCATAAAAAGGTCCGGTCGGAACGTCGATGTAGAACTGCGCGCGGTTGGCGGCGAGCGCCTTGCGCAACCCATCGAAGACGTCGATCGGCAGGCCACCGGGGTTCTTGTCGGACTTCAACATGACCGGAGGGACAGCGCCAGCAATGACCGCTTTGGCAACCCTCCCCGGCTTTGCCCGGGCGACGTAGTGCACGACCTCGCCTCCTCCGGTGGAGTGACCAATGTGGACCGCGTTCCTGAGATCGAGAGCTTCCGCCACCTCGGCGACGTCGGCTGCGTAGGTGTCCATCTCGTGACCAGTTCGGCTTTGCGAGGACCGGCCATGACCGCGGCGGTCATGCGCGATGACCCTGAATCCTTCCCCAAGGAAGAAGAGCATCTGATTGTCCCAGTCGTCGCCGCTGAGCGGCCATCCGTGGTGGAAGACGATCGGCTGCGCGTTCTTCGGGCCCCAGTCCTTATAGAAGATCTCGGTTCCGTCCTTCACCTTCACAGTACCCATGAACTTGTTCTCCGTTGTTGATTGTTTCGATTTGGTGGCGGCTGAAGCCGACTGACCGACTGCCAGTACGAACGCGGTGGCGGATCCTGCAAGAAGGGCGTCTCGTCTCGTAAGGGAAATAACTGACGACGATGTCATCGGAAGAACCTCCAGTTCGTGGCTCGCGTCTACGGCAATCCGCGCATACCGGCCGCCTCGTAAAGCGGCACGATTGTCGCGTGGTGATAGCAGCCGGTCTTTCGAAAACGTCTGTTTTGATTAGCACTGCCAGCTAGGCGAGATAGCCGCCGTTAACGTCCAGATCCGACCCCGTCACGTAGCTCGCGGCCGGGCTTGCAAGGAATACGATGCCGGCCGCCACTTCCTCTACAGTCGCGATCCGTCCGAGGGCATGAAGGTCCAGGATGCCTGCGGGCAGCTTGTCTTCCGAACCAGCCAGCATGTCGGTGGCCATGATCCCCGCCTGGACAACGTTGACGGTTATCTTTCGGGGACCAAGATCACGCCCGACGCCCGTCGTGTAGCCGATCAGGGCTGCCTTGGTGCCCGCATAGTCCGCAGTTCCAGGAAAGCCCGCGCGCGTGCCCACGCCGGAACCGACCGAGATGATGCGCCCGCCCTCAGGGAGAACCTTCGACGCCGCTCTGATGTTGGCGACTACGCCGTTCACGTTGATCGCCCACTGCCGGTCCATTGCCAAGTTGTCGATCTCCGGATCATCAATCCTTGCCCCCTGCCACGCGACGGCGGCGTTGTTCACAAAGGATGTCCAGCTTTCCGAGATGCTCGACCACTTTTGCGATGAGGTCCGGCGGTCGACGGATCGCCGTGGTCCGACTGTATCGCCACGGCGCGGAGGCCGCGCCGTTCGATCTGCGCGACGACGGCCTCCGCACGCTCCTTCGATTTTTCGTAGCTAATCGCGACGTCCGCGCCCTCGTCGGCGAGAGCAAGCGCTACCGCAGCGCCGAGACCAAGGGAGCCGCCCGTCATAAGCGCCACTTTTCCGTTAACAGAATTGCTCATCGGCTTCTCCTTTTTAAGAATGGGATGAGGTGCCTTTCTGTTCGCGAGTCGCCGTCGGACAGCCGCCGCAGGCCTCGTCGATGATCGCCTGCTGGATCGCATCAAATCGGGCCGCGAGTTCGCGCTTGACTCCAAGTTCTTCGAACATCTCCGCCATCGGATGGAACGCAACGGCGGAACTGCACCCGGGCAGCTCCCGGACGAGAATTCGCAATGGCAGATCGAGGGCGGTCAGCGGCGTGTGCAGCATGACTGGCGTTCCCGCCTTCGGATTGCCGTAGACGATTACACGCGTCTCCGGCATCGACAGCCCGTTATCTCGTGCGGCCTTCGCGTGATCGATCTCCGCGAACACTGTCATCCCAGCCTTCCCGATCGCATTTGTGACCGTTTTCAGCGCCTCCTGGAAGGCGTGCGTCGTGCGGTGCTCGACGGCTTTTGAACGCATATGCAATCCCCTATTCTTCGCCAGCGTCGTCCCCACGGGACAGTTTCCCCTCCTCGGCCTTGTAGAAATACTGGCTAGCGACAAGCCACCCCCTTGAGCGGGCGCAACGGCGGGATGCACGTCAGGATCATGAATGGCCCCGTCACAAAGATCTGCGCCCAGATCGAGGCGTGGTGCGCGACCGCGAGCCAGACTGCCAGCAGCACGGTCGGAACGGAGGCGAAACAGATCACGAAGAACGCAGGCCCGTCGGCGGGATCGGCGAACGCATAGTCAAGACCGCAGACCTCACACTCCTTGCGTAATGTTAGGAAGCCGCTAAACAGATGACCTCGACCGCATCGCGGGCACAATCCGCGAACGCCCGTCTTGAGTGGTGACAGCGGCGGATACTTCTGATCCATGCCCGCCCCCCTTTCGTTGCCTCTCACGCATAAGGCACTCGTTCCATTCGCCTGTCGAGAGGCATCCAGCAACCGGCGTCCGCTATCGTACTTTAACGAAATCGGGCTGCCGCTTGCCCATATCTCGGGGCCTGCTACTCTGCTTGCCGGGGACCACCTCTGGCGAACATCGTCATGGACACAACATCAGGCTTGCGAATGCTCCGAGCGCTGCCCGTCGATGCGGACCGCGATGGTATAGCCGATGCGCTCGCGGCCGCCTGTCTTGAGTTCGGCGGGGTCGGCCGGGCGGAGGTAGTCTTCCTCACAGAAGACGGTCCCGCACCGTTCACTTCGTCGGTTATGTCCTCGCTCCGGGGAAACAAAATGCCGGTCGCCACGGCGGGCGAGAATGGTTCCCGTCTGCCCCATGAGCTGCTCGTTCCGCTTCTCGTCGGGGAGGTTGTTCTCGGCGTCTTGAAGATTGAAAGCTCCACAGTCGCGGAGTTCGACGAGGACCTGGCCAATGCATTCGAAAATCTGGCCTCCTATGCCGCCGTGCGGATCGAGAATGCCTCGATCAACGCCCAGCTTCGTCAGTCGCAGGAGAGAGCTCGCCTTGCCGAATGGGAGCTTCGTCTTTCGTGGGATACGCTTCCAGCCCACGCCTGGCACACGAGCCCGGACGGGAGGCTGGAGGACGTCAATCGACAGTGGTTGAGCTACTTCGGTCTTACAAAAGAAGAGTCGATGGGCTTCGGATACATGCGGGTCTTCCATCCAGACGATAGGGAACGTGTCCAGGAGCTATGGACGGGGCTGTTGACCAACGAGGTCGCGGGGGGCGTCGAGGCTCGCATGGTCGCTCGTGACGGCACCTCGCGTACTTTCTTGCTGCGTGCTGTGCCGATCCGTGACGAGAGCGGCAAGGTCATCAAGTGGTATGGCCTGAACACTGACGTTGAAGACCTTAAAATTGCGCAAAACCGAATTCAGGAGAGCGAACAGCGCTACGCGGCAACGCTCTCGAGTATCGGGGATGCGGTCATATCGACAGACGACCAAGGGCGGCTGACGTTTCTCAATCCGGTTGCAGAAAAGCTGACGGGATGGACACAGCAGGAGGCCGCTGACAGACCTGTCGAACAGGTCTTCAAGCTGATCGACGAGGCACACCAAGTCCTGGTCGACCCCGTCTCGGAGATCCTCGGCCGCGAAGCCGAGCTTACGATAAGTACCCAATACGCGCTCCGCTCGAAGGCCGGCTCCGAGATGGTGATTGATGTATCTGGGGCACCGATCATCGACACGAGCGGCGAGATGAAAGGCGCGGTTCTCGTGTTCAGGGACATGACCCAGAGAAACGAGACCTCGGACGCTCTGCGAAAGTCGAAGGAAGATCTTGCTCGCATGAGCCGCCTGACCGCCATAGGCGAGTTGGCGGTGTCCGTCGCGCACGAAATGAATCAGCCCCTCATGGCCATTGTCACCAACGCCGCAGCATCCATGAGTTGGCTGAAATCCGCTTCCCCGAACATCGAAGAGGCCGTGCAGGCGATCGACTGGGTTCTGCGCGACGGCTACCGGGCGGGCAAGGTGTTGAGCAGCATCCTTGCACTGGCGCGGAATTCTCGACCCAAGGTCGGGCCGCTGAGCATCCGTAGCGTGATCGAAGAAGTGCTCCTGTTGACCAAGAACGAACTCCGGCAAAAAGGCGTCCTTGTCGAAACCGTTTATGAGGGTGCAGCGGATGCGGTCAACGGGGATCGGATCCAACTCCAGCAAGTCCTGATCAATCTGGTCATGAACGGCGCGGACGCAATGGCAGCGTTGGAAGGCCAGCGGCGAGTGCTCCACGTCGTCACGAGGCGGTGCGAAGGAATGATCCAGGTGAGCGTTTCGGACAGCGGCGTAGGTCTTGATCCGGATACTGCGGAAAGGGCGTTCGAGGCCTTCTTCACCACCAAAGCGACCGGCATCGGAATGGGGCTCTCGATTTGCCGATCCATCATCGAGGCGCACGGGGGCCATATCTGGGTCGCGACTGAAAAGGGCAAGGGGAGCACATTCAGCTTCACCCTGCCACCTCCGCTATCCTCGCAAGAGCAATGTGCAACTCCTGAATAACCGGGCGGATCAAAGCTTGTGTACGAGAGATGGAGGCGCCCATTCAATTCCTATATTCTAGCCGTCCTCCGCCAGCCGCACTTTCTCGATCGCGCACCGCAGGGTTAAGGGAGGCAACGGCGGACGAGTCATGTCTGAATCCTTTCGAGTTCAACTATTAAACGCCAGCAGACGCCGCAGATTTTAGTGTGGCGATCTCCGCCTCCAGTTCCTTGATCCTCGCGTCCCTGCTTTCGATCGCCTTCAGAACTTCGTCGGCCTCGAACCGGAGCGGAATATGCTGCGGGCAGTTCGCGTCCCAGGCTTCGACATGGAAGAGGATCACCTGCTCGGGTCTGGCTTGATATCCCTTCGGCGTCAACTGCTCGAGGAGCGCCGGGTCGTTTTCGACCACCTTGGCCGTTCCCCAGATCTTGATGCGCGTTCGGCTTCCGTAGTCGATCAGAAAAAGCTGAGCCTTATCATTGTCGGCAAGATTTCCCTGAGTGATGTACTGCCGGTTGCCGATATAGTCCGCGAATCCCAGCGTGGTTTCGTCGATCACATGGAGGAACCCTGGTGGCCCGCCCCGGTGCTGGATATACGGCTGGCATTCCTTGTTGGCGGTCGCCATGAAGATGCTGATCTGCTTTTCAATGAAGTCTTTGAGATCGGGCGTGATCGCGGTCGCCCATCCGCCGCGCTCCTCGACGCGGGCGTAGGATTTGCGAGAGCCCTTCCGCTCCTGGATCTCCTTCACGGATCGTGAGAAGGCGACGTCGCTCGAGAAATGTCTTTCGGTATCCACGGCCGCCTGCCCTCCCTATAGGATCGGCGATCCACGCCGCCGCGAGGAGTTTCCACTTACACGCCTTCGTAGGCAAGGCGGGTGAATAGTGCCGGAGAGATCGCCCAGTTGCCGAAGACCGGGTCCCATTTCGCCGTGGGTTTCGCGGCGATCGTCTCATCCACGGTCCGGCCATCCTTCTTCAGCTTGGCGACGTTCTCCCGGATGCCGACGAGCATGTCCCGCCAGGCGATCAGGTCCTTCTTGTTGCCGATCTCGCCATGCCCAGGGATGACGATCGTCTGGTCGTCGACCATCTTGACGTTGGCCTCGGCGGCCTGGATCTGCCCGTCGATGCTGCCACCCGTCGAATAGTCGATGAAGGGATAGACGCCATTCCAGAAGGTGTCGGCGACGTGCACGACGTTCGCCTCCTGGAAGAACACCGAGATGTCGCTGTCGGTGTGGGCGGGACCGTAGTACTTCAGCGCGATCGTCTGACCGTTGAGCTTCAACGTCTCCTCGTCGCCCTTCATCAGCATCGTCGGCAGCGCGCCCTTCGGCGAGGCTGGGAAGTCGAAATCCCAGTCGAAGACTCGAGTGGCGACCGTCAGATGCTTCAATGAATTCGGGTGGGCCGTGATCATGGCGCCTTCCGAATTGAGCCATTCGTTGCCGTCGGTGTGGTCGAAGTGCCAATGCGAATTGATGAGGTGCTTGATCGGCTGCAGACCGAGATCGGCCAGCGCCTTCTCGATCTTGGGGCGCGTCGCCGTGATCCCTGCGTCGACAAGGAGCTTTCCGTCATCTCCGACCAGGACGCCCATGTTACCGCCGGAACCCGAAAAAGCGCTGATGCCGCCACGAAGCTTAGTCGTGGTGATGTCCGCCGCCGCCGCGGCCTCGCGGATCTGGACGACAAGACTTTTGGCGGCCGCGAACGATTCCGCTGGCGAAAGCCAGCCGCCCGTGGCCGCGAACGTCGCGCCACCGAGGCAGCAAAGGCAGAAACCACGTCTCGATAGTGCGTAATCGTGCTTGTTCATTTCCGGCTCCATCTGTTTGGACAGTCGCGGTGGATGGGCGCCACCACGCAGGGAGGCGTGCGTGGTGGCCAAGCCTCGATCTAGTCCCGGCTCAGTTTTCGATCGAGGAAGTCGTGAATGAGCGGGGCCATCTCCGGAAGCTTGTCCTCCAGGGCGAAGTGCCCGGTGTCGAGAAGGTGCATCTCGGCATGCGGCAGGTCGCGAAGGTAGGGCGACGCGCCGTCGGCCGGGAAGATCTTGTCGTTCTTGCCCCAGACGATCAGGGTCGGCGGCTTCTTGTCGCGGAAGAATTTCTGGAATTCCGGATAGAGCGGGACGTTCGTGCCGTAGTCGTGGAAGAGGTCTAGCTGAATGTCGTTATTCCCAGGGCGATCAAGCAACGGCTGATCGTGACCCCAGTTGTCGGGATCGATGTGCGCGAGGTCGCTCATCCCGTCCGTGTACTGGAACTTGGTCGTCTCGGGCTTGAAGAGCACCATCAAGGCCTGGCGGTTTTCTGGGGTGTCGTGTTTCCAGTACGCCTTGATCGGGTCCCAGAACTCCTTGAGCCCCTCTTCGTAGGCATTGCCGTTCTGGACGATCAGCGCCGTCACGCGGTCGGGATGCTTGAGCGCGAGGCGGTATCCGACCGGAGCACCATAGTCCATCACATACATCGCGTATTCCTTGACATCCAGCTTGCCAAGAAGACCGTCGACGATGTCCGCGTAGTGCTGGAACGTGTAGGCGAACTTTGTATGGTCGGGCGCGGCGCTCTGGCCGAATCCCGGGTAGTCCGGCGCGATCACGTGATACTTGTCGGCGAGGATCGGGATCAAGTTCCTGAACATGTGGGACGACGTCGGGAACCCATGAAGCAGAAGTACGACGGGAGCGTCGGCGGGGCCGGCCTCACGGTAAAAGATGCTCGTCCCATCGACGTCCACCGTGTGATAGGTCACCTGTGGCACTATTAGCTTGTGGGCGGCGACGACCTTCTTCGCAGCATAGGACGTGGCCGGCAACGTCGCCGACGCGGACAACGCGATCGCGATGGCCAATGCGCTCCTGCCTAGGATCGATCTGTTCATTTCAGCCTCCGGTTTTTCGAATGAGGACGCGAGTGCGACTGCTCGTTGCGTCGCTGATTTCTCCTTAATTGCTACTCTCAGCGAGCGGAAACGACGAGCTAGTTGTCGTAAGCCGTTGTGAGTTTGCGTGAGGCGTCGTGCCAAACGACATCGCCAAATCGTTCGAATTCCTAGACCTTGGTCTAGTTCATCACGACGTTGTCGGGGTCGGGCTGGCCATTGGTCGGATTGTTCGCGTGCCGGGCCGGAGCTAGGCTCTTCCCACTCGCACCCAATTGAAGATCGCCTCCCGCTAGCGGGGCCAGATTTGTAAGAGTTCGATCTTCAGCAGCGCGATGAACAATTGCAGCCGACGGAGAAGTCAGCCATGCAAGTCCAATTCGCCGATACGCTCGAACAAACGAACCCAGCAGACCCATACCTGCCTCACCCTTCCAGAGAGGCGAAGCGCCGCGAATCCTATAACGACGCGATCCGCTTTGGCAGGTTCTGCGCAGTCCCGCATTCCCGGCAGCTTTTGCTGGACGGGCGCCCGCAGGAAATTGGCGGGCGGGCTTTCGATCTTCTGATGGTTCTGCTCAGGTCCAACGGCAGGATCGTCAGCAAGGACGAGATCCTGAACCAGGTGTGGCCGTCGATGGTGGTCGAGGAATGCAATCTCCGCTTCCAGGTGAAGTCCTTGAGGCGGGCGTTGGGTAGTCAAGGCAACATCATCAAGACGATCGTCAGAAGAGGCTACATGCTGATCAGGGACGACGTGCTACCCGAGGACAGGGCGCCGTTCGACGCGACAAGATCGACGACAATTTCGCAGATAGGCAAGCCTGCGGCAATGAAGGTCGCGGCACCCTACATCGTGCTGATCGAGGATGACGAGAGCGTCCGGCGCTCTATTTCAACACTGCTGCGATCGGTCGGCTTTTGCGTCGCATCCTTTGAATCCGTCAAGGAATACCAAGAGAGCGGGGACGCACCTCAACCCGATTGTCTCATCCTCGACGTCTGCCTGCCCGGCAGAAGCGGCTTGGACTTTCAGGCCGACCTCCTGAAGACTGGAATACGATACCCGATCATCTTCATCAGTGGCCATGCGGACATCCAGATGTCGGTGCGCGCGATGAAGGCGGGCGCGGTCGAGTTCCTGACGAAGCCTGTTCGGCATCAGGATCTGTTATCGGCGGTGGATATAGCGATAAACGCCGTATAAGCACGACCGAACATTGACGTTTAAACTCAAGGCGGCCGCGAGGGCCGCCTTCGTCCATTGTGGCATCAATTTTAGCCTTCACGGTATATCTGACCCGAAACCGAAAGCAGATCCAGCGGCCAACTGAATCTCACACGCCATCTCGACAACTCACACCATTGGACGGCGCCGCGTGGTAGCCTCACTGGAAGATAAACCGAGCGCGCATGCGCACTGCTGCACGCGCCCACCGTGAGGTTCTTCGCATGAACAAGTGGCTGTCGAGTTCAGTAATGGTCGCGGCTCTCATCTTAAGCCAGAGCGCGATGGCGGAGTCGAAGCCGACGATCGTCCTTGTCCACGGAGCCTTCGCGGAGTCCGCGAGCTGGGACGGCGTCGCCGCCAAGCTGCTGACGGACGGCTATCCTGTCGTCGCAGTCGCCAACCCGCTACGAGGACTGAAATACGACGCCGATTACGTCTTGGCAGTCCTGAAGTCCATTGACGGCCCCGTCGTCCTCGTCGGTCACTCGTACGGCGGCTCGGTCATCACCGACGTCGCGGTCGAAGGCATGAACGTCAAGTCCCTGGTCTTCGTCTCAGGACTCGCGCCGGACACTGGAGAGAGCGCCAGCGGCCTGGGCAAGAAGTTCCCAACCGGCACACTCGGGGACGCCTTGGCGCCGCCCGTAGTGCAGTCCGATGGAAAGCACGATCTCTACATCCTGCAGAGCAAGTTCTGGAAGCAGTTTGCCGCAGACGTTCCGGAGCAGGAAGCAGCGCTCATGGGCGCGGAACAGCGTCCGGTTACGGCTGAGGCCCTGAACGATCCTTCCGGCGATCCATCCTGGAAGAAGCTGCCCTCGCATTTCATCTACGGCACCGCTGACAAAAACATCCCAACTGAGCTCCACGAGTTCATGGCGAAGCGGGCTGGCGCAAAGGAAACGGTTGGCGTGAACGGCGCGTCGCATGTGGTGATGATCTCCCATCCCGATCTCGTGTCCGCAATGATCGAGCGGGCCGCCGCCGACAAGTAACGCCACGACCATCCACTAATTCGCGCCCTTCCGATGAGGAGCAGCAGATGCAGACCGATATCGCAATCAAGGTGAGCTTAGGCGGGATGCGTCGCGTCTTCGAAGCCGTCGACGACTGCCTGCACGTCGAGCACTACAGCGTCGCCGACCCGAACGTTTCTCTTGCAAAGCTGACACGCGAGAACGGAAACCGGGCGATCACCACCTCGCTGGGTTCCGGCGTCGGGACGTTCGTCGTCGCGGCCCGCGATTCCGAGCTACGCCTTGAGCAAAAAGGGCGTGTCCTGTTTCAGGGGCTGATGGTCGAGGACAGCCTCACCTTCGTGGAAGGCCCGGATCCGATCGCCGTCGAACTTCAGTCCGATGCGTGTCTCTATGTGCTCACCTTTCTGCGAGAGCCCTTTCGAGGCCCCTGCTCCGTTGTGGGGGGAAGGTTCAACATCCGCGATGTCCGATTAAGGGACCTGATAGGCGAGATTTGTGAAAGCTCGCCGGCGCGAAGAGGCGAACTCACCAAGGACTTCTCGCGGTTGGCGTTCGAACACTATCGATCGCTGCCGCGTGTCCATCCCCTTTCGGCATGGCGACTGAGCCGCGTCAGACGCTACGCCGAATCTCGTCTCGACCGGAGGATGTCGCTGGAGGAACTCGCCGACGTCGCGGGCTTCTCGCGAGCGCATTTCGCAGCCACGTTCAAAGCGGCCACCTCGATGAGCGCTCACGAGTTCCTTCTACGGATGCGAATCCAGGCCGCGGCAAGGCTACTCATTGGCACCGATCTGGCTCTCGTCGAGATCGCCTTGCAGACGGGGTTCCAGAACCAGCCGCATTTCACGACGGTCTTCAAGAGGATCACCGCAGTCACGCCGCGAAAATGGCGGAAGTCCCGTCGGTCCGCCGTAATGGCGCAAAGCCGCGAGCAAATGGCTGACGGCGTCGTTGTTATCGAACACCTGCCGGGACAGCCTGAGGGATTCCTTCCGCACGCACTGCATTGAAGACCCGCACCGGGGCGGCCCGACTACAGCAACCGAAGCAACAAAAGAGATCCAAAATGACACGAATTCCAATTCCCGCGACACTCGACGCGGCGCCTGAAGCTTCCAAGCCGACGCTGGAGGCGATCAAGAAGCAGATCGGCGCACTGCCCAACGTGTTCCGCATGATGTCGACCAGCCCCGCCGTGCTGGAAGCTTACGCAGGCCTCAACGGAGCGCTCGGCAAGGGCAAGCTCGACAAAAAGATCCGCGAGCGCATCGCGTTGGCGATCGCTCAGAAGAACGGCTGCGAGTATTGCCTCGCCGCCCACACTTACACCGGCACCCACGTGACCAAGCTCAGTCTCGAGGAGATTGCAGCGGCCCGCCGGGGCGGATCCTCCGAGGGAAGGGCCGACGCCGCGGTGAAGTTCGCGGTCAGGGTTGCAGAAGCCAGAGGCGGTGTTTCCGAACAGGAAGTGGAAGGACTGAAGGCGGCCGGCTTCGATGACGGCGAGCTTCTGGAGATTGTCGCGCACCTCGCGGCGAACACCTTCACGAACTACATGAACGAGGTCTTCATGACCGACGTCGACTTCCCGAAAGTCGAACGCGAAGCCGCCTGAACGAGGCACCTCCCTGGAGGGCGGCAATCCCGCCATCCAGGAATCTGTCATTACATTCGCCTCCCTATTCGCAATAGAACATGCTCTCACGACAGGGTGTGCGAGGGCATGTTTTCGGCGATCGTGGCCTGATTGGGGCAGACCTTACTTGGGGCAGCACGTTCCGCCTGCGATCGCCTTGAGAGCTCGAATCCTATCGGCTATCTCTTCTCCTGCGCCAGGAAGGTGACCGCCTGCTCCGTGATCACATGATGCTTCGGATCCGCCTATTCCAAGAGCACCTTATGCCGGCCGGCCGCAAGACCGACGATAGTTAGCGTCTCGCCGCTCTTATCGATGAAGTGCCATGGAAGATCATCGACCGTCACGTGCACGCATCCGACGCAGGGCGAGACCTGCAGCGCGCCTCCTCCAAAAACGGAGACTATGCAGATGTTCTCCGCCCGATACTGGATGAAGACAAGTCCGTGGGACAATGGCTCGGGCAGCGGCAGATCGACGACAAGCTTCGGCCCCGGCTCGTCTTCAATGGCAATCAGCGGTGAAGGACCCTTGATAGGCCGAGCCGTCTGGCCCGAGGCGCCAGGCGTCGTCATCGCGCGCCCCTTGGCTCGATTGCTTCGATGATCCGTGCGACGGCTCTCAACGCTCCGCCATTTTCTGCCGGAGGGTTGATGAAGTCTAGTTAGTTGTCGTGAGGTACGGTCGGATCTGGTGCGGCAATCGGTGGCATGAATGCTCTCACGCAGTTGGAGCAGGACCGCTCGCCAAAGCGTTCCTGATCGCCTCCAGCAAGTCCGTCGGATTGACAGGTTTCAAGAAGATCCTTAGCGCCCCTGAATTTCTGGCACGGTCGCCGACCGCGAGATCGGAGTGGGCGGTGATAAGAATTGACGGAATCCGTCTAGTCATCCCGGACAGCTTGTCCAGCAAGTCCAGTCCCGAAATACCGCCGAGCTGGATGTCGGTGACCAGGCAAGCCGCGGTCCGCAACTCCGTCGACGCGAGGAATTCTTCGGCCGACGCGAAGGCGGCAACCCGCATGCCGTTGGCGCGCAGCAGCCCTCTGAGCGCGTCACGGACGGGCTCGTCATCCTCGACGCAAACCACTAGGGAGGTCTTCGGCGCATCAACCATCAATCGATCCAATCGCTGTAATCCTATGGCCGGGGTTGAGCGCTCGCAATGCGACTAACGTCTGGAAATATTCTATTAAAACTAGCCTTTAGTAGAGGTGTTCGCCTGCTCTGCCGACTCGAGCAAATCGTAATGGCGCACCAGTTCCGGAAGGGACTGGACATGCATCTTCTGCATCACATTCCCGCGGTGCAGTTTAACTGTCGCCTCGGAAATCCCCAAGGCCGTGGAGATCTGCTTGTTGCGCTGTCCCTCCACCACCCGGATCAGAACTTCCTGCTCACGTTTCGTCAGCGTTTCGAAGTCGGCTCGCGCACTCGCTGCCGCCTCCTCCTTCATCGTCGAGCGGCTGTCCCGTTTCATCGCAGAGTGGACGGCGTCCAGGAGATCCTGCTCGCGCACCGGTTTCGTCAGGAACTCCACCGCGCCTGCCTTCATCGCCCGCACGGCGATCGGAACGTCGGCATGGCCGCTCATGAAGATCACCGGCCTGTGGAAACCACGGGATCGTACCTCTTCGTAGAATTCAATGCCGCTCTGGCCGGGGAGCCGCACGTCCAGGATCATGCAGCCGACAGACCCCAATTGGCCCTTCGTCGAGAACTCGGTCGCCGACGAAAATGCGGTCACGTTGAACTTCATGGACTTCAGCAGACCGACAAGGGACTCGCGTACGCCGACGTCGTCTTCAATGACGACGACCTGCGGGGAAACGTCCTCACGTTGCTTCTGGTTCATTTGCCCCCCTTGCGTACGGCACCGCGAATTTGAACGCCGATCCTCCAGACGCCAGCGACCGTGCCGCCCGCATCCCACCATGCGACTCGATGATAGACCTGCAGATCGCCAGACCCATGCCGGCCCCCTCCGGCTTGGTCGAAAAGAATGCTTCGAAAATGCGCTCTGATGCAATGGTGTCGAGACCTTTGCCATTGTCCTCGACCCGGACAACCACGGAGTGGGAGCCGCAATCCTCGCTGATCACGTTGATGATCCGGCCATGTTCCTTTCCAGTCATGCGAGACATCGTTCATCGATGCGACTGCTCCGCGATCACATGCCGGGATGCTAATCCTGAGGGCCGAGGAAAGCCAGTTCCGAACGCGTTTCAGCGCTCGGCATCCCGCGTCCGACACCGGTCTGCAGACAACGATGTCTGCGCCCGCACGGCCATCGGTGACGATGCTTGACGGTTTGGAAAACTTTGCTCGGCACGACGCTGTTCCTTCAATGGGTTACTATACTTTGAACCCATCATCGGCCTTTCTTTGGTGGATGGTTATCGAAAGAGTACGATGCCGCGCTACCGCGTCCGTTTTAGTGCGAGTTCCGTCATCGCACGAATTCGAAATATCGTCTGCGGTCGCCTTAATAAATTGGTCCACGCGTTCGCGGGTTCCAAGAAGTCGTCTGGCGTACGGAGCGGCAAGCCAGATAAGTGTAATCTGGAGGGTGAAAATGCGGAAAATAACTGCTTTCTGGATCGTGCCGTCAGGCATTGCTGTGATCTGCCTCTCCCTTGTCGTTGCCCGTGCTGCGAGCGAGAACGCATCGCCGATCTACGGAGTCAACCTTCCCGAAGGATATCGCGACTGGCGGGTCATAACGGTCGCCCACGAAGCCGGAAAGAACAACGACATCCGCGCGATCTTGGGAAACGACGTCGCGGTGAAGGCTTTTCGCGAAGGCACTCGGCCGTTTCCGGATGGAGCGGTAATCGCTCGCCTGGCATACGTCTACAAATCGTCTCCCGAGAATGACGCCGTATTCCCGGCGCCGCAATCCTTTGTGGCGGGTGACCCGACGAACGTGCAGATCAGTGTGAAAGACTCAAAAAAGTTCGCGGATAGCGGCGGCTGGGGTTATGGGCAGTTCGAAAATGGCGTCGCGAACCAGAGCGAACCGCTTTTGAAATCGTGTTTTGCGTGTCACACCAAACTGGACCGCTCGAAGGATTTTGTGTTTAGCCATTATTCGCCCTGACGGTCGCCGACGATTGCGACGTTGGCTATAATCGCGTCTACGGCTGGCGCGGCGATACGACATGGCGAGTACGAGAGGATATGTGGATAGGTGTAACGCTGGCAAACCGGCGAGCGGTGACGCCTTGCGCGCGCGTTTCAGCCGCGGCATCGTCTCACTGACCGTCAGCATTCTGAAGCGGATTGGTTGCAAATGCCAGCACCCCGCGCCGCCTCGACAAAGGCTTGATGGGCCATTTCGCGTGTCGTCCTTCCATCCAGCGTTGCTAGACAGACCAGAAGCGCATCGCTGTACGCGCGATCGTCTTCGCCTGGCCATCTATCCCAAAGACAGTCGAGGCCTCAGCGTTGCAGGAGATTGTTCGGTATTGTCCGACCGCATGTAGCTCCAGAACGACGGGCATGTGCCATTGATCGTTGGCCATCGTGGTTCTCCTACATGCCGTCGAGCTATGAGAGAGGAATTTGTTCCCTCCGGCATGCCCGCGGCTGGTCAACCCCCCCCGGATCGCGACCGTCCGTATCCTCCAGTTCCTCGACCGTGAACTCGTCGAAGTTGGCCCAAAGCTGCGCTGCCAAAGACTTGAGGCCTGCCGCCCTTTCGGGATCGGCATCGGCCGCGTCGGCACGTGTAGCGATCTCCTGTCTGAGTCCGCCGTACTCTGTCATGCTAGAACCTTATAGTTCAAGCCAACGAATTGGTGTAATGAGAGCGGCAAATCTAATCAAACTGCTCGCCATGGCCGATCTGCTCGCGAACGGCGTCTGGCACTAGCGGTTCGTCGGCCGGATCGGGATCGACGGTGTTGTCATCCTTGAGAGACTGAGCTGCCTCGCTTAGCGCGACAGCGATCTCCTGAGTGCCCCATCCAGCTTCGTTTGCGGAGGCGATGATCTCTTCCAATACAGCCCTTGCGGCGACCTTCAATTCTTCGAAGCGCTGTCGTGGGTCTTCGGTTGTTGGCGAGGGAAACGGCATGGTCGACTCCTTTCGATGGCGGGGTAACACTTCAGACATCAGACGGTTCCGATAGGCGCCTGGAGGGAAAGACGTCGGTCTCTGTTCTCACCGTCCGGTAGACTGTGAGTCGGAGCCGAGGCTGACCCCTCGTGACGTGAGTCTAAGGCTTTGATCTACAGACAGAAAATGACAATTGGGTGGGGTCATGATCGGCGCCGATGATGACCCCACTCATGCTATGGATTTGCCAGCAAATTCATGTAGTTAATGGTAGACGGGGCGCGCCCCAAAGTGTGTTTATCACGTTTGTCCAGCCTCGGGATCCCACGCGGCTTCATCGAGGATCTCCTATTCCGGTGCGCACCCTCGCGGAATGCCATGTCGGAGCCATCACGGCGCGGGCTTCCAAGAACTATGCGGAATTAGGTAGCAACTGCCACCAGACTTCCTGTCGGTGAAAAAGCAGGCAGAGATCGGTCTTCGCCAACATCGCTTCAATTGGTTCGCAGCTATTGAGCCTTGCGTGATGCCTGCGTCTAATTAGTGTGTTGCAAATACAGCAAATTAGTGTGAGACAAATACGTCTAATTAGTGTTGGCGCAAAGCGCCGGATTAGTGCCGTCGTCGCACCTGTAGGATTTACGAAATGTCAGGACGCCCGCCAAATGAACTGCTTGCCTCATCGCTTCGGGAGCTTCGAGGTGCAACCGAACAAGGGGCTCGATCAGTTCTGAAGAGCGACCTCTTGAGCAGGGTTCATCGCGAGCGTCTCGCCAAGGCGGGATTTGTGGAAGAGATAATGCGCGGGTGGCTCGCGGTTAATTCCCGACCTTCCGATAGGCGTCGGATCGACTCCGAGTGGAGCACCGTCTACTGGGAATTCGTACGGAGCTATCTTGACGATCGCTTCGGAAGCAATTGGTGCTTTTCGCCGGAAACGTCGGTGACTTTGTGGGCCGAAAACTGGTCTGTCGCGCCGCAGATTGTCGTTCGCAGTCCTGCAGCCAATAATCAGGTTCTTCCAATGCCGGGCGGAACGTCCCTTTACTTGTTGCGGGTTCCACAACCCGACCAATCTGTCGTTCACAATGGCGTCCGGGTGCTCACCAAGGAAGAGGCGATCATCAACAGTGCAAAGAATAGCTGGACCGCAATACCGACCGACATGATCGCCGTCATGGGGTCTATTCGCGGTTCTGCATCGCTTCTTCGCGGTCTCCTTTCCGGCGCAAGAAGCACCATGGCCGGAAGGATAGCCGGTGCCCTGCGCCATCTTGGAAGGATCCGCGACGCCGATAGCATCCTGTCAACGATGAGCGCGGCCGGATATGTCGTTCACGAAGACGACCCATTTGACGATAGTGGCCACGCTCTGCTTGACGAACGAAGAGCGGCGACACCTGCGGCCACCCGCATCAAGAATCTGTGGGCGAAAATGAGCCGGGATGCTCTGGACAGCATCGATATAGAAGGCACGCGTTTCAACGACATCGACGCCTACATGGAGGAGATCGAAGAACGATATGTCGCGGATGCGCTGAATTCCCTTTCAATCGAAGGTTATCAGGTGTCGGAAGAACTCATTGAGAGGGTTCAGTCGGGTACCTGGAACCCCGAAGAGCATGCAGGGGATGCCGATGCCCGGAACGCCTTGGCTGCGAAAGGCTACCGCCTCGCGTACGAAGAGGTAAGAAAGGATATCCGGTCGATCCTTGAGGGAGAACCATCGGGACCTCTTCTATCGCACCGACATCAGGACTGGTTCAGGGAGATGTTCCGGCCATCAGTACAAGCTGGCATCATAGAAGCGTACAAGCTCGCGGGTTATAGGAGTCACAATGTGTATCTGCGGGGTTCCTCTCATGTCCCCCTACCACCGCATGCGATAGCTGATGCCATGGACGCTCTGTTCGAGTGCATCGAGGATGAATCCGATCCACGGGCCAAGGCTATTGTTGCCCCTTTCCTCTTCACCTACATTCACCCCTTTCCAGATGGAAATGGACGCTCAGGTCGCTTCCTCATGAACGCACTGCTGGCTGAAGCCGGACTACCTTGGACGGTAGTACCTGTCGATCAACGCGACAGGTATATGTCATGTCTTGAGGAGGCCAGCCAGAACGAGAATATCCGCCCGCTTGCACTCTTTATTGAGGAACTGGCCAAAGCACCACCACCGCCGCCACGCCCACAAACGACAGCATGGGCGAGCAAAAAATATGAGATCTGAACTCGGGCAGGCGAAGCCTCGTTTTCGCGACCAACGCTTCTCGAGTGCGGTTCGAACCGGGCCGCTAGCGAACAAGCACAAGGGCCCCGCAGCCTCGAGAGCCATGTGCCATCGCTGGCCTGCATCGCCTTGCGACAGGTGACGATACGGCCCCTCCCCAGATCCGCGCTCAGGAAGGAAAGCGGATGGCTGCGCAGGGTCAATCCGACATGACCGTGGTCCTCGGCCATCTCGCCATTTCCCAAAATCGAATACAAACGCGCTTGGGCAACCTGGATTTCGCGGAGATTGGGGACCATGGCATCTACCGTTCCGGAGGACCCTATCACGATTGCTTGTGACGGTTTGGCCTACTGCAGTAGCCGTAATAGCCTCCTGGTTCAGCATCATCATCCGCACTGCCGCCAAACCGCTGGCGGTCACGCTACATCCCCGCTCCGGAAAATGCGCGTGCCTTGAGTTGAGTCAAAGTCAATGAATCCTAACTGCTATAATAAATGCATTACTCCCTGCGTCTCGGCCGCAGCGAGCAGTTGTTCCGCGGACCTGAAGGAGAAGCATGATGGAAATCGAAGATACCAAGGGTGACCTGACCACGCGTAGCGGATTTCACTTTCACGTTCGGGGCGCCGAGCCGAAGGATGAAGCAATTGTCGCTGATTTTTTCAATCATGTGACACCAGAGGACGTCAGATTTCGTTTCCTATCCGGAATGAAATCCGTTTCTCATGAAAGGCTCGTTGAAATGACAAGCGCTGGCGATGCCAAGCGCGTCAACTTCCTTGCCTTTTCACCGGATCAGACTTTGCTGGCGGTGGCAATGCTGGCGGTCGGCAAGGATGCTCAACGCGGAGAGGTCGCGCTGACCATTCGTGAAGACTACAAGCATCAGGGTATAAGTTGGGAAATGCTCGCGCACATCTGCCGCTATGCGGAACGACATAATTTCAAAAGCATCGAATCCATAGAAAGCCGCGAAAACCATGCCGCAATCGAGTTGGAGCGCGACATGGCTTTCCAGGCCCATGACGACAAAGACGATCCTACGATCGTCGTGCTGCGGCGAGATTTTGGATGATGACCGTCGGTGTTCATCATCTAAACATGGTTGATCGCCGTCATTGGTTGGTCGAGACCATATGCCGCTCAGACGGCGGCGGGCTTGCCCCTTTGCCTTGATCCCGGCCAGAGATGACAATGCGATTGTCCACCGTTTCACGACTTGCTTCCGAAGTCACGAGCTGGGACATGTCGCCGGTTGGCCAATTTTGGTTTCGTATCCGTTTTTTCCTTGCATTCGATCGCCATCGAGAGGTCAAAATCTTGGAGACAAGGCAAAGACATATGGGGTTCCATTCGTAGGAACGATCGGACATGAAGAAGAGCGCCGGCATCCTAATGTATAAAAAGGCGCAGGACGGTATTTTGGTTCTGCTTGTCCATCCAGGCGGCCCATTCTGGCGCAAACGTGATGACGGCGCGTGGTCCATTCCCAAGGGCGAATACGGCGAGGCTGAAGCACCTGAAGCGGCCGCTCGACGGGAATTCGCCGAGGAAACAGGTTCCGCGCCTGAAGGTGCGCTGCAGCCTCTTGGCGAATTGCGCCAGAAGAGCGGAAAGACCGTCACCGCCTTTGCCCTTGAGGGGGTATTCGACACATCCTGCTTGCACAGCAATCTGTTTGAAATCGAGTGGCCGCCACGAAGCGGACGCTTCGAGTCCTTCCCCGAGATCGATCGTGCCGAATGGTTCACCCTTTCCGAGGCGGGCCAAAAGATCGTCGGCGGTCAACGTCCCTTCCTCGAACGCCTGGAGAGACTGCATTGCCCGGGCGCGCAAGGTACTGTCAGCCAGACGGACGGCAGGTGATGCCGCATTGTAGCTGCGGCCAACTCCGGGATCGTTGGCCAACATTCTAGCGGTGCTGTGTCCGAGCCTGCGAAAAATTACAACCGTCTTGACCAGGATCAAGGTTTGTCGCCGCCACCCGGTGTCCAGTGTCTCCCATAGATATTTTCGATCCTTGGGAGAAGACGATGACTTCGATCGGCATAAAGCTTGTCACCTCGACCGAGCCGGTGGCGGTTAGCAGGAAATTGCGGCTGGGTTCGTTAACGGCGTTAGTCATCGGCTCGATGATCGGCTCCGGCGTCTTCAGCCTGCCGCAGAACATGGCGGCAGGCGCCGGCCCTTTGGCCATCGCAATCGGCTGGGGGATTACGGCGATCGGCATGCTGGCGCTGGTCTTCGTATATCAGTCCCTGGCCACCCGCAAACCAGACCTTAACGTCGGCCCCTATGCCTATGCAAAAGCCGGATTCGGTCCATTTATCGGCTTCAACAGTGCATGGGGCTACTGGCTGAGCGCATGGATCGGCAATGTCTCCTATGCGGTTATCGTCTTCAGCGCGCTATCCTATTTCTTTCCGTCCTTCGGCGACGGAAACACCTGGCAGGCCGTGCTTGGTGCGTCCATCTTGCTGTGGTTGATTCATGCTATTGTGCTGGCGGGCATTCGTGAAGCGGCGGTCGTGAACCTTATCGTCACCGTCGCAAAAGTCGCACCGATTCTCTTATTCATCGGCGTCGGCGTCGTCGCCTTCAAGCTGAACGTCTTCTCGCTCGATTTTACCGGTCTGGGCAACGCAAGCCTCGGCTCGATCACCACGCAGGTCAAGAGCACCATGCTGGTCACGCTCTGGGTGTTCATCGGCATAGAAGGCGCCAGCGTGTTCTCCGCCCGCGCCGAGCGCCGGCGCGACATTGCGACGGCAACGGTCCTTGGCTTTTTCACCTGCCTTGCTTTCTACGCGCTCGTGTCCCTGCTTTCGCTCGGCATTCTGAACCAACCTGAACTTGCTGCCCTGAAAAATCCTTCCATGGCTGGGGTACTTGAGGTGGTGGTCGGTCCCTGGGGTGCGGCTCTCATCAACATCGCGCTTGTCATCTCGGTGATCGGTGCCTTTCTGAGTTGGACGCTTCTGGCAGCCGAGATTCCCTTCGCGGCGGCGAAGGACGGGACCATGCCGAAATTCCTCGCCTCGGAAAGTGAACGGGGCGTCCCATGGGCCTCGCTCCTGATCACCAATCTTCTCGTCCAGGCGTTCCTTGTCGTTACCCTCTACGCCCACAGCACCTATCAGGCGTTGTTTTCCATCGCATCAACCGCGATCCTCGTGCCCTACATCTTCTCGGGCGCCTATGCCGCAAAGCTGGCCATAACCGGAGAAGGCTATGCACCGGACGAACAGCGAACAGCTCCGATGCTGGTCGGGCTTCTGGCAACGCTTTACGGGCTGTGGCTCGTCTATGCCGCCGGCCCGGCTTACCTGTTCATGTGTGCGATCCTCTATGCGCCGGGCATTCTGTTCTTTTTTCTTGCGCGTCGAGAAGCGGGGCAAAGACCCTTCCAGCCGTTCGAGGCGCTCCTGGCCGTCGCGCTTGTCGCGGTAGCCTTCCTTGCTGCCTACGAAATGTGGGCCGGCATTGTCAGCCCGTTTTAACAGGGATCAGCGTCATGAATATTCTTGGGGTTCATTCGGAAGTTGGTCGTCTTCGCGAAGTCATGGTTCACCGCCCTGACCTAAGCCTGCAGCGCCTGACACCGGACAATTGCAAGGCCTTGCTTTTCGACGACGTGCTGTGGGTCAAGCGTGCCCGGCAGGAGCACGACATCTTCGTTGATGCCTTGCGCGAACGCGGCGTGGTTGTGCAGTCGTTGGGCGAATTGCTCACGGAAACGATGGCTTTGCCCAAGGCGCGCCGCTGGTTGCTTGATCGCCGCGTCGAATCCGCGGTTGTCGGAGGTGACATGGTCGATGAACTGCGCGGCTGGCTGAACGAGATGCCGGCGGATCGTCTGGCAACCTACCTCGTCGGCGGCATTGCTCGTGCCGAATTGCCATTCGAACCCCTCGGGCTGACCGGACGCACGCTGGCACCGCAGGATTTCGTGCTACCGCCGCTGCCGAACCAGCTCTTTACCCGCGACAGTTCCTGCTGGATCTATGGTGGCGTTTCGGTCAATGCCATGTATTGGCAGGCGCGACGGCCAGAGGCTGCAAATGTCGAGGCGATCTATCGTTTTCATCCTCGCTTCGACGCCGCCGACTTCACATTCGTCTCGCCTGAGAACCCGGTCACCGGAACCAGTCTTGAAGGTGGGGACGTAATGCCAGTTGGCGACGGGGTCGTCCTGATCGGCATGGGTGAACGCACCACCCCGCAGGCGGTCGGCGCGCTGGCCCGAAGTCTTTTTGCCGCTGGTATCGCAAAACGCATTATCGCGGCACTAATGCCGCGCGATCGCAGCTTCATGCATCTCGATACCGTGTTTACCTTCTGCGACCGGGATCTGGTGACGATGTATCCTCCCGTCGTCGATCGGTTGCGGAGCTTCTCGCTGCGACCAGGTGATGTCGAAGGTTCGGTGGACACCCGGGAGGAGACATCTCCATTTACGGACGTGGTTGCGCAATCGCTTGGATTGAAGAGCTTGCGTATCATTGCGACTGGCGGCGACCGCTACGAAGCCGAACGCGAGCAGTGGGATGACGGCAACAATGTGATCGCCGTCGAGCCCGGCGTCGTCATCGCCTACGACCGCAACGTCTACACCAATACGCTGCTGCGCCGCGCAGGCGTCGAGGTGATCACCATCGAAGGGGCAGAACTCAGCCGTGGCCGTGGTGGCGGACACTGCATGACGTGCCCGATTGATCGCGCCCCCCTTTAGCTACAGAGGAACTTGTCATGCCTATCAATCTCCATGGTCGCAGCGTTCTGTCCCTCGATGATCTGGAAGCCGAGGAGATCCGCCACCTGCTGCGCCTTGCGGCCGATCTCAAGGTCGCAAAACTAGGCGGATACGAAGTGCCGCGCCTGACACGAAAGAATATCGCACTTATCTTCGAAAAGGATTCGACCCGCACCCGAACCGGGTTCGAGGTGGCAGCCTATGATCAGGGTGCACACGTCACCTACATGGGTCCCACCGGCAGTCATATCGGCCACAAGGAATCGATGAAGGATACCGCGCGTGTTCTCGGCCGCATTTATGATGCCATCGAGTATCGCGGTTTCGCGCAGAGTGCGGTCGAGACCCTGAAAACCTATTCCGGCGTGCCGGTCTATAATGGGCTCACCGACGTTTCTCATCCGACGCAAATTCTCGCGGATCTCATGACGATGCGCGAATTCACTCACAAGCACCTGTCGGACATGGTCGTGACCTTCCTTGGCGACGGGCGCGACAATGTGGCGATGTCGCTGGCGCTCGGCGCTGCCAAGGTCGGAATCGATTTTCGTCTCGTCTCGCCGACGGCCCTGTGGCCGGACCAAGCTTTTGTCGATCATGTGAAGTCGCAAGCCTGGAAAAGCGGCGGCAAGTTCGCTTTGATGGAACATGTCGGCTCCGGAGTGCTGGGAGCCGATTTTATCTACACGGATGTCTGGCTTTCAATGGGCGAGAATGAATCGGCTTGGGCGGAGCGCATCCGGCTTCTTTCTCCCTTCCGGGTCACCGCCCAGGTGATCGAGGCGACCGAAAATCCCTATGCGAAATTCATGCATTGTCTTCCGGCGTTTCACAACACCGAGACGGAAGTCGGTGCCCGCATCGCCAAGGAATACGGCATCGATTGCATGGAGGTGACGGACCAGGTTTTCGAGTCCCACGCCTCCATTGTCTTCGATCAGGCCGAAAACAGAATGCATACGATCAAGGCGCTGCTCGTTGCGACGATCGGAAGTTGAGATGTTGATCGTCGCAGCATTGGGAGGAAACGCGCTTTTGCGTCGCGGAGAGCCGATGACGGCTGAACACCAGCGGGCAAATGTCCGGCTTGCCGTCGCTGCTTTGGCCGAACTCATCCTTGCCGGCCACTCTCTGGTCATCACCCATGGCAACGGCCCTCAGGTTGGGCTCCTTGCCTTGCAGGCAGAAGCCTCCAACGGCAATGGTATTCCGTTGGATGTTCTCGGTGCCGAAACAGAGGGGATGATCGGCTATATGATCGAACAGGAGCTCGGAAATGTCCTGAAGAACCATCCAATTGCAACCTTGCTGACGATGGCACGGGTGGAGGCAGGCGATCCCGCCTTTTCACATCCGACCAAGTTCATCGGCCCGGTTTACGACGCGCCGACCGCCCGCCGGCTTGGCAGAGAGCGCGGCTGGAGAATCGCGCCCGACGGTGAAAGCTGGCGGCGTGTCGTCGCGTCGCCAAAACCCTTGGCAATCATCGAGGCCAAAACCATCGCGTTGCTCGTCAATCACGGCGTGACCGTCATCTGCACCGGTGGCGGCGGCATTCCTGTGATCGAACAGGCGGACGGCGGACTTACCGGGATCGAGGCCGTCATCGATAAGGATGCCGCCAGTGCGCTCCTGGCGCGACAGCTGAATGCCGACATGTTGCTTCTTCTAACTGATGTCGACGCAGTCTATCTGGATTACGGGACACCGAAGGCTCGAAGCTTGGGTCGTATTGCTCCGGAGATGTTATCCGGCGCGAGGTTTCCACCAGGGTCGATGGCGCCGAAAGTCGCTGCCGCAATCCAGTTTGCAGTGGAAATGGACAGACCGGCTGGCATCGGCAAGCTCGAGGACGCCAGCGCTATCGTCCGCGGCGAAAAGGGAACCTTGTTCGATCCGCATCTGTCGGCAAATGCGCGATCGGCTCGCTGACTTGGCCATGATGTTAAAGGGCTGGATCGCCCTCAAATCCCTCTAACGGCAAGGCGAGGCGAAATACCAGCGTCCGGCAATTTTGGCTGGCGCTGAAGCGGTGCGAAATCTGCGGGCGTGATGGTCTCCCTTTCAAGCAGAAGTTTTGCGCCGGCTTTCAGATTCTCGATGTTGGCCGAAAGCATCTCCTTCGCCATCTGGTACGCTTCGTCGATCATCCCCCTTATCGCCAGATCGACTTCCCGAGCGGTTGCTTCGGAATAGTCGCGCGGACGGACGCCGAGCTGATT
Source organism: Rhizobium sp. SG570 (assembly GCF_012275345.1). Taxonomy (NCBI): domain Bacteria; kingdom Pseudomonadati; phylum Pseudomonadota; class Alphaproteobacteria; order Hyphomicrobiales; family Rhizobiaceae; genus Rhizobium; species Rhizobium sp. SG570. The sequence goes on along the minus strand of NZ_JAAZQI010000014.1, from coordinate 35,294 downwards.
GTCGTCGAGCCACTGTGCTCTTTGGGGTTCAAGGACCGCCTGACCGACCGAGGCATTCATCCCGAATCGAGTGATGCTTTCACGCGCGATATCGGTGGCCTTGCCAAGATCGTCGGCAGCACCGGTCGATACCTCTCCAAAGACCACCTCCTCTGCCGCGCGACCGGCCAGCAAGGCGATCATGCGTTCCCTCAATTCACTCGACGTGATGAGAAAGCGATCCTCCGTCGGCCTCTGCAAGGTATATCCGAGCGCACCGATCGACCGCGGAATGATCGAGACCTTTTGAACGGGATCCGTCTTGGCAAGCGAAGTCGCGACCAGCGCATGCCCCATCTCGTGATAGGCAACGCGTTCCCTCTCGTTTGCATTGAGCAGCCGGCTTCGGCGCTCCGACCCCGCAACGATACGCTCCGTTGCCTGCACAAAGTCCTCGGTGGTGACGGTATCGCCGTGACGCCTGGTAGCGATGATGGCAGCCTCATTGACGAGGTTTGCGAGATCTGCGCCGGTAAAGCCCGGCGTTAGTGCGGCGACGTCGTTTATGTCGAAATCGGCGGCAACCGCGATCTTCTTGATATGAACCTTGAGAATATCTGCGCGACCTTTCCGGTCGGGACGATCGATGACGATCTGGCGGTCGAACCGGCCCGCTCGCAGCAAGGCTGCATCGAGAACTTCGGGGCGATTGGTTGCAGCGAGCAGCACGATACCGACGCGCGGGTCGAATCCGTCAAGTTCCGACAGCAGCTGATTGAGCGTCTGCTCCTTCTCGTCGCCGCCGCCATAACCTGAAAGCGGGCTGCGAGCTCGGCCGAGAGCATCCAGTTCATCGATGAAAATTATGCAAGGAGCAGCCTTGCGTGCTTGTTCGAACAGATCGCGGACGCGGGCGGCGCCGACGCCGACAAACATCTCGACGAATTCAGCGCCGGAGATGGAAAAGAACGGCACGTTCGCTTCCCCGGCGATAGCTCGCGCCAGAAGCGTCTTGCCTGTACCGGGTGGGCCGACCAACAGCACACCCTTGGGAATCCGCGCGCCGAGCCGACCGTAATTATCCTGCTCCTTCAGAAAGGAAACGATTTCCTGTAGTTCGGCCTTGGCCTCGTCCGCGCCTGCCACGTCGTCGAACGTGACTCCGGTCTTGCGCTCCAAATAGACCTTCGCCTTTGATTTTCCGATATTGATCAAGCCACCCACGCCTTGTCGGTCGATCATTCCGCGAAAGAAGAAGACCCAAATTCCAAGGAAGAAGAGCGTCGGCAGCGTCCAGGAGAGGATGGTTGTCAGCCAATTGCTGTCGGTGCCGCCGGAGACTTGAACCCCGGCCTTTTCGAAGGTCGCAGCAGCGGCTGGGTCCACGCGGTTGGATATGAAGAGCGTTTTGCCATCTTGGGGAACCTTGAAGACACCTTGGACCATCGTCTCAGTCAGCGTGACCGATTGAACCTTGCCGTCGGCCACCATGCGCATCAGGTCGCTGTAGGATATCTCGGCCGTGTCGCGATAGGCGAACCATATCTGGAAAAGGCTGAGCAGCAGGAACGCCACGAGAAAATAACCGATGCTGAAGGTGTGTTTCCGGTCCATGGGTGCCTCCGGGCGTAGCGTATCGACACCTCATTGGTTTCATGCGGCCGCAGCCACGTCCTTGACACGGATCAAAGACCGGTTTGGCGCCCGGTGGTAGCTCTCTCAAGACGCTTTCCATGGTGTGCGGCCTTATTGGCCATCAGCTTGCCCAGCGTCATGGCCCCTTCGGAAAACCCCAGTTCACGAGATGACTATGGCCCAAGATCGCTTCGTCCCCGCAACATCACTTCGCCACGACCGGTCCGCAAATGACAATGTCGATCTCGGGCTGCGGCAATTTCTGCTGCAAGTCTATAATTGTATGGCCGGAGCGCTGTGCCTGAGCGGCCTTACCGCATATCTGGCAATCGAGACCGGCTTCTATCAAAGGATCGCTGGGACTGGCTTCATCTGGTTGGTTATTTTCGCTCCGCTGGTGGCACTGCTGTTTTTGACCATCCGGCTGGAGAAGATGCCCCTCGCCTCAGTCATGGCGCTGTTCTGGATCTATGCTTGCCTGATGGGACTATCGTTCGCCGGCATTTTCCTGATCTACACCAATGAAAGCATTGTGCGGACCTTTTTCATCAGCGCAGCGATCTTCGCCGCCACGAGCCTTTACGGCTACGCCACGAAAGCCGATCTTTCGCGCTTTGGTTCCATTTTGACAATGGCACTCCTCGCAACCATTGTTGTTAGCTTCGCAAACATTTTGCTGGCCTCGACCATTCTGCAAATTGCCGTCTCGGCAGTGGCCGCCGTTCTCTTCGTCGGGCTGACTGCCTACGACACACAGCGCCTCAAACAGATCTATCAGGCCTGTTATCCGTCGGAGCCAACTGTGAAGATGGCGCTAATGGGCGCCCTCACACTTTACCTTGATTTCATTAACCTTTTCGTCTTGCTCCTTCAATTCAGTGGCGACAGGCGCAGATGAAGCTTCAAAGCGACGAAAGAAATCTGCGGCCGTCCAAGCGGCGGCAGGCGCGACCGCAAGACACCAGCCCGCCGATGCGTGAAGACGGTCAGTCTGGTCGTAGCATTCGACATCGTGCCAACAGGAGCGAAAGATGGAAAAGCACAGAATCCCGAGAGACAGTTGGGTATTGGTTTGTGACGGCGTCAAGGCGCTGTTTCTGCGCAACGATGGCGACGCCGAACTCATCAATCTGATTCCAGTTGAGATCTACGGTGACAAAACAGCTTTTCAGGCGCCCGCCTCGGATCGCCCCGGTCGGATTTATCAATCACAAGGCCGATCGCGCAGCTCCGTTGAGGCGGTCGATCTGAAATGGCAGAGCGAAGAGGCGTTTGTGAGCGATGTCGCCCGCAGACTTGATCAACTGGTCCGCAACCGCACAGTCAAGCATTTGATCATCATCGCTCCGCCGAAAGTCCTGGGCGTCCTTCGAGCGCATTTGACACCGACGGTGCACTCCGTCGTCAAAGGCGAGGTAGCAAATGATTTCACCATGCTTCCCATTCCGGAAATTGAGCAAAGGTTGAAAGGTTGACCCCAGGATGCCCGCGATAGCAAAGATAGAAACCAGCTTTGAGGGACATCGTCCCAACGTTCTATGCGAATAGAATCGTGATGTTGACCCAAGACAATGCGCATCAGCGGGAATTCGGTGAGGATACCCTTCATCAAGGAGGCCTACCATGAGCTTTATCCCTTCCCAGACCTTCTCGGATTCTGCGCACCAAGCCGAAATCTGGGTCGTAGAGTTGTCAGAGTATCTCCATTGTGAACGGAATGAGGCCTACGATTGCCTGCGGTCCGTCCTGCACGCGCTTCGAGATTCAATGGATCTGAAGGCGATGGCCGATTTTTCATCGCATCTGCCGCCATTGATCCGGGGAATATTCTACGAAAACTGGCAGCCTCAACGCGCCCAGCCGTGCTCAGATAGAATGGACTTCTTTGCAAGCATAGGCAGGCGGTCAGTGAAGCTGAACGACATTGGCGTCGAGCAGGCAGCACGGAATGTCTTCAAGTTGCTGGATCATCACTTGAGCCTGCCTGTAATTAAAAGAGTCAAACTGGCGATGAATCCTTCTCTCGGAACGCTCTGGCCCGAGCGCCCGCAGCAATCGAATAGCGCCGCGTAGCTTAAAAGGAAGAACACCGGCAAACGGCGATGTGAGAACCGAATAGGCTTGCCGGGCTCCCTTTATTCCGGCCAATTACGGCCGTGCGCTGTCATCTCATGCTCGCCATGCGACGCAGTCGGCGGACCGTCTCGCATCCACCGGACTTCGCGGAGGTTCCAGCTTGGTTGCCTGCGACCTCGGCTGCTGCGTCAAGCAGTTCCAAGGCATATGCTACCGCCGCATCGGTATCCTCGCGGCAAAGGCTTGCGTTTGTGCAGCGCGCATCAAGGGCCTGTCTGATCCTACTCTTGAGCGAGAGCATTCCGTTGCTACTGGAATAGGCCAAAAGCTCGTGGAGGCAACTTGTGGCGACAATCTCCGAGGCGATAAGCTTGCCCTCGACCTCTCCGAGTGTCGGAATGGCAAATCGCTGCCCTCCCCTTCTGCAATCGCGATCCGTCGTCAGCATGGTCTTACTCCTTTGCGGCTAGCTTCCACGTCCGTCTTCCTCAAGAGCTCTTTTGACGCGCCGAAGAATAACGGAGCGCGCCTTCCTGTCGGCGGTTTTACGCAACCGCTCCTCCAGATCGAGGACGATCGATTGATAGTCATTGTGCCAATCCGAATGGCCGACATCCTGGGGCACGAGGCGCGGGGGCGGCGTGACGCGTGCGAGCGATACGGCGGCTGTTTTCGTCAGGCTGTAGCTGTCGTCGAGCGATGGTACGATGATGGCTGTGTCCGGCTTCCCGACTAACAGACGGGATTTCAAACTGTCGCGTGCGCCAGGCTCGCCGTGAACCAGAAACAGTCCTGATCGAATCGGCTCTCTGGCTTCTATCCAAGCTCTCAATTCGCTAGCGTCGGCGTGACCGCTATAGGCATCTAGTGATCGCACAGTCGCGCGGACGATGATTTCCTCACCCTGGATTTTAACGGTGCGCGCACCCTCTTCAAGAATTCTCCCAAGCGTGCCCGCTGCCTGGAATCCGACCAGCAATACGGTGCCTTCATCCCGCCAGAGCCAATTCTTGAGACGATGACGAATGCGACCGGCTTCACACATGCCGCTGGCAGCAATGATGATATGGAAGCCGCGAATGAAATCGATTGCTTTTGATTGCTCGGCCGTTTCCGTGAAGCGCACATTTTTCGCATTCAGCGCTTTGATCAGCAGGTCGCCATTGGGGATGGAATGTGCGTGCTGCTTGAAGATCGCGGTTGCGCGGGATGCTAGTGGAGAATCGATGATTATCGGACACCGCGATATCTCGCCCGCATCCATGAGGACGTTGAGATCGGCGAGCAATTCCTGCGTGCGTTCTACCGCAAATGATGGGATCAGCAGGGCGCCGTTGGAATGATAGGCATTGAGAAGGATCTCTCGAAGTTGCCCGCGACGGGCGACGTCCGAGACTTCGTCTCGTTCCCGATCCCCATACGTGCTTTCACAGATGACATAGTCAAAGTCCTGCGGAGCATCTGGCCGACCCTCCAACAACTTGTGCTGCGGACCAACATCTCCAGAAAACAGAATGCGGATCGGTCCAGTTTCGGTCGCCAACTCGATCTCGACCGAGGCCGAACCGAGCAGATGTCCGGCGTCCCAAAGCCGAAACCGCAGACCACCTTCCAATCTTTGCCATTCTTTATAGGCAACCGTTCGAAACTGCGTCATCGCGGCGCGCGCGTCTTCTGCTGTGTAAATGGGTTGCAACATGTCACGCGATCGGTGCCGGTTGCGGCGGTTCAGCTGCTCGACTTCCGATTCCTGAATATGTCCCGAATCTTGCAGCATGATCGAACACAGATCCAAGGTAGCCGGCGTACAATGTACGGCCCCCTCGAAACCGGCTTTGACCAGTTTCGGGATGAGGCCCGAGTGATCGATGTGGGCATGAGTCAGGATGACGGAGTCAATCAGAGCCGGTTCGAACGGGAAAGGCCGGTAATTCAACTCCTTTTCGGTCTTCGAACCCTGAAACATGCCACAATCGATCATGGTGCGAGCGCCGGCGTGCTCAAGCACGAAACACGATCCGGTGACCGATCCGGCTGCACCGTAGAAATGTAATATGGGGTCCGTCATCAGTTTTCCTCGTATGTGTCTCGACTTTAATGCATGCCGGATCGCCTTCGCTTTGATGAGGATCAAGGAAACGGGGATGCGATGGTGACTATCTTTGCCGACCTCCGAATGAGAAAGGCGATCCGACCATGTCCATCAAAACCGTCTTGTGTATCCTCGACGTCAATCAATTTAAAAATGACTTGAAGGGCGCCGTTGACTTTTGCCAGACACATGGTGCGCACCTAACCGCGCTGATCGTTTCAATGGGTGGCACGCCTCCCCACAGCGCATACGATGCTCTCTCCATCACCAAACTCAACGAGCGACAGCGTGAAATAGATAGTCTGACCGAGAAGGCAGCCGATATCAGATCCCAGCTCAGCGGGAACATCGCATCCTTTGACGTGCAGGAAGTCTATACGGAATTTCCCTGGGCTGACGAGGATATCGCGGACCGCGCCCTTTATGGCGATCTCGTCCTCATCGGTCCCCAGGCGGCCCGTAACGAGGAGCTTCAGCAAAGGGTAATCGATGGGGCATTGTTCCAGTCGCCGACGCCGGTACTTGTCAACGCGAGCGGCAAAACGCTGCAGTTTGCGTCAAAAGTAATCTTACTGGCTTGGGATTCGAGCGAGGAGGCTGCGCGCGCCGCGCGGCAGTCGATCGATTTGTTGCAAGCCGCCGGAAAGGTGCATGTCACGATCGTCGATCCGCTTGCCCCACAGTCTGTCAACGGCAAGGAGCCCGGCGCGGATATCGCCGTCTTCCTCGCCCGGCATGGCGTAAACGTCGGTGTCGATTGCATTGCGAGCGGCGGCCGACTGGTCGATGAAACGCTGCGACAACACGCGGTCGATATCGGCGCCGACATAATCGTCATGGGAGCCTACAGCCATCTACGACTGCGGGAGCGCCTTTTCGGCGGAGTGACGCGATCGATGCTGGAAGACTCGGACATTCCGCTGTTTCTTGCCCATTAGCGACAAGCGCCGACGGCTTTCTTCGATGCTTGCCCGGCATCTCTTAATCGCCAGCGACCTCTCCGACAGCTAGACCGCGAGAGACCCGGTGGCGATCGACCGTCGGCAGAGCTGCGACAACCCATCTCCCCTAGTCCCGGCGCAGAGGGCCTGGATCTACACTCGCCTGCTAGTCATGACGGAGCCCCGCCAGACTGGGGTGTGAGCCTCAATCAATATCGTCTTCCCTCTTGAATGGCATTCAACACTGGCACGACGGTTCCAGCCCATCAACAGGGGCCTGGCCGACGCTGCTCCACGTGCCAACACATTGCCATTTCGAATTTGCGTCATCCTCATCGCCATCGCTAAGACTTCCGACGTGGCGCTCCCAGTAGCCGCCGCCCTTACCGGCGCCAATGCCAGGATTGTCCCAGGTGTTATCTTGAGGTCTGTAGCGACCCGACTTATCAGACGCGCCAAACAGTATCTGAAATATATTGAGCTTCGGCTCATTGAGCGTCATTGCGACGAAAATCCGGAAATGACCGATTTCATCGGCCGTATATTCGCGATCGAGTTCATATCGGACATACAGTCCGTCAAGGACATCACCGGTTTCTTGAAGGAACAGTACCCGGCTGAGAGTTTGGTTGAGCGAGGAAAAGCCCGTTGAGATCACAAACTGAATGTCATCGCCCCAACGAGAGAAGAAACTGGCCTGTTCGGCTTCCGAAAGCACAATCCCAAGAGATTGAAAGCGGGTTGCAAACCCGTCGACAGCGTCTAGAGCGATGCGAATACGTTCGCGGTCCATAATCTCGCACCCCGCAAAACCTTCTTCTTTGGTGAAGCCGATCAACGTAGTTTCCTCGGTCACTGTCAAATCGGGATTGGTGAGGAACACAAAAATCTCCGGCTTGGGCAAAACCTGCCCATCCGGCGTTGTCAGATCAGGGAGGGTGGAGTGGACGTCAGATTTAAATTTCTTATAGATCGCTTTCTTTTGCTCGGCTGAGTCGTTTGCGCCGGCCATGAAACCGATGGCAAAGGACCGGATTGGGGGGCTCCCACTTTGGCCCTGCCCCTCAAGTTCAATATTGGGCTTGAGGAATAGTCAAATAATTCGTATTATTCGCTTAAGTCATAGGAGGCGCTTTTATGCAGAAATTTTCGACAGTGGAATTATTGCGCGATATCAAGACCGTTACCATGGCGGCGGACCGCCAGCCAGTGGCCATCACGCAGCACAGAAAGGCGCGCTACGTTCTCATGACCTATGAGGACTTTGCCGCGATGAAAGAAAACAGCGATCCACGCCGGGTTTTCGGCCCTGGCGAGACACCGACAGAACTGGCTGAATTGATCGTTCCGGAACTTGACCGGCTAATCGCGGAGGGTAAGTCTGGCGATGAGTGACAATCGCATGCCACCCAACGGTTCAGTCTTCCAGTATCCCTACCTGTGGAAATGGCAGCAAGACCGCGGGGAAACAGAAGGTCGCAAGGAGCGTCCAGTGTGCATGATGCTCGCTATCCCACGCGGGAAGCAGACGCATTTGATCCTTCTGGCAATATCAGGAACACCACCTCGCAGCGATCAGACCGCGCTGGAAATCCCGGCTCTCGAGCGCCGTCGTTCAGGTTTGCGCGAGTGGAAAGACGGCTGGATTACGGTTTCCGAATACAATTATGATGTGGCGGAAACCTCGTTTTACTACGATCCGAATGCCGAAATTTTGGGGCAGTTCAGCAAGGCGTTCTTGGGAAAGGTTGCGGAGGCTGTCAAACCATTCATCACGCAGAAGAGCGCGCAGATCAAGCGGCGTTGATGTGCCGTCATTCGCAGCTGACCGGTCTTTGAAACCTCGCAACGTGTCGCCGATCGGCTCCGTGACCTTAGCGGCTTGACGCTTGAGATCGTTTGTTGGATGTCATTCATGGCGACGCCGAGAGATGCGGCAGAGCTTCAGGCCGGGTTTTTACGAGGAACCCGACCGCCTTCGAAGGGCTCCCCTTGCGCGCCATATGCGCCAACTTATACGCCGCCTCGCTAACGTTGACTCGCAATGCGCCGGCGATGTCCCCCAGCCAGTCCGCCGAGCCGCGCAATCGCTTCAAAAGAGCAACATCGGAAATCGCGGCCACATCATTCGGGCCCGCCCAAGCGGCCGCAGAGCGTAAGCTCATGCCGCCAGGCCCATAAGCCAATGCCAGCCGCAGCAAGGTCGCGGCGTCACCAACCCCGCGTCGTCGCACAAGCGCCTTGGATGTACGCGCTGTCGTGCCGAGATCGATGACGTGCTCCAGCTTCGATAGCAGTCTGGACCAATCGGGGTCGATGGAATCAGTCGTTCGCATCCGCCTTATGAATCACAGACAGATTCGCCCCGTCCAGCCCTTAAGTTAGCGCATATGGGGCGAGCCCCTCCCTTCCTGTGCCGCCGGCCCCCTTGATAACCTACAGCTGAGCCGCGACGGACACGGGATTGAGGCCAGATGGGTTAGCCTGCCTTGATCGCAATTTTCCGGTCATTCTTCTGCGCATTGGCTGTCTTCGGCAGAACGACCTTCAAAACACCATTTGCGAAGGAGGCATCGATCTTCTCGGCATCGACGCCGTCGGGAAGCTGGAGGCTGCGCTGGAACGAACCATAGCGCCGTTCGGAGAGGTAGTATTCCTTCTCCTTTTCCTCCTTGCTTTCATGCTTTTCGCCTTTGACCGTCAGGATGCCGTCCGCGAGCGTCAGTTCCACGTCCTTCGCATCGATACCTGGAAGCTCTGCCGTGAGCTCATAGGCCTTATCGGACTCGACGAAGTCGATGGCCGGCATGCCACGTGCGAAAGCATTCGGGAAACGTGCGAGTGTGCGATCGAAAAAGCCAGGGGTGAAGTCATTGAAGACGCGATCAATTTCAGACCGCAGGCTCTCGAATGGCGCCCAGCGCTCCATAGCGGGTGCCGCCTTCTTCTCCGTGCTCACGGGGAGCTTCCTTGCCATATCGGCCATATCATTTCTCCTCTTCGTTGCGAGGACCATTGGAGGACGACCTTGCCCCGGCCCTTTTCCAAATCGTCTTCGTAAGACGCGATATCATCAAAGACAGTGTTGCGACGTTGTTCATTGATCAGCATCAAAATGGCGCGCTGTCGCGCGTCCCGAGGCGATCGCGATCGTCATCTTGCCGATCATGAAATCGATCGGCGCCCCCTTCGGGGCGGGACAACCTTGATCTTCATCAAAGCGGCGGTGGGGCAGCGACGCGATCATTATGTCAGCCTGTTGGAGGACACTGACATGAAACCGCAATTCCATCTGCCATTGATCACCTATCCCAGTGCCAGTTCGCTTTCCGTGGTTCAAAACGCAGTCGACTTGGCGCGACATCAAAAAGCAGATCTCACCGCGAGCGTTCTGCAGATCAAGACGCCGCTCGTCGGACAATCATCCCCATGGGTGGACGACGTTGAACGATTGAGTTCGCAGGCAAAGCGCTTCAGCCGCGACAGCGGTGTCGCATTGAGCGAAGCAGTGTGCGACTACGCCAACAAAGCAGACATAAGGGCCGTCATTCAGACATTCGAAGCGTCGGAGCCGCTGATCCCGGATACTCTGGTGGAAATCTCGCGCGCTTATGATCTCTCAATCGTCGAAGCGTCCGAGACCATGATGCCTTTGCTTGAGAACCTTCTGTTCGAAAGCGGCCGACCTCTCGTCCTGTTCCCTGTAAACCATGTTTGTAGCCGGATCGATACCGTAGCAATCGCCTGGGATGGGAGCGCGCCGCTGTCAACTGCGTTGACCGGTGCCAGATTATTCCTGGAAAGTGCTTCGAAGATCATCTTGATCTCGATCACCAACGAGGCTCCAATGAACGAGAAGGCTCGGGACCGATACGCGAATGTCCTTCGCAACAGCGGCCTGGATGTCGAAGTTGTCGTTGCTCGTGCAAATGGCGAAGAGGTAGCCGTTGCTATCCAATCGGCCGCCAGAGCCCTTCACGCGGATCTGCTTGTCGCCGGTGCCTACGGGCATTCCAAAATGCGTGAATTGGTCCTTGGCGGCGTCACTCGATCATTGCTGGCCGATCTCGAAATGCCGGTTCTTGTCGCTCACTGATCAAGCAATGGAAGGTCGGTAAGGCGTTTATTCCTCCATGCCGGCCTGGCGCGCGGATTGCCGGTAGGTGGGCAGGGAATTGCTCCGTCGCAGCCAACTTGACGCTTGGCACTCAACCCATTCCCGCAGCCAACGCGTTCAGACGATCGCCTGTTGACAAAGGTCAAGGCGCGCGCGCCGTGCAATGGTTAGCAAGGCATTAGAGGTGAACGCTGATGCCAACTGAAACTGACGAAACCACCAAAAACTCCGCGGAGAAATCGATTGAACCCGCCGTCAACAAAGCGGAGGGGATCGATCGACAGAGGGATATCGCGACGATGAAGATCGCACCCGCCCCCGATGGATCACCGCATGATCCAATCACTGGACGAGCTGCAGATCATAGGGCTGGAGAGCGAATGCGTCGAAACCGTCGCTTGGCTGCGGGTGTCGCGATCATCGTTGCAATGGCCGGTTTAGGCTTCTGGTATCGGCAGCCGCTCCAAAATGCCCTATTCGGCCCCTCCCTCGCAGTTGACCACATCACGATCTCCGGCAATATCGAAGCACATCAGAGCGTCCTGAGTTTTACCCAAGTACAGGCTCCGATCATTGAGCTTCCTTTCGACGAAGGGGCGCGTGTCGAGGCCGGCACGGTGCTCGCACGGATCGACGACCGTCTTTATCGACAGCAGCTGGCAATAGACCACACCAATCTCAACGTCGCAATTGCCCAGGTCAGCGTCAACCAAAGTAATCTCTCGGCTGCCCAGCATAGCGTTGTGAGCGACACATTCGATCTTGCCGAGAAACAGCGCGACTTCGCTCGCGCGGAAACTCTGGCAAAGAGTGACGTTGTCTCGCAGCAGACACGAGATCTCGCATTGACCGCGCAACAGCAATCTTCAGCGCTTCTTGCGCACGATCAAGCCCTGGTCGGGGTGGCAGAAGCCAACGTCCGGCTCGCTACGGAAAGCGTCGCGACAGCTGAAGCGAGGATCAAGCTGGACGAAATGACTCTAGCCTACGCCACGCTTCGCGCCCCTTTCACCGGGGTTGTCGCCGTTCGCGAAGCCGAACTCGGTCAACTTGCCGCTCCGGGCGTCGCCATCCTCACACTTGATGACCTCGATCACATCTGGCTTCGCGCTTATGTGAACGGCCCCGATATTGGCAAGGTGCGGCTGGGTGAAGCGGTGGACGTCGTCACCGATACCTATCCTGGTAAAATCTATAAGGGCCGAATTAGCTTCATCTCCCCGCAGGCTGAGTTCACGCCGAAAACCGTCGAGACCCACGCCGAACGCATCACGCTTGTCTACCGGATCCGCATCGAGATCGACAACCCGACACATGAATTGCTGCCAGGCATGCCGGCCGATGCGACCATTTCTCTCCTGGCGTCAGGCCAATGATCGGCGCGGCAACCGACATCGCTGTCCACGTGCAGGGCCTCATTCGCCGTTTCGGTTCGCTGTCGGCCGTGAGTAACGTCAACCTCGACATCGCGCGTGGCGAGATATTCGGGCTGGTTGGGCCGGACGGTGCCGGCAAGACCACCATCATGCGCGTGCTCGCCGGTGTGCTGCGACCGAATGCAGGCACCGTCACCATCGAGGGTATCGACGTCGTTGCAATGCCGGAGCTGGCCAAATCGCAGATCAGCTATATGCCGCAGCGCTTCGGGCTTTATGAGGATCTGACCGTTGCCGAAAACATCTTCTTCTATGGGGAGCTGTTTTCCGTTCCGCGGGCGATCCGCCGAGAACGTACCGGGGCACTTGTGGATGCAGCCGGCCTTCGTGGCTTCGAACACCGTCTTGCCGGTCAGCTCTCCGGCGGCATGAAACAGAAACTGGGGCTCATATGCGCACTCATACACACCCCGAAAGTCCTGCTCCTCGACGAGCCCACAACTGGAGTCGATCCTGTCTCACGCCGGGACTTTTGGGCGATCCTTTATGGCCTGCGCGAAGAAGGCGTCACCATCATCCTTTCAACGGCATACATGGATGAGGCCGAGCGCTGTTCGCGCCTGGCGCTCGTCAGCGGCGGCGAAATACATCATTGCGACACGCCGGCGAAATTGAAACAAGCGATGCCGGGTGCCCTTCTTGCCGTCTCTGCCGACAATCCTCGCGCTGCACGCGATGCCTTGGTGGGCGCTCCTGGCGTTCTTGGCCTGCTTCTGATGGGAGACAGGGTCAATGTCCGGGTAGACGACGCCGACATGCGAGAACCCGAACTGCGTGAGCGGCTCGCCGGGCGCGCTATCCCCGTGATGGCGATCACGCCGGTCGAGCCGGCGATCGAGGATGTCTTCGTCGCACTTCTGGGCAAGGAGCGGCGGGATGGATAACATTGATCCGACACCATCGGCACCAACCGTCCAGATGCAGGGACTTACCAAACGGTTCGGCACATTTGTGGCCGTCGACGACCTTGATCTTACCATCACCAAGGGTGAAATCGTCGGATTCATCGGTCCGAACGGCGCGGGCAAATCGACGACGCTGCGCATGCTTTGCGGCCTGCTACGGCCGAGCGCCGGATCGGCATTCGTCGCGGGTTATGACGTTGCACGCCATCCTGAAGATGTTCGCGCGCATATAGGTTACATGTCGCAGAAATTCTCTCTTTATTCCGATCTTACGGTCAGGGAAAACCTGCGATTCTTCGGTGGGATGTATCACGTTCCCCGCCGGGAAATGGCCTCGCGAATGGCGCAGGCGATAGCCACCGCCGGCCTAGAAGGCCGTGAAGACGCTCTCGTCGCAACGTTGGCTGGTGGCTGGAAGCAGCGGCTGGCGCTCGGCTGCGCTATTCTGCACCGTCCGCCAGTCCTGTTTCTCGACGAGCCCACCTCGGGCGTCGAGCCTGAAGCACGGCGTCATTTTTGGGACATGATCCACAATCTGGCCGGTAGCGGCGTAACCATCCTCGTGTCGACGCACTACATGGACGAGGCCGAGTATTGCAACCGAATTGCGCTGATCAATGCGGGCAAACTGGTTGCTCTCGGAAGCCCGGGCGAACTGCGAGGGCGCGAACTCGGTGGCGAATTGTTCGAGATCTCCTGCAACATGTTGGGAGCCGGCCTTGCAAAGCTGCGGCAGGCCCCAGGCGTGATCGATGCAGCAATTTTTGGAGACAAATTGCATGTTTTGCTCCGCGATAGCGCCATGGCGATAGGTCTTCCCTTATTGCTTAGCCAAGGCGGCATCATCGCCGGCTCCCCCAATCGCATCTCGGCAAGTCTGGAGGACGTTTTCGTCCAGCTTGTCTCCCGCGGCCACGTCGAAGGCGCTCATCCATGAATGGACGTCGATTGTTCGCCATTGCCTACAAGGAGACACTGCAAGTCTGCCGCGATCCACGCAGTCTTGCGATAGCGTTGTTGATGCCGCTGTTGCAGATGGCGCTGCTCGGCTACGGCGTCAGCCTCGACATCAAAAACGTCTCCCTTTGCGTCTACGATCAGGAAAACAGTCAGACCAGCCGTGATCTCACCAGCCGTTTCGTAGCATCGGGATGGTTTGAAGCGGTCCACGCGCTCGACAGCGACCGCGCGATTCGACAGGCCATCGACCGCGGCACCTGCATCGGCGCGCTGGTCATTCCCGTAACCTTCACGAGGAGCATGAGCTCCGGCGCCAAGGCCAACATCCAAACGATATTCGACGGCACCGATGCCAATACCACGAATATAGCGACGGGTTATGCAAAAGGGGTAATTGCCGAGGCCTTGACCGATTTCAAAAACCGATGGGCGCAAGCGCACGGCCTACAGCCTGACGCCATCGGCCAGATCGATCTGCAACTGCGTGTCTGGTTCAATGCCGGCCTGGAAAGTCGTAATTTTATCATTCCCGGCGTGGTGGCTGTCATCCTTGCCGCCGTCGGCGCTCAGTTGACCTCGCTCACCATATCGCGCGAGTGGGAAAGGGGTACGATGGAACAGCTTATCTCCACCCCTGTCACTGCATTCGAAGTCATGCTCGGGAAATTGGTTCCCTATTTTCTGATTGCGCTGATCGACGCCGCCTTCTGTCTTCTGGTTACGATTTTCTGGTTTCAGGTACCGTTCAGGGGCAGCGTCACGACCTTGGTGATGACGACCGCGCTGTTTGCCGTCGTGGTGCTGGGGATCGGATACCTGTTGTCGGTTCGCATTCGCAGTCAGCTCGGCGCCAGCCAGATTGCATTAATCCTTACGATGCTGCCGACCACCATGTTGTCCGGTTACACTTTCCCGATCGACCAGATGCCCGCACCCGTCCGCGCCGTGACGTTCCTCGTTTATGCCCGGTACTATGTCAGCATCCTTCGTTCCATATTTCTGAAGGGCAGCTCCCTAGCGGATCTGGCAGGCCCGCTTCTCGGGCTGGTGATCTTTGCAACCGTGATTGCCTATCTGGCCGCCATCGCCTTTCGCAAACGGTTGGATTAGCCATGCTCGAGCGCCTATACGTTATGCTGATGAAGGAGTTCATCGAACTCAAGCGTGATCGTTGGGCGATTTTCCGGCTGGTCGTCCCGCTGGTCCTCCAAGTGGTCATCTATGGATATGCCGCAACGTTTACCGTCAATCATGTGGCGACCGCCGTACTCGATCTGGATCGAAGCCAGGCGAGCCGCAATCTCATCTCCCATTTCGCGGCTGCGGGGCGTTTTGACATCGTCGACCGCACGGACGATGAACGCAGGATCACCCATGATATCGACACGGATCAAGCAACCGTCGCGGTTTTGATCCATCCCGGATTCGAGCAGGACCTGAACAATGGACGCTCCGCAGCTCTTGAAGTCGTGGTGGACGGCACCAATTCCAACACGGCACTGATCGCAGCCGGCTATGTCAGTCAGATCGTTGCCCAGTTTGAAGCAGAAAATTCCACAGACGACAGGCGCCCGGACACCCAAGTGGCACCTCGCACGGTCACCGTGTCGCTGCAAGAGCGCCCCTGGTTCAACGAGAGCCTGGACGATCGCTGGTTCTTCATTCCCGGCGTTATCGGCACGTTGACATTGATGCAGGTGATGAGCCTCACGGCGTTTGCGATCGTGCGTGAACGCGAAGTGGGAACACTCGAACAGGTCATGGTCAGCCCCATTCGCCCCTTCGAATTCATCCTGGGCAAAACCTTGCCGTTTTTCCTGATCGGCCTCGGCGACATCGCTCTCGTGGCGACGATCGGGGTGCTCTGGTTTCGCGTGCCATTTGTCGGAAGTCCCTGGATCATGCTTCTGGGCGCCTGTCTCTTCCTCTTGGCAGCACTCGGCCTCGGCCTTCTGTTGTCGGCTTTTTCGCGGACGCAACAGCAGGCCTTCGCGTTGAATTTCTTTCTGCTCAATCCATTGTTCATTCTTTCAGGATTTGCATTTCCGATCTCAGCCATGCCGAAAGTCCTGCAATGGCTGACCATCATCAATCCGCTGCGCTATTTCCTGGTCGTCATCCGCGCCGTGTTCCTCAAAGGAGCCGGTATCGATGTTCTCTGGCCCGATTTCGCCGCGATGGCAATCCTCGGAACTGGAATGCTGACACTGAGTGTGATGCGGTTTCGCAAGTCGCTCGATTAGCGCCCGCTTCGACCTATTCGGCGTTTTCTCCCGCGCGACGTCTCTGAACGGGAAGACGTCGAACACTATGAACCGCGAGTTTTGATGAGCGTCAATGAAGCGATGGGGATGGACCGGCTAACGTCAGTTACACTCAAGGGGTCAATTGACATGAACGCTCCGCTTAAAGATCGGGCTTCCGCAAGCCAAGATACAACGACGTCGACCTCGCCCTATTGGTCGAAGGCCGAAGACCTCCTGCTGCACGATCTCGGCTCACAGGCAAGGGGTCTTTCGCCCGAGGAGGCAGCGTCCCGGTTAAGGAACTACGGCCCGAACACCGTCGTCGCTACGACGCACACGAATGCGCTTCATATTCTGGCACGGCAATTTCTGAATCCCCTCGTTCTCATTCTTATCTTCGCCGCGACGGTATCTTCGCTGGTCGGGGAGATGCATGATGCCATCATCATAAGCCTCATCGTCCTTGCGAGCTGTCTGCTCGGCTTTTCTCAAGAGTACGGAGCGACGAAGGCGTTGGAGGCGCTGAAGAAAAGCATTTCGTTGTCCGCAACAGTTGTAAGGGGCGGAATAGAATCCCTCGTGCCGGCAAACACCATCGTCCCCGGTGACATCATCAAGCTTGCAGCTGGCAGTCTTGTTCCGGCCGATGGTGTGATCCTTTCGTCGCGTGACTTGAACGTCAGCGAGGCCACCCTGACGGGCGAGACCTTCCCGGTCGGCAAGCTTGCCGGTGTCTGTCCACCCGACGCTCCGATCGCCGCCAGGTCCAATTGCGTTTTCACCGGCACGTCGGTTCGCAGCGGCACGGCAACCGTCGTCGCTGTCGAAACAGGTGGACGCACCGAGTACGCGACCATCGCCGGCGCAATCGCGAAACAGATACCCGAAACGGATTTTTCACGAGGTATACGTCGCTTCGGCTATTTGATGACGCGCATCATGTTGGTGATCGTCATTACCGTCTTTGTTGCCAACCTGCTCCTGCACCGGCCGCTGATCGACTCACTGCTATTTTCTCTGGCGTTGGCTGTCGGGCTGACTCCTGAGCTTCTGCCTGCGATTATCAGCATGACGCTCGCCCGCGGCGCGCGCGCCATGGCTGCCGGCGGCGTCATCATTCGTCGGCTCGACGCCATTGAAAATCTTGGGAGCATGAACCTTCTGTGCACCGACAAGACCGGCACGCTGACGGAAGGCATCATAAAACTCGACGATTGCGTCGATCCGGGCGGCAAGCGCTCGCAGCAGGTCCATTTACTCGCCGTTTTGAACGCATCGCTGCAGGCCGGCCTCAAAAACCCGCTCGACGATGCCATACTGGCATCCGGCGAAATTGGCGCAGATCTGAAAGCCTTTGTGAAGAAAGACGAGATTCCATACGATTTCATGCGCAAACGCCTATCGGTCATCGTCAACAGCGCCGGCCAGGATACGATGATGGTCTGCAAAGGTGCCGTCGCCAATATCCTTTCCGTCTGTACCTCCGTCAGGACAGGCGATGCTGTCGAGCCTCTCGATGACCGGTCGCGTGCGGCCGTCGACGCGCTTTATCGCAAATGGGGCGAGGATGGCATTCGCGTGATCGCAATCGCCACTCGGCGCTTCGCTCAAGACAAGGGATCTTATGACGTTGGCGACGAGCGCGAGCTCTGCCTCGAGGGCTTTCTCCTGTTTCTTGATCCGCCGAAGGCAGGCATCAAGGATGCGCTGGCAGGACTGAAACATCGCGGCATCGGTATCAAGATCATATCCGGCGACAATCGCTACATCGTCAAACACCTGGCCGACACGATCGGGCTGAGAACGAAACATGTTTTGACCGGCGGAGAGCTGGCATCGATGAGCAGCGATGCATTGTTCGCCCGTGCGCCCAAAACAGATCTGTTTGTCGAGATTGATCCCAACCAGAAAGAGCGCATTATCAAAGCGTTGCGGCGTTCCGGTCATGTGGTCGGTTATATGGGTGACGGTATCAACGACGCTCCAGCCCTCCACGACGCCGACGTCGGCATTTCTGTCGACGGCGCGGTCGATGTCGCCCGGGAGGCTGCTGATCTCGTGCTGTTGCAACAGGACCTCAACGTGCTGATCCGCGGCGTGGACGACGGTCGGCGAACCTTCGCCAACACCATGAAATACATATCGATCGCGACGAGCGCGAACTTCGGCAACATGATCAGCATGGCGATCGCCTCTCTATTCCTCCCGTTCCTGCCGCTGCTCGCCAAACAGATCTTGCTCAACAACCTGCTTGCGGACATTCCATCTATGGCAATCGCCACGGATAGGGTCGATCGACAGCAAGTGCAGCGTCCGAGGCGATGGGACATTCGTGGCATCCAACGATTTATGATCTTCTTTGGCCCGGTCAGCTCGTTGTTCGATTTCGTGACGTTCGGATTTCTGTTGTTTGTCGTGCACGTGACAACCAGTCAGTTCCGCACGGCCTGGTTTGTCGAATCACTCATTACGCAGCTCGTGACCATGCTGATCGTTCGCACGACCATGGCGGCATGGAAGGACAGGCCTGGTCCCCTACTCCTTTGGTCGACTGCGCTTATCACGCTCATCGCCCTCGTGTTGCCCTATTTTTCGCTGGTCGCGAGCATATTCGATTTCACACCGCTCCCCATTCCGTTGATGGGAGGGCTGATCGCGATCTCGGCACTCTACGCGGCGACGCTTGAGCTGGTGAAACGAATTTATTTCCGCCGGGGATGATGGTGTCGGCAGTATGGTAAAGCCCATTTTCATATCCGGTCAGCTTGCCCTGGGCACCAATACCGCTGCACCGACAAGACGCCCGGCGCGCAGATCGGCGAGCGCCTCATTGGCCCTCTCGAGTGGATAGGCCGTGGTGTGGGTTCGCACGCCGGCGCTCTGGGCAATCGGAAAAAACTCAGCTGCGTCCGCGCGTGTCAAATTGGCGACCGAGACAAGCTCGCGTTCCCCCCATAGAACAGCGTAGGGCATGGACGGTATGTCGCTCATGTGAATTCCGCCGCACACGACTACCCCGCCCTTGCGAATAGCCTTGAGCGCTGTCGGCACCAGATCGCCTGCGGGTGCAAAGATGATGGCTGCGTCGAGCAGAATTGGAGCGTTCTCTTCCGACGAGCCGGCCCATACCGCGCCCAGCTCCAGCGCGAACTGTTGCGCTGCATGGTCGCCGCTGCGCGTAAACGCATAGACGTCACGCCCCTGCCAGATGCAGATCTGGGTCAGGATATGCGCGGCGGCACCAAAGCCGAAGAGACCGATGCTCTTGCCATTGCCGGCCTTCTTGAGCGAACGCCAGCCAATCAATCCGGCACACAGAAGTGGCGCGAGCGATACCGGATTGGCGTCCGCATCGAGATCGAACGCAAAGGCTGCGTCGGCCACAACATGCGTCGCGAAACCGCCGTCGCGGGTGTAGCCGGTGAATTGCGGCCGGTCACATAGGTTCTCAGCCTTCATTTGACAGAAAGAACATGTTCCGCATGTGTGGCCAAGCCAGGGAACGCCGACGCGGCGACCAAGTTTGGCGCTTTCGATGCCGGAGCCCACAGCATCGACAATACCCACGATCTCATGACCCGGTACGAGCGGAAGCTTTGGATTGTCGAGGTCACCGTCTACAACATGAAGATCAGTACGACAGACGGCGCAGGCCTCAACCTTGATCCTCAGCTCGCCTGGGCCAGGCCTTGGATTATCACGTTCGACAAATTCCAGCGGTTTCCCGATTTGTCGAAGAACCATCGCTTTCATGGCTGAAGCCCATCCAAATTGGGGCTCGTTTCGAAGCTCAATGTCGGAAGAAGAAGCCGAGAAACGGCGCGTCCATCTGCGTTTCAAGCAACCTTTTCCGCCACTGGATCACTCCGGCGAGCAGTTTGATCTACCACCCTTCTCCTCCCACACAAATGCTGCCTCGGCTTTGACCCGGATCAACGCGCGCATAGCAAGAACGTGAAAACGTCCAAAGACAGGCCAAATTGTATGGCACGCCAGGAGGGCATCGGTGCAAAAGCTATTGCTGATCATATTGATCGTCATGATTGCCACGATCATCGGCATTCTATGGGTGGAGCCGATCGCCGGCACCGGGCGACAGGCGGCGCTTGAGAAATCGGCAACGCAATGACCATCCTGAAAAAATTTCGAGGTTCGAAGGCGGCGACATCGCGCCAGATCCCGAAAGAAATAGTTCTGCCCCGGACGCTCTACGGTTTCGTCTTTCGAGTATCGGGATGGCATCAGCTTGCCGTCGCAATGCTGTCCATCGTGCTCTTTACGGCAGGAACCATACCGCTGGAGATACAGCGACGCATCGTGAATGCAGCAACAGAGAATGGTTCCTATAGAACGATCGCTATTCTAGTGCTGATATACGTCCTTTTGGCTCTGATCGAGGGAGCCGTGAAACTTGGGCTCAATATCTACAGCAGTTGGATCGGAGAAGCGGCCGTCCGATGGCTCCGTCTCCAAGTATTCGAGGCATCACAAACATCGTTGACGGACGGCACCATGATGGCCAGCGAAGGTGTCCAGCTCTCCATCATCCTGGCCGAAGCCGAGCCTGTCGGTGGCTTCGTTGGCACGAGTGTCTCAGAGCCTTTGTTGCAGATCGGCATATTAACAGCTGTTTGCGGCTATCTGGTTTATCTGCAGCCACTCATGACGATCATCGTCGTCACGATTTTTCTTCCGCAAAGTGGCTTCGTCCCGATCATGCAGGCAGCGATCAACCGGCGCGTCGGGAAAAGGATCGGCATCATGCGCAACGTCAGCGAGGATATCGTCCAAATGGGGCAAGCAATTGACACAAACGGCCTTCAGGCGTCGCGTATCGGAGGTGTCTTCCGCATCAACATGAGCATCTACAAAATCAAGTTCACGATGAATTTCATGATGAACCTGATGACCCAGATGGGTTACGCAGGAATCTTCGCGATGGGCGGGTATTTCGTGGTCAGCGGGAAGACCGAAATCGGGACTGTCGTCGCTTTCATATCCGGTCTGTCGAAAATAAACGACCCATGGGGCGATCTCGTCAACTGGTATCGCGATCTGCGTGTGACACAGGTGAAGTACGGCCTCATATACAATTCCGCTCAGGTTGGCACCGCTATAGCGGGCGAATTACCAGGCTCTACCCCATTTCCAGCGGCTCGCTCCTGAGACTTGAAAATGGCTCGTTGCCTCCGCAGGTGATCTCGGACACCGGGATCAGGATATTGCGGAAAGTGGCAAACCTGTATCTGGATTGATCGGTCGAGCAGCCGTGCTGCAAACTGCACTTCTCGCCGATGTTGATCGGGGATCTCGCGTCCGACCAGTTATGTCGGAGACAACTGCCGCAACCGCGAAGCGAACGTGTTCGCGTGGATATTGAGAGAAAAATCGATGATGCACAGCGACAGCGTGCCTGAGGAGGTCCCCGATATCGATAGGGACCGTATTCCCCGCCTGTGTGTCTTAGAAATTCGGCCGATGGCTGTGAAAATTGCAGTGCCCGATGTGGATGACCTGAAGATCGATAGGGCGTCAGGCTTCGTCAGAAGCCTGGGCTCGGGCATTCAGCCACGGCAAACGAGCTGTCACATCGTTGGAAGGAATGGCCGACAGATGGAGCACCCGACGAGTTCGCAGATTTTGCGTATTCGAGGGAGACCCATCTGGTGGACGGAAGTTCGAAGTCTCGGATAGGCTCCTGGCCAATCTCGGCGCACGGGGGCGCCGACGCTTGACCACAATAATCGGGCTACGTATTGACATTATCCAATCCCTTGAATGTCGTCAGAAGTCAAAAGCCATTACCCTTTGTCGGGGGAATATAGGGATCCGGGTAGCCGAGCTTAGGCTTGGCAGCACCGTTACCCGTATTGGTCGACGACTGTTGGCTCGGTTCTTTTGGTTTGTCGGAGCCGCTGGATTGGTACGCGTAAGCACCGAACATAGCACCTGCTATCACGGCGATCAGCAAAGCCGCACGCATGTTCTTCTCCTTGTCACGAATCTATCGTCCTGAAGTCACAGCAAACAATGAGATTTCCGCTGAGCATTCGTCATTAATTGATAGGCGATCTTGGAACTTGGGGCCTTGATATACATCAACAGGCCAAAGTTCGGCGTCGTTGGGTGAAGCGAGTAAGCCTCGTGTGCGCAAAGCCTCGTCATTCGATGACCGAAATATACAGGATCCGCTCTTCTGCAGCGGCGCGGATGAGAGCTTCCCTGACCGCTTCCGGGGGGATGACGTCATGCAAGGCATCTAGGCATGCCCTTATCGCCACGACATATTCCTCGCCATCGTCGGTTGGCCAGTCCGAGATCAAAGTTACCGCCGCATCCCAAACGGTTTTGACGACCCTGCATTTCTCACCGGAGCGCACGACAAGCCTCAGCGCGGGAAACTGATGCGATGTATGCCATTTCATAGCGCATGGTCTCCACAGCGCGATAACATCAGCAACCACGCAAGGGCGGGCAAATCCCAGCGGAATGGTTGCACATGTCATGCTTAGCAAGGCGCTTGAACGGACACTTTGACATGTCTCAATGAGGTGCGAGGCCGGCGATAGCATTCAGATCGGCGACGGATGGCCCGCATTGACTGAACACAAGATTGTTGAGGCACGGTGATCCTGTCGACATCCGTACTTGCTGTTGTCTGGCAGCGTATCGCCACCTCGTCTGAGGTCAAACCATATGTCTTGAGATCGAGGGCCGTGAATGGTCACAACACACGCCATCAAGCCTACGCTTGAGCGATCGAACGGCCAATGCGACGACGCAGTCCAGCATCTGAATAGGTTGGATATTTATTGTCTCGGCGCCGGGGGAATCCGATCGATGTGAACGGAGCATTTTGCATGGTGGACAATGTGATCGACCGTCGATCCAAAGACATGATCGAGAATGTCGGGCTCGTGAGCGGCCACGACAATCAGATCGGCCTTCACGTCGGCGGCAATCGCCAGGACCGCATCGGCGGCACGGCCGGTGGAAACATGGACAGGCGCCGGCATTGGAAGCTTCCTGCAAAGCTGCGAGAGCTTTTCTTCCGCCTCGCTGATGATAGAGACAGCCCGATCATCCGGTCCTTGCATGCCAAGAGACGGAAAACGCTCGACGGAGTGAGCGAGATGCAGGGTGCCATCGGCATCGAGAAGCGCGTGGGCGGTACGCAGGAGATGCTCGGCCCTCTCCTTCGATCCAGGACCAATGGCACAGACGATTGTCTTATACATGCCCCCACCTCTCAAAAGAGATCCTTACCGCCCGTGCCGACAAATTCGGTTCGAAATCCTCGCGCGCGCGCCTGCTTCAGAAACCGGTCCGCACTCAGTATGTCTACCTTGAAGCTGCCGCCCAGAGATTGGCCCAAAGGATAGCACAGTTCGTCGCGAACCCACGCTTGGGCGCAAGGCGACAGGACCGCAATCTCCCATTCGTCGCTGTCTGCTCGGTCGAGGCGAAAGTCGCAGTCCTGGTGGTGCGGGAGGGGATATCCTGCACCTGCAAGCAGAGCTTCCCCCGTTCGTGTGCAATCCGTGCTCATGTTTTTGCATCCTCTCTTAATGTCGAACGCGGATCAGCTGATGGACAGCTGATCATCGAGCGTGTGGACGCCGGGAGCCGACCATGCGGCACGTTCCGCCGCACGACGCTCGGACAAGGTCCTGACGTTGCCCTTCAAGGTGACTTTGCCACTGGAAACATCGACCTGGATTGCCTGGGCCTCTAATTCCGCGTCGCGTTCCAGCGCATTTTCAATGCGCCTCTTGACGTCGTCGGCGCTGATGCCAGGAACGACATCTATGAGATTGGAGACGCCGACGACTCCGGCGAGATCCCTGACAGCGGCAGTGGCAGCATTCTTTTGGTACTGCCATTCCACCTTGCCGGTAAGCGTGACGACGCCCTTGCATACGCGGATCTGCACCATTTGCTTTGGAATGGAGATATTCCAGTCCACCATTTTGACAGCGCGACGGGCAATGTCGTCGTCATCGGTGCGCCTTGGACCCAAGATCCGAACGTCCATTTCCTGGGCTATGGCGCGGACGCCTTTGACGCGTCTCACGGCCTTCTCGGCAGCATCCTTTTCCGCATATGTGCCAACATGTCCGGTGAGAGTGACGATGCCGTCGCGTGCGACGACACCAATATCGGCCGCATCCACTCTCGGCTCGAATTCCAGTTCATCCAGAATATTCTGTCTGAGAGCGATGTCGTCCATGGCCACCTCCTTAAAACTCTATTGACTGAAGAAGCATAGGGCCGCGCGAGGATCGCTTCATTGATCAAGGTCAACCAGCCGTGACACGCGAAAGGCGATCAAAAAAGAAGTTCGATACTTGGCAGAGAGGCGGCGACACACGAACGACTGCCGCCTTCGGTGAAATTGCGATGTCGGGGAGCCGGCCACATTGCGACGGATCAATGTCTGTTCCGAGGAATCCGGTTTCAATGAGCCGATTGGTTGAGCCGCATATCGGCTACAGGCAGCACCGGAGCAAAACATGCCATTCGTCGGAGTGATCAGCATTCTCGCATCCTCGCTTAAGATCGAAGGGGCATTGTTGTTGCTGATCGCAGCATCTGGGCTTCTCGCAGGCTTGACCCTTCTATCGATCGACAGTGTTGCGCTTGCCTCTCTTATCTGGACTTTCGCTACCTTGCCGATCCTGGCTACATTGTTGCTGCAGGCTTTCCGTTCCTTGCGCCGCGGCGATTTTGGGCTCGATATCTTGGCCGCTCTATCGATGGCATTCGCGCTCTTCTTTGGTGAGTATCTGGCCGCCAATGTCGTAGCCCTGATGTATGCGGGCGGACAGATGTTGGAAGGATATGCATCCGGCCGCGCAGCTCGTGAAATGGCGGCCCTTGTCGGACGAGTGGCACGAACTGCATTTCGTTATTCTGGCGACCAATTGGAACTGATCCAGATCGAGGCGATCGGCGCAGGCGATCGCATCATGATTCGCCAAGGAGAAGTTCTGCCCGTTGATGGCATTCTCCTGTCTCCCCGAGCTGTCCTCGATGAGTCAGCGTTGACGGGCGAGGCGCTGCCGGTGGATCATCTGACCGGCGAAGAGGTTCTAAGCGGGAGCGCATCGATAGGTCCTGTGTTTACCCTCAAGGCACTGCGCCCCGCGTCTGAGAGCACCTACGCTGCGGTCGTGCGCCTCGTCGAGACGGCGCGGAACAGCAAAGCGCCCATGACACGCCTTGCCGACCGCTACGGCCTGGTGTTTCTGCTCATGGCGGTGACGATAGCGTCGTCGTCTTGGCTGTTGTCCGACGATCCGCGGCGCGCCTTGGCGGTACTGGTCATAGCGACGCCATGTCCGCTTATCCTGGCGGTCCCGGTCGCGCTTATGTCGGGCATCTCGCGCTGCGCCTCGATCGGCTGCCTGGTAAAAGACGGTGGCGCTCTTGAAGCTCTCAGCCGAGTGCGGGTTGCCGTGCTCGACAAGACCGGCACGCTCACACACGGTAAGGCACAAATCGTGGCCATTCGCTGTAGCGACTGGATCGACAAGCACGAGTTGTTGCGTCTTGCCGCTTCGGTTGATCAAGCCTCGAGTCATGTCATGGCGGCCGCGCTAATTGCAGAAGCGCAGGCGCGCCATCTGACACTCTCGCCGCCGACCAACGTCGAAGAGATCGGTGGAACCGGGCTTGAAGGAACGGTCGATGGACGCCGAGTTGTGGTCGGCGGCGACCGGTTTGTGAAAAGTCGAAGCTCTGAGCGCCCATCCTACACCGTTGAAGGTCATCATCGCGCCGGCGAGGTTGTTGTGACGGTCGCGATCGACGGTATGGTCGCAGGAAGTATCATCATGGCCGATCCGGTGCGTGCGGAAGCGGTGGGCGTTCTGCAGCGATTGCGCAGCGCTGGAATCGAGAAAATCATTCTTGCTTCCGGCGATCGTTTGGATGTTGCCTCGCATGTCGGCAGCATACTTGGCATTGAACGGGTGCTCGGCGAACAGACGCCCGCTTCGAAAGTTGACGCCGTCGTTGCCGCGAGAAGCTTCGGCCCGGTTATGATGGTGGGGGATGGCGTCAACGATGCTCCGGCGCTGGCGGCCGCGGACGTGGGTGTTGCCTTAGGCGCACGTGGAGCAGCAGCGTCTTCGGAGGCGGCATCCGTCGTCCTGCTCGTGGATCGGCTCGATCCTCTGGCAAATGCGCTGGTCATCGCACGCCGGACCGTTACGATCGCGCGCGAAAGCGTCATGGTGGGGCTTGGTCTCTCGGTCGCCGGCATGATCGCCGCAGCGTTTGGATATCTGCCGCCGCTGCATGGGGCTCTGCTGCAGGAAGCCATCGACGTCGCGGTCATCTTGAATGCGTTGCGCGTTTTGGGACTATCGTCTGAATTGGAGGATGGTTCATCCAGGCACCGCAGGAATGCCGAGGCAAGACCAGCCTCCAATACACAGTTGTCCTAAGAGATAAATCGCCTGACTAACACTTTCGCGTGGCCGGAAAGATTCCTTGCATCATTGATACCGATCAATGATGCCGCAACGATTGTTGACAAACTGTTTCATGCAAACAACCCATGAAGGAACAAGTCAATGCTCAGAGCCAAGCGCGATAGCCTCGGCGGTGCAGCCTCTAGGGCCATCCCCTCCCTCGGCGATGTAGTAGGTCGCATGATGATCCTCGAACTCATCGCGCTGACGGCGCTCACTCGGCTGATACGCCTTCATGACGCCGGCGAGAGAGGCGATCTCATGAAAGCGATGCGGCACGCCATCGATCGAAAATGCCATGATGCCAGATTGTGCGGAACCGACACTGAGTCTGCCGAGAAATATGCGGAAGGTTTGCTGGCTTGCGCACAAGAACAAGCGATCGATCTGGAGAAAACCCGAAAACATGCCTGCTGATCGCTCGGAAGATCGAGCGGCTCGGGGAACGCCTGATGTTCATTTCGCCGCGCTACAGCTTCCGTAAGCACGACTGTAACAGGAATATCCATAGCAACCAGGGATGAGAGCAATGCAAGCGAAGGACATCATGACACGGAACGTCATCACGGCACCGCCGACAATGAACGTTCGAAATGCGGCATTGCTGATGCGCGCCAATGATATCAGCGGCTTGCCGATAATAGATGACGATGGCAAGGTGTGTGGCATGCTGACTGAAGGGGATCTCATGCGACGCTTTGGCAATAATTGCGCGTCGGCTGTGAATGGCACCCTGAAACGTGACGATCAGCATGGTTTGAACACTTATATTCAAATGTACGGCTGGTCGGTCGGCGAGGCCATGAGCCACGACGTTATAAGCGTCGCCCCGGATACCGATGTCGGGCGGATTGGCGGCCTGATGTTATCTCACAAGATAAAACGAGTTCCGGTCATCAGTGACCATCGCCTTGTCGGTATCGTCAGTCGGAGCGATCTGCTCAACCTGATCATTGACGCGCCTGTTCAAAATATCGCCATTGGTGACGATGCCGTGAGGCTCGCCATCAGAACCCGGTTGGTAACGGATCTGGGGATTGGGAGCGACAGGGTCGACGTCACCGTTAAAGACGGACAGGTGGAGGTGCGCGGAAACCTCGATTCCGATATCCAACGTCAGGCGATCCGGATACTTGTGGAGAACATTCGAGGTGTCGGCGGATATGTTGATCGGACAATACTCTCCCCTTCGAACGTTGTCAGCTTCTCAGCCACCCCCGACGATGGCCGATGACACAGGAACTCACCACTGTTCAACAAACCTCGTGGCGTTCGCGCATATCGGGTCGGCTGGCTCGTCTGCGCGAGCACCCGCTCGCCAGCGTCGGGCCGGGTCTCATTACCGGCGTTGCCGACGATGACCCGAGCGGCATCGCGACTTACTCCCAGGCAGGCGCGCAGTTTGGCCTGAACATGCTTTGGACCATGCCGGTGTCGTTTCCGATGATGGCTGTCGTCCAGGCGACTTGCGCGCGGATCGGGCGTGTGACTGGGCGGGGCTTGGCGGCAAACATAAAGGAAACCTTCCCGCCCTTCGTGCTCTATGTCGTGGTGTTCTCGCTTCTGATCGCCAATATTCTGAATATTGCCGCGGATGTTGCGGCCATGGGTGAAGTCGCGGAGTTGGTCACAGGCTTCAACCGGCATCTGATGACGATGCTCTTCGTCTTCGGGACGCTCGCGCTTCAGGTCTTCATTCCATACCACCGCTATGTCGCGTTCCTGAAGTGGCTGACAGTTTCGCTCCTGGCCTATGCGGCCGTCCTTTTCACCGTCCATATTGACTGGCAGCAGGTCGCCTTGAGAACCATCTGGCCGACCATCACCCCGACACCAGCCTACGCCGCTGTGGTCGTCGGCGTCTTCGGGACCACAATCAGCCCCTATCTTTTCTTCTGGCAAGCATCTGAGGAGGTGGAGGATATGAACGCGCAGTCCGATGCGACGGCGTTGTCCAAAGACAATGCGTCAGCCCCCAAAGAGCTCCGACGGATTGGCTGGGATACCTGGAGCGGCATGCTCTACTCCAACCTCACGGCTTTTTTCATCATACTGGCAACCGCCGTGACGCTGAATGTCGCCGGCATCACGCAGATCGACACCGCCGCGCAAGCGGCAAGTGCGTTGCGGCCACTGGCCGGACCGTTTGCCGCTCTTATCTTCGCGCTCGGAATTTTAGGTGTCGGCCTCATCGGCGTGCCTGTTCTCGCAGGTTCCGCCGGTTATGCACTTGCAGAGGCCATGGGTTGGAAATTCGGACTGGAGCGCACTCCTAACGATGCCCGAGGCTTTTACGGTGTGATCGCCATAAGTGTGCTGTTGGCTCTGGTCATACAGTATTCGCCGATCAATCCGATGAGCGCACTGTTCTGGAGCGCCGTCATAAATGGGCTGCTGGCGGTTCCCCTGATTGCCGTCATTCTGTTGTTGGCGGCAAACCCAAAGGTCATGGGTCCATACACGATAGGGATATTGGCAGCATGCATCGGCTGGGCCACGGTCGCATTGATGGCGGTCGCAGCCGTAATGATGTTCGTCTCATAGCGGCCGCCCCGCCATTCTCCCGCTGTGGTCATTTGAAGTTGCCGCACTGCTTTCAAGCAAGCGTTCGGCTGTCGCGCAAACAAAGCTTGCCAATGACCTCAACTAATCCTGCTCATTTGATGTCGATCAAAGCATAGCCATCCTGCACGCCATAACTTTCTCGGCATGGAACATGCCACCCCTATCGGCAACCACAAGCCAAATCATCGCCCGGAGACGACCATGCTCATTCAAGAAATCATGAACGCGCCAGCTATCACCGTAAGCCCCAAGACATCTGTCGTGGACGCGGCCACGATTATGCTCGATCGTCACGTCAGCGGTCTTCCGGTCGTCGATGCCGGCGGACAGCTTGTCGGCATTGTCAGCGAAGGCGATTTCCTTCGCCGCGGGGAATTGCAGACGGAGCGCAAGCGATCCTGGCTGCTCGAGTTTCTGACCAGCCCCGGCAAGCTTGCTGATGAGTATGTGCTTTCGCATGGCCGTAGCGTCGGAGAAGTGATGACGTCGGACGTTGTCACTATTGCCCCCAAAGCCGCGCTCACCGATGCCGTCGATCTGATGGAGAAGCATGGGATCAAGCGATTGCCCGTCGTCGTACAAGGCAAAGTGATCGGCATCGTCTGCCGATCGGATCTGTTACGGGCATTGGCCAACATGCTGCCAAAGGAGAAGGCGCAGGCCAGCGACGATCAGATCGCCGAGGCGGTCATTGCGGAACTGTCGCATCAGAGTTGGAGCCAGAATGGCTTCATAAAGGTGAGCGTTCAGAACGGCGTTGTCGAACTATCCGGTAGCATCTTCGACGAACGAGAACGACTGGCTGCCAAGGTTGCGGCGGAGAACGTGCCAGGCGTCAAGTCTGTTACCGATCAGATCGCATGGATCGACCCCTATCTTGGCGTTGCAATGCCGGCGCCGACTGAAACAGTCTGAACCGTGCAATCTCTATCGGCGTAAGGGAGGACGGCGGGGCGGGTGGCGATCGATTGGCTCGAACCCCCTCCCGACCGTTTAGTCGCTATTCGGGCGCCTTGTGCAACCAGAACCTATTTGTTCGTGACGACTGGGATCTTGCGAAAATGGTGGGCGCGCGTGGCAAGGCCTATGTCTCCCATAATTCTCGAGGTTGACCTAAGTCAAAGCGAGGTCCGCTCAGGCAAACTAGAAAACGTCAAGACCAATACGCAAACGGCCTGGACCGACGCATGAGTGACATCACATTCGCCAAAGCTTTCGAACGAAATGCCCGGTCTTCTGAACCGGCGGAAGGCAAGGCAGCGATGGCAATCACCGCGATGCCTCCGCCTTTCGTCCAATCCTTCATTCCTCATTTCGGACTTGTCGAGGAGCTGAACAAACCCATGGTTTCGCTCAGCCGGAGGCGCACGAACCACACCCACCGACAAGGGGTAAGGTGATGACCAGCGCTTTCTTCGACCTAGGAGCAATACCCGAAGCCGGACAAGAGCCTGATACCGAGGTCGCCAAAGTCTCGACCCGATCGGGATCTACGGAGGTCCCATCGCGAAGGATAGTTCCCGCCAAGCTATCGCTGGCTGCGCTCGTGCAGACCCTGTCAGCCCTTCTCTGGATTCCCCAGGCTGCCTCGCTTGCCAGCGGGATAGGTGTGATCGCCGACAGACATAGCATACCCGCCATGGCGATACCGGCCCTGCTCATCTTTCTTCTTGGCGCACTCCGCGCTGGGCTGGATGCGTTCGGCGGACGTTTGGCCTTTAAAGCAGCGCGCACCGAACTAACCCTTCGGCGCAACATTGCGGCGACAGCCCTTGCCGCCCGCTCACCATTGGACAGTAACCGTGCCGCATCCGGATTTGCCGCCAGTCTCATCGCCGAGCAGGCCGAAACCATCGTGCCCTACCTTGCCCGCTTCCGTCCCGCAAAGCTGAAGGCGAGTGCGGTACCACTTGTCATTCTTATCTGCGTTGCACCGGTTTCCTGGATAGCCGCATTTATTCTGCTCTTTACGGCGCCTTTGATCCCGGTGTTCATGGCCCTGATCGGTTGGCGCGCCAAGGCGGCGAGCGAGAAACAACTGACTGAGACCGGCGGGCTCAATGCCTTCCTGCTCGACCGGCTGCGCGGGCTTGCCACCATTCGCGCACTCGGCGCAGTCGACCGTACCGCCTTGCGGCTGCGGGCCGATGCCGAACAGCTCAGAATAAGAACCATGGCGGTGCTCAAAATTGCCTTTCTATCCTCCGCGGTACTGGAGCTTTTCGCCGCGCTGGGCGTTGCCGCAGTGGCCGTATATGTCGGCTTCAGCCTGCTCGGCGCGATCGATGTCGGCACATGGTCCGGCCGGTTGAGCCTGACCCACGGCCTATTCATTCTCTTGCTGGCTCCGAGCTTCTTCGAGCCGTTGCGCGAACTGTCGGCAGTCTGGCACGACCGGGCGGCGGGAGAAGCGGCGCTGGAGGCGCTCGACGCACTGTCAGGTACTGGTATGGTTATGTCGGGCTGGCGCGACGAGAAGGCGATGGAAACCGGCCGAGATCGTCCATTGCCGACAATCAACATTCGTGGCCTTTGTTTCCGGCATCGTCCCGACCTTGCGCCTGTTTTTGATGATCTCAGCCTTGCAATCGCAGCTGGCGAACACGTGGCGCTCCTGGGAGCAAGCGGTGCGGGCAAGACAACGATGCTGTCGTTGATCGCGGGTCTGGCCCCTCCACAGAGCGGTACGATCCATGTCGGCGCAGAGCGGCTTGATGACACGTCCGCCGCGACACTGCGCGCCCGGATGGCCTGGATCGGGCAACGACCGCATATTTTTGCCGGCACGATGAACAGCAACGTCACGCTCGGCCGCCCCGAAGTCACTCCATATGACGTACAACAAGCAATCGATCTTGCCTCTCTCCGGCGGATCGCAATTCAGCGTGGCGGGGCGCCGATCGGCGAAGGTGGGGCGGGGCTGTCCGGAGGCGAGGCCCTACGGCTGGCGATTGCCCGCGCTGCCGCGACCCCGCATGCCGACATCATCCTCGCGGACGAGCCGACCGCTCATCTCGACGCAGAAACCGCGCGCGATGTCACCGACGCATTGTTGGCCGTTGCGCATGGACGGACGCTTGTTGTTGCCACCCATGATCCGGCTCTGGCCGCAAGAATGGACCGGATCATCCATATTGACGCATCGGCCCGGGAGAAAGCGGCATGACATCGACATTCTCCGCCCTCTATCCCGTCTTTCGCCTTTTCCTGGCAGCGCGCGGGCGCGCATTGCTGCTCGGCGCACTCTTGTCAGCCCTGACCGTGTTCGCCGGCATCGCACTGCTCGGGCTCTCGGGCTGGTTTATCACGGCGGCTTCGCTCGCTGGCCTCACGGCGACAGCCATCACCTTCGACGTCTTTGCTCCATCGGCGGGCATCAGGCTGCTGGCGATCCTTCGCACCGCTGCGCGCTATGGCGAACGGCTGACCACCCATGACGCGACGCTCGGCGTCCTTGCCGCGCTGCGCGAAAATCTTTTTCGCGGCTGGGCGGCACCCAATGCGGCAACGATGTTGATGCGCAGGCCAGCCAAGCTGCTTTTTCGGCTGACGGCGGATATCGATGCGCTCGATTCCCTCTATTTGCGTGTCCTGGTGCCGGCCGCTGTCGCTATCGTCTCGGGCCTGGCGGTCAGCATCGCGCTGATGCTTCTGTCGGTTCCGTTCGGTCTGCTCGCTGGCCTGTGGTTGCTCGCTGCCGGTCTCTGCATTCCAATCATTGCGGGACGCTTGGCACTGAAACCGGCGCGGCGGCGCGCACATGCGATCGAGGCGCTGCGCTCGCGCGCGGTCGATCTCGTCGCCGGACAGACCGAACTCGTCATGGCCGGGAGATTGCAGGCCCAATGCTCAGCGATCGCCGCCGCCGATCGCCGCCTGCGCGAGGCAGACGACAGACTGAACCGGATCGAAAGCGGAGTAACAGCGGGGTTTGGCCTCGCCTCCGCAGCGCTGCTGTCCGGCAGTTTGCTGATAGTCACCTCGCTGGCCGAACGCGGCATTATCGGTGCACCGGTTGCCGCACTCGGCCTGCTGATTGCCCTCGCGGCGCTCGAACCCTTTGCAGCACTGCGCCGTGGGGCGCTGGAACTCGGCCGTACCGTGCTTGCCGCCCGCCGCCTTTCACCTCGCCTAGTACAGACTGCTCACCCCCCTGCACATCTGATGCCGCCAGAAGGCCTGGCCGTCCGGGTCTCCGGTGTCTCCGCCCGATATGACGGAGCGGCGATGGCTTCGCTTGAGGATATCACGCTTTCTCTGGCATTGGGCGAGCATCTCGCGGTGATCGGCCCGAGCGGAGCCGGAAAATCAACCCTGTTTGCCATTCTCGCCGGCGAACTCGCCACCGTAAGAGGCACGGTCGAAACCGCAACGGCCGCGATGCTGACCCAGCGCACGGAGCTGTTCCAAGACAGTCTGCGAGATAACTTGCGTCTTGCTGCCCCGGATGCAAACGACCAGATGCTCTACACCGCGCTTGCGGATGCCGGCCTCCTTGAAGACGTATTGGCTCTGCGGAAAGGCATCGACACGCCCCTCGGTGAAGGCGGCCTTGGTCTGTCCGGCGGACAATCCCGTCGCCTGGCGCTTGCCCGTCTGTTCCTGCGCGGCGCCAAACTGTGGCTGCTCGATGAGCCGACCGAAGGTCTCGACCGCGAAACCGGACGGGATGTAATGCGGCGCCTTGCCAGTCACGGTTGCGGCCGGTCGCTCGTAATCGCCACCCATATTCGCCGTGAAGCAGAGATCGCCGACCGGATCGTCGTTCTCGACAAGGGCCGCATCGTCGCGACCGCGCGGCGAGGAGAAACCAAATTCGACGCAGCGCTCGCCCGGCTGAGGCAGGACTGAGACGTCTGATCGATCAATCATAACCGAGGCCGTTCGAGGCCAAGGTGCATCAACCACCCTTTGAGGCGTTGGAGAAAGACTATGGACCTTGATATCGTGGCGCTATCGCGTCTGCAGTTTGCCATGACGGCGCTGTATCACTTCTTGTTCGTGCCGCTGACACTCGGCCTGTCCGTGCTGCTTGCCATCATGGAAACGACTTATGTCATGACCGGGCGGCAGATCTGGCGGCAGATGACGAAGTTCTGGGGGACGCTGTTCGGCATCAATTTCGTGCTCGGTGTCGCCACAGGCATCGTGATGGAATTCCAGTTCGGCATGAACTGGAGTTACTACAGCTATTATGTCGGCGATATTTTCGGGGCACCGCTGGCGATCGAAGGCCTGATGGCTTTCTTCCTGGAGGCGACCTTTGTCGGCCTGTTCTTCTTCGGCTGGGACAAGCTGTCGAAGGTCGGCCATCTGGTGGCCACCTGGGCTGTCGCGCTCGGCTCGAACTTCTCGGCACTGTGGATCCTGATCGCCAATGGCTGGATGCAGAACCCTGTTGGGTCGGCGCTCAATCCGCAGACCATGCGCATGGAGATCACCAGCTTCTTCGATGTCGTCTTCAATCCGGTCGCCCAGGCGAAATTCGTCCACACCGTTTCGGCAGGCTACGTCTGTGCCTCGGTCTTCGTGCTTGGCGTCTCCGCCTGGTACATGCTGAAAGGCCGGCATATCGAGATCGCCAAGCGCTCGATGACGGTCGCAGCATCCTTCGGTCTCGCCTCGGCACTGTCGGTCGTCGTGCTTGGCGACGAAAGCGGTTATCTGACGACCGAACATCAGAAGATGAAGCTCGCGGCGATCGAGGGCATGTGGACGACCGAGCCGGCGCCGGCTGCCTTCACCGCCTTCGGTTTTCCGGACCAGGAGGCGCGCGAGACCCATTATGCCGTGCATATTCCCTGGGTCATGGGCCTGATCGGCACGCGGTCGCTGACGACGGAGATCTCCGGCATCGACACGCT